>RBWT01000408.1 GCA_004010275.1 Streptomyces huasconensis
GATCGAGATCGGCGGCATCTCCCTGCCGATCGCGCTCGGCCTGCTGGTCATGATGTACCCGGTCCTCGCCAAGGTCCGCTACGACAGGCTCGACCGCGTCACCGGCGACCGCAGGCTGCTGGTCTCCTCGCTGGTCATCAACTGGATCGTCGGGCCCGCGGTGATGTTCGCGCTGGCCTGGATCTTCCTGCCGGACCTTCCCGAGTACCGCACCGGCCTGATCATCGTCGGCCTCGCCCGCTGTATCGCCATGGTCATCATCTGGAACGACCTCGCCTGCGGCGACCGCGAGGCCGCCGCCCTCCTGGTCGCGCTGAACTCGGTGTTCCAGGTGCTCGCGTTCGGTCTGTTGGGCTGGTTCTACCTCGACCTGCTGCCGCGCCTGCTGAACCTCGGCGACGGCCAGGGCCTGGACGTGTCCGTGTGGCACATCGCGCTGAACGTCGTCATCTTCCTCGGCATCCCGCTGCTGGCGGGCTTCCTCACCCGCCGCCTCGGCGAACAGACGATGGGCCGCGCCGACTACGAGGCGAAGTTCCTGCCGAGGATCGGCCCGTGGGCGCTCTACGGGCTGCTGTTCACGATCGTCATCCTCTTCGCCCTCCAGGGCAGGACGATCACCTCGCAGCCACTGGACGTCGCCCGGATCGCGCTGCCGCTGCTGGTCTACTTCGCGATCATGTTCTTCGGCACCTTCCTCCTCGGCAAGGGCCTCGGTCTGGCCTACGACCGCACCACGACGCTGGCGTTCACCGCGGCGGGCAACAACTTCGAACTGGCCATCGCGGTCGCCATCGCCACCTTCGGCGTCACCTCCGGCCAGGCCCTGTCCGGCGTCGTCGGCCCGCTCATCGAGGTCCCGGTCCTCATCGGCCTGGTGTACGTCGCGCTCGCCTGGCGCCGGAAGTTCGCCGCCGACGCGGTGACGACGGCCCCGTGACGCGGCACGCGGATGTGGTGGTGGTCGGCGGCGGCCAGTCAGGGCTCGCCGCCGGCTACCACCTGCGGCGGCGCGGCCTCGACTTCGTCATCCTGGACGCCGGTCCGGCGCCGGGCGGGTCCTGGCAGCACATGTGGGACTCGCTGCACCTGTTCTCCCCCGCGGAGCACTCCTCGCTGCCCGGGCGGCTCATGCCCGCCCAGCCGGGCGAAACGTACCCGGACGCCGGACACGTGGTGGACTACCTCACCGACTACGAGAAGCGTTACGACCTGCCCGTCCAGCGTGGGGTCCGCGTGGACGCCGTACGCCGCGACGGCGACCGGCTTCGGGTCGAGGCCGACTGCGGCGGCGCCTGGCGGGCCCGCGCGGTCGTCAGCGCGACCGGCACCTGGTCGCGGCCCTTCCTCCCCGCCGTGCCCGGCCGAAGCGTCTTCACCGGCCGGCAGCTGCACACGGTGAACTACCGCTCGCCGGCCGACTTCACCGGGCAGCGCGTCCTTGTGGTCGGCGGCGGGAACTCCGGCGCCCAGATCGCCGCCGACCTCGCCTTGGACGGCCGCGCCGAGGTGATCTGGGCGACCCGGCGCCCGCCCCGGTTCCTGGCCGACGACATCGACGGCCGCGCCCTGTTCGATGTCGCCACCGCCCGCCGCCGCGCGCTCGAAGAAGGCCGCGACGACACCGGCGGGGTGGCTTCGCTCGGCGACATCGTGGCCGTACCTCCGGTCCGCGCCGCCCGCGACGCCGGGCTCCTCACCGCGACGCCCATGTTCTCCCGGCTCACCGCCGACGGCGTCCGGTGGGCGACGGCAGCGCGACCGGCGCGGACACGATCGTCTGGTGCACCGGTTTCCGCCCGGCGCTCGCCCATCTCGCCCCGCTGAACCTGCGCGGCGAGAGCGGGCACATCCGTACCGAAGGAACGCGTGCCCTCGACGAGCCGCGTCTGCACCTGACCGGGTACGGGGACTGGACGGGCCCGGCGTCGGCCACCCTGATCGGCGTGGGACGCACGGCCCGGGACGC
>RBWT01000409.1 GCA_004010275.1 Streptomyces huasconensis
GAGCCGGGCCCGGGGGGTAGGGGCGGGTGAGGGGGGGCGAACGCGTCCTGGTGTTCTCCAAGACGGCCGGCTTCCGGCACGATTCGATCCCCGCCGGAGTGACGGCCGTCAGGGAACTCGGCGCCGAGGGCGGTTTCGCCGTCGACGGCACCGAGGAGCGCGGCCGCCTTCACGGCCAAGAACCTGCGCCGGTACGACGCCGTCGTCTGGCTCTCGACCACCGGGGACGTCCTCGACACCGCCCAGCAGCGGGCCTTCGAGGGCTACATCCGCGGCGGCGGCGCCTACGTCGGGGTGCACGCCGCCGCGCCGACACCGAGTACGACTGGCCCTTCTACTCGGGTCTCGCCGGGGCGTACTTCCAGTCGCACCCCGCGATCCAGCGGGCGAAGGTCCACGCGGAGGACCACGCGCACCCGGCCACGTCCCACCTGGGCACCGGGGCCTGGGAGCGCACCGACGAGTGGTACAACTACCGCTCCAACCCGCGTGCGCGGGCGCGGGTCCTCGCCTCGCTCGACGAGTCGTCGTACGCGGGCGGCACGATGGCGGGCGACCATCCCATCGCCTGGTGCCAGAGCGACTACCAGGGCGGCCGCTCCTTCTACACGGGCGGTGGCCACACCAAGGAGTCGTACGCCGAACCGGCCTTCCGCCGGCACCTCCTCGGCGGACTTCGCTGGGCGGTCGGCGCCGTCCAGGCCGACTGCCGCCCGGAGAAGGGCTACACGTCGGTCTTCGACGGCACGGCGGCGTCCCTGTCGGGCTGGAAACAGGCCGGCCCGGGCACCTTCGCCCTGGACGAGAACCACGGGACGCTCACCACCGTCGGCGGCATGGGCATGCTCTGGTACGAGCGTCGCCAACTCGGCGCGTACTCGCTCAAGCTCGACTGGCGGATGCGCGGCGACGACAACTCGGGGATCTTCGTCGGCTTCCCGGCGTCCGACGACCCCTGGTCGGCCGTGAACAACGGCTACGAGATCCAGATCGACGCCACGGATGTCCCCGAGAAGACCACGGGCTCCGTCTACGGCTTCAAGTCCGCCGACCTGAAGAAGCGGGACAGGGCGTTGAACCCGCCGGGTTCGCCGGATTCACCGGGGTCACCGGGTTCTCCGGGGGAGTGGAACACGTATGAGATCCGCGTCGAGGGTGAACGCCTGCGCGTCTATCTCAACGGTGTGAAGATCAACGACTTCACCAACACCGATCCGGCGCGGAGCCTGCGCCAAGGGCACATCGGCATCCAGAACCACGGCGACGCCGACGAGGTCTCCTTCCGGAACATCCGGGTGAAGGAGCTGCCCGCGGCACGACCGGGCGCCGGTCACTAGACGGCGGCGGGCGGAGGACGCCGGACCTCCGCCCGCCGTCTCGCACCACACAGCCACGTTTCGTGAGCTCGTGAGCGCGTGAGCTCTGGAGTCTTGCAGGAGGCAGCCGTGTCCGAGTCCCCCGTGTCCGCCGTTCAGCATGTCGAGCCTGCCGCTCCTCCGTCCGTCGCTTCGTCCGTCGGGGTCTGGCTGATCGGCGCACGGGGGTCGGTCGCCACCACGGCCGTCGCGGGATGTGCCGCCGTGGCAGCCGGTCTGCACCCGCCGATCGGCATGGTGACCGAGACGCCGCCCTTCACGGACTGCGGCCTGCCCCCACTGTCGTCGCTCGTCTTCGGCGGCCACGACACCGCGAACTGCCCCCTGCCCAAGCGGGCCGAGGAACTCGCCGCCGGCGGCGTACTGCCGCACGGCCTCCCCTCGGCCGTGCGTACCGAACTCGCCGCCGCGGACGCCGAGATACGTCCGGCGGCCCCCTGCCGGGCGACTCCCGCACCGAGGCGGAACTGATCGACGCCTTCGCCGCCGACCTGCGCGACTTCATACGCCGCCGGGGACTGGCCCGCGCGATCGTCATCAACGTCGCCTCCACGGAACCGGTCCTTGCGGGCGGGGATGGGGGCG
>RBWT01000410.1 GCA_004010275.1 Streptomyces huasconensis
GCGGCGGCCGAGCGGGCCCGGGGGCGGCCGGCCGCCGACACGGTCACCGCGCCGGTGACGGATCGCGGACGCGGCGGCCGCCGCGCTGTTGCGCCCCGGCGACCGGGTCGACGAGATCGCCGCCGAGGGACCGCCGGGGAGCGGTATGAAGCCGCGCGTGGTGGCGGCGGGCGCGCGGGTCTCCGAGGTGCCCGAGCAGGCGGAAGGGCCCACCGAGAGCGGTGCGCTGGTGGTGCTCTCGGTGCCGCGCGACACCGCGTCGCGGCTGGCCGGGGCCGGGGCGAGCGCCCGCCTGGCGGTGACCCTGCGATGAGCCGCGCCGTTCGCGATCGCACGGGCACCCGGTCACGTCGCCCATTGGAGAATGCCGATTGGACAGGCTCTCCACGGTCTGACGTAGGTTGCGAAGTCGTTTGTTCCGCAACCCGCACGTGCGAAGAAAGGCCTCGTGGTGAGCGAGAAGAAGGAACCGGGCGTCTGGGAGGGCTTCAAGGCCTTCCTGATGCGCGGCAATGTGGTCGACCTGGCGGTCGCGGTGGTCATCGGCGCCGCGTTCACGAACATCGTGAACTCCGTGGTGAAGGGTGTCATCAACCCGCTGGTCGGCGCCTTCGGCACGAAGGATCTCGACCACTACAGCTCATGTCTGAAGTCGCCCTGCGAGGTGGGCGCCGCGGGCGAGGCCTCCAAGGGCATTGTCATCATGTGGGGCTCCGTGCTCAGCGCGGTCCTCAGCTTCCTGATCACCGCGGCCGTCGTGTACTTCCTGATGGTGCTGCCCATGGCGAAGTACCTCGCGCGGGTCGCGGCCCGGCGGGCCGAGAAGGAGGGCACGCAGGAGGTCATGGAGGTCTCGGAGCTGGAGGTCCTCAAGGAGATCCGCGACGCCCTGGTGGCACAGCGCGGCTCCGGGCACGACGAGCGGTAGCGCGGACGCAGGGGGCCCAAGGGGCCCAGGGGTGGCGGCGCGGCAGGGCCCGGGGGTGGTGGAGCAGGGCCCGGGGGAAGCGGGGCCGCGTTTTGAGCTGCTGGTGGGGCAGGGCCCGGGGGAAGCGGGGCCGGGCCTTGAGCTGCTGGTGGGGCAGGGCTCAGAGGTGGTGGGGCGGCTTCTCGTCGAGGAACCGCGCCAGGTCGGCGGCGCTGCTGCTGCCACCGGTCTCGGCCCGCTCGCCCCACCCTCGGTCCGTGTCGTCCGCAGACTGCTGCGACAGCGGGTCGTCGAAGACCAGAGTGTTCCGCGGCTTCTTGCCCTGCTCGGGGCTTGCCGGGCTCTTGGGGTTCTTCGGGCTCTCCGGATCACGCGGTTCGGGGGGCGGGGGGCGGTGCTCATGTCTCCAGGGTACGTCCGCCGGGGTGCGCGGCCGCCGTCGGACAGCCCGCAGCCCGTGGGCCGCGAAGATCTCCCGGTCGGCGGCGATCCGCCCCGGGCCCGGCGCGGGCGTGCCATGCGAGGCCAGATCCTTGCCGGGACCGGCGCGGCGGCGGGCGAAGCCGAAGGTGGGCCGCCGCAGGTCGGCGTCGCGGGGCAGGCAGCCGGTGGCGTGGGCGCCGAGGCAGCCGGTGGCGCGGGCGCCGAGGCAGCCGGACGTGTCGGGGGCGATGGGCAGGCCCATTTCGTGCTTCAGCCGGTGCGGCAGCCCACCGGCCGCTTCACGCGTCGGCGAGGTCGCGGCCGAGCGGGGGCCTTGCTTCGCCCGGGTGGCCCTCTCGCGGCGCCGGGCGGCACAGCCCGTTTCGGCGTACGCCTTCTGCTGTGGTGTCCCCATGACGTCGTCGCCTGGCTCCTCCGACACCCCCGGCCCGCCTGGGCCCACCGGCCCGCCTGGGCCCACCGGCTCTCCTGGGCCCACCGGCTCACCTGGCTCCCCCGCCCCCACCGGCTCCCCCAC
>RBWT01000411.1 GCA_004010275.1 Streptomyces huasconensis
GCCTCCGCCGACCGCACCTCACCTCCACCCCCGCCCCGCTCCGCCAGCACCGCGGCAACCCGGCCCCGCTCCGCGCCCGCCGCCAGCCGCACGTCGACCCGGTCTACCGGAGCCGCGGCCCCACCCCGCCCCACAGAGGCATTGGCCGAGGTCACATACGCACCGTTGTCACCGCCGCCCCGCGCGAGAACCGCCACGATCCGCAGCCGCGCGGGCCGCCCGTCGCCCAGCCAGACGTCGACGTGGTCACCGACCTCCCGCCGCGCCCACTCCTCGTTGACGACGATCGACCGGTCGTCGAGGTCGCGTACGTCACCGGCGACCACCGGCAGCCGGGACGTGGCCGCCAGCGCGGCGGGGTTCTCGTACGGCACGCGCCTCGGACCGGACGAGCGCGCTGCCCTCCTCGCGGACGTAGACGGCGGTGGAGGCCGGACGCGGAGACGGCGGCGGTGCCAGGTATCTCCCGGCGGGACACGGGCTCCAGGTCCCGCCCGGTGACGACCAGATCGGAGGCGGTCCGCTGCCGCGCCTCCGCCGCCTTCGCCCCGCTCACGGTCTGCGCGGAGCCCAGCAGGCTCCCGGCGAGGGCGACGAGTTGACCAGGACGGGCGCGGCGACGGCGGCGGTGCGGCGCACGGAGGCGGCGCAGTTCTCGCGGACGAGGAGTCCGACGGCGCCCGGCAGCCGGACGGCGCGGACGACGGGCCGGACGAGCAGCGGTGCGAGCGCGGCGGCCGCTGCGGTGATGAGGATCATCGGCTGGACGGTGTACGTCTTGCGTTTCAGCAGCGAGGACGGGTCCGTGACCAGCGTCCAGAGGAGCAGCCCGAGCCCGCAGGCGAGCAGGGCGGCGCCGGTGAGCCGGCGGCTCCACGGCATGACGCCGCTGTCCACTGACGCGTCGCGCAACGCCTCGGCGGGGGTGATGTGCCCGGCCCGCCGGGACGCGGCCCAGGCACCGGTGAGGGCGACGAGAAGCCCGGTCCAGAAGGCGAGTTGGAAGGGCCAGGACAGGGGCGCGGAGGTCAGGAGGGACACTCCGGAGACGGTGAACCACGGCGGCGCGATACCGGCGTCCACCAGCGCGACCCCGAGCCGAGGCCCGCCCCACGCCCCGAGCACGCACCCGGCGACGGACGCCGTGACGCCCACCGCGAGCGCCTCGCCGAGGAGTTGGCGGCGCACCTGCCCGGGCGTCGCGCCCACCATCCGCAGCAGCCCGAACTCCCCGCCGCCGCAGCGCGACGACGAAGGCGAACGTCGACGCCGTGACGAACACCGACACGAAGGCGGCGACACCGCCCGCCGTGCCGAGGAAGGAGTTGACGGCCACCATCGCCGCGGCGTCGCGCGCGGTGCCGGGATCGGCCTGACGGCGGCCGTCGCCGGTGAGGACGCGGGCCCGTCCGCCGACGGCATCGCGTACCGCACGGGCGGAGGCGTCGACGCCGACCGCGTCCCGCTTGCCGCCGTCCAGCCGTACGGGCCCGAGCCGCCGGAGGTCACGCAGCAGTGCGGTGTCCACAGGGTGTGGATGAGCGAGCGGCTTCGATACGAGGGTGGTGTCCGGGCCCCGCCGCACCGGCACCGTCAGCCGGTCCTGCCCCAGGACGACGACGGGTGACCCGGCGAACCGCACGACCGGCCGGTCCGGCCCGGCGAGGCTCGCGTCGAGCCCGAGCCCCATGGCGGCAATGAGCCCGACGCCGAGGGCGACGGCCACGAAGGCCCCCAGGAGACTCGTCCACCGGGCGCGGAGGGAGGCAAGAAAGATGATCACAGCCCGCCCCTCCCATCCACACAGCCACAGCCCCCACGAACACCGGCCCTCACGGACCCACCCACTTCCGCCCCCAC
>RBWT01000412.1 GCA_004010275.1 Streptomyces huasconensis
GGCGGGGGTGGCTTCGGTTTCCGGGGCGGCTTCGGGCGGGCGGCTTTCGGGGTGAGTCGCGGGATGGCGTCGATGGGGGCGGGTTTCCAAAGTTGTCAGGGCGTGGTGGCGTCCTACCAAGGCATGGCGACGCCGCCGTTCGGGCGGAGGATCTGGCCCGTCGTGAAGGACGAGGCGTCGGACGCCAGGTGCAGTACGGCGTGCGCGATGTCGTCCGGTTCGCCGACGCGGCCAAGGGGCGACATGCGCATCATGAGCCCCTCGGTGTGGGCCTGGGCCTGTGTGTCGTGCCGCTCGGTCATCGGAGTGCGGACCCAGCCCGGCGCCACGGCGTTGACCCGGATGCCGTGCGGGCCGACTTCCGTGGCCAGGGTTTTGGTGAGCTGTACGACAGCCGCCTTTGATGCGCCGTAGCAGAGGAGACCGGGGCCGCCGGTGTCCACGGCTCCCGAGGCCATGGTGACGATGCTGCCGCCCGTGCCCGCCTCGATCATGGCGCGGGCCGCGGCCTGGCATGCGTAGAGGACGCCTTTGAAGTTGATGTCCAGGACGCGGTCGAGGTCTTCTGCGCGGGTCTCCAGGACGGGGCTGCTGTGCATGACTCCGGCGATGGCGGCCAGGATGTCGAGGCGGCCGGGGGTGGTGGCCGTTTTCCCCGCGGCTTGAGCGACGGCTCGGTCGATCTCTTCTTTGTCGGTGACGTCCAGTACGTGGGTGCGGGCCTCGCCGCCGGCCGCCTTGATGAGCGTCGCGGTCTCGTGGAGTTTCTGGGCGTCGCGGTCGACGCAGTGAACTGTTGCGCCCGCCTCGGCGAGCAGCAGAGCCGACGCGCCGCCGATGCCGCTCGCGGCGCCGGTGACGAATGCGGTGCGTCCGGTGAGGTCGTACGCGGTGACGGCCATGACGGGACGGTACGGCGGAGCTGACGGGGCGTCAACTGGCTTGTCTGTGTTAAGGAGTTGGGCCCTGCTGGCAGGTGGGGCACCAGTAGGTGGGGCGGCTGCGGGAGCCGTCGCCCTGCTCCGCCACGCGGATCAAGGTGCCGCAGCGCAGGCAGGGGCGGCGCGCGCGGCCGTACGTGTACAGGCGCTGGCCGTTGTACGGGCGGCCGGTGGTGGTGCGGGAGGGCCGCTCGCGGTTGGCCTCCAGGAGTTTTTTCGCGAGGCCGGGCAGGCGGGCGGCCGTCTCCTCGGGGAGTTCACCCACGGGGACCCAGGGGGTGATGCCCAGGAGGAAGCACAGCTCGCTCTTGTATACGTTGCCGATGCCCGCGAGGTTGCGCTGGTCCAGTAGAGCTTCGCCCAAGGCGCGGTCGGGCGTCGCGAGGAGGTTCCGCAGGGCGAGGTCAGGGTCCCAGTCGGGGCCGAGGAGATCGGGGCCCAAGTGGCCCACGGCCTTGTTCTCGTCGGTGGTGCGGAGCAGGTCCAGGACGGGCAGGCGGTAGCCGACGGCCGTGCGCTCGGCGGTGCCGAGGATCGCCCGGATCTGGTGCCCTGGGCCGCCGCGCCAGGGCTCGCCGGGGGCGTAGATCCGCCAGGCGCCGTCCATGCGCAGGTGCGAGTGGAGGGTGAGGCCGCCCTCGATGCGGGTGAGGAGGTGTTTGCCGCGTGCGGTCACGTCCAGGACGGTGCGTCCGGTGAGGTCGTCCGTCGCCAGCTTGGGGACGCGGAGGTCGGAGCGCGTGAGGGTGTGCCCGGCGAGGGCGGTGTGCAGCCGCCGGGCTGCCTGGTGGACGGTATCGCCTTCGGGCATGGGTCCAGGGTGGCATGGAGGGGCGGGGGGGTGCGT
>RBWT01000413.1 GCA_004010275.1 Streptomyces huasconensis
CCGCGGACGCCGGGCCCGGCACCAGGGGGCACCGCCCCGCGTCTGGGGGGCGGCGGCGCGCGGCTCGGGGGCCGGGGCCACGTCGTCGTACGCCTCCTCGGCCGCGGAGGGCTCGGTGTCCGGCTCGTCGACGTCCAGCGGCGGCATGCCCGCGATCAGCGGCAGCAGCTCCCGCAGGCGCGCGGCCAGCTCGGAGGCGCGCAGCCGGGACGCCGGGGCCTTGGCCAGGCACTGCACGAGGAGCTGCCACAGCTCCTCGGGGATGCCCGGGAGCGGCACGACCGTCTCGGTGACGTGGCGCCGCAGGACCGCGCCCGGGTGCCCGCCGCCGAACGGCGTGAAGCCCGCGAGCAGCTCGTACAGGACCGTCGCGAGGGCGTAGATGTCGACGGCCGCGCGCGGCGGCAGGCCCTCGATGATCTCGGGGGCGAGATAATCCGGGGTGCCGATGATCTTCGTCGCGCGGGTCCGCCGCGGGGAGTCGATCAGCTTGGCGACACCGAAGTCGGTGAGCAGCGCGGGGTGCGCCCCGCCGGGGCCGAGGGGGCCCTGCATGTCCAGGAGGACGTTCTCGGGCTTGACGTCACGGTGCACGATGCCCGCGGCGTGCGCGGCGGCGAGGCCGTCGGCAACGTCCGCGACGACGGCGACGGCGCCTCGGGCGCCATGCGGCGCTCGCGGTCGAGGCGGGTGCGCAGGTCCGTGCCGCGGACGAGGTCCATGACCAGGGCCAGGTCGTTGCCGTCGACCACCAGGTCGTGGACGCCGACCACGCGCGGGTGGTCGAGGCTGAGCAGGGCCGTGCGCTCCTGGACGAAGCGGCCGACGAGTTCCTGGTCGGACGCCAGGTCCTCGCGCAGCAGCTTGATGGCGACGGGGCCCTCGGGCCCCTCGCCGAGCCACACCGTGCCGGCGCTGCCACGGCCCAGGATCTGGTGGGCGGTGTACCGGCTGCCGATCTTGCGCGTCAAGACTGCTCCTACGGATGCGTGTTGGCGACAAAGCTACGCGTCCTTGCCGCCAACCTTCACTCCGGGAGCCGAAATCACCCTGCCGATGTCGACAAATCCCCAGAACCGCCCGCGCGCTAGTTGGCGCCGAGCTTCCCGATCCAGCCGCTGACCGTGTCGTACCAGTCCGTCAGCTGCTCCCAGTAGCCCTTGGTCGTGCCGATCCAGTCCTGGAGCGGACTGAACTCCCACACCAGCCAGCTCGCCACGAAGAGGATGACGAGCGTGAACAGGCAGCCCTTGAGGCAGCCGAGGCCCGGGATCTTCATCGGGTTGGCGCTGCGCTGCCGCGGCTGCTCGGCTCGCTCGGCGGGGCGCGGGGCGGGCTCTGGGGCGGCGGCGCCTGCGGGGGCGCCGCGTACTGCTGCGGCTGGTGCTGCGGGCTGCTGGTACGGCTGCGGCGCGGGTCGCTGCTGCGGATGTCTGCCGCGGGGCTGCTGCGGCGCGTACTGCTGGGGGCGCGGCTGCGGCTGCTGCGGTTCGGGGCGGGCCACCTGGCGCTGGGGCCGCCTGCGCAGCGGGTCCTGGTCGGGGTCGAGGTACCTGGACCTGCGTGTGGTCGTTGCGGTCGCGGGCCGCGCGCATCTGGTTCTGCCAGGGGTGCGGCTCGTTCGGGTCGGCGCCGGGGGTGTTCGGCGGGACCGGTGGCATGACCGCGGTCGGGTCGGCGGCGCCGGTGTTCGGCAGGACGGACGTCGGGTCGGCGTCGCCGGGCCGGCGTGTTGCGCATGACGCTGGTGGCCGCGTTCGGGGTCGGTA
>RBWT01000414.1 GCA_004010275.1 Streptomyces huasconensis
ACGGGTGGGACGCACTGACGTACGCGCGGGTACGGGCCGCCCCGGGCACCGCTGCACCGGGGCCGGGGCTGAAGACCGTGCTGCTGCGCCCATCGGAAATGGAAGCGGTGCGGCGCTACCCGGCGCTGAACGGATGGCTGCGACAAGGCCCGGCCCCTGGCCTGGAGGCGGCCGCCGAGGCGGCCCGCTTCGACAGCGCCTCGAACAGGTGGACCCTGCACGTGAACGAAGAACAGATGCAGTCGATGGCCCGCGCCTTCTTCCTGGAACGGCTCGGGGGCTCCATCGCGCCCGCCAACCGATTCGCACGCACCTACGGCGTGACCTACCCGCCCCGCCCTCTCGACTTCATCCCAACGGCACTGCGCGGTGAGGCCGACGCCAGCTGACCCTCTCGGCGTGCGGAAGATGCCCGGCGGGTGCCGCGCTCACCGACGACCTTTGCGCCGCGCAGCACCGGCTCGTACGTGTGGGTCCTGGCCTTCGGCCAGCGCCCCGGGGAGACAGGTCTCATGCGGCGCTCGTGCCGAGACGCGACGTAAGCATGCCGATCTGCTGCGCGCCGAACTGCCTGACGGAGCCTTGCTGTCTGGAGCCATCCCTCCCGCTTCAGGGGGTGAAGGAAGACCCGGCACCGAGCCCGCGACGTAAGCGTCCCGGCGTGGCTACACCGCCAGGCACGGCCTTGACCATCATGGTGGTGTCACCGCCGCGAAGTACTTGTCGGCCCCTCGTGACACCGTTCAGGCGGGCCGACGCGATCCGTTACCTCGTCGACAACGCATGGAGCGCGCGGTGCGCAACAACCGTGATTCGCGACGGTCGTGGAGTCCCCCAGGTCCGGTACTTCTCCCACTCGCCCTGTTCCTTGAGGATCTTGTCCAGCAATGCCTCATGGTCACCGGGGTGGGCCGCGTACACCGGCATCCGCTCCGTCGGTGCCTGCGGTTCCGTGGGGGGCCAGCGATGTGGGCGGCCTTTGCGGCCGACAGGGCGGCGATGGCTCGGGCGGTCTGCTGTTCGGTGTCGGTGGCCAGTGCGGGGCCGGTGCGGACCGCATCGCCGTACAGGCGCTCGAAGTCGGCGATGGCCTCGCCTGAGCCGCTGACGACGCGTAGGTGGTTCTCGCCGTGGAGGTGGGCGCTGTGGGCGTGCTGGTAGGTGCCCACGGCGACGGTGGTGTGGCCGCCGTGGGCGTGCTGGTGGATGGTGAGGAACCCGGAGGCGATGTCATCGTGGATCTTTTGAGCTTCGGCAGACACGAGGCAAATCTCGTCGCTGTCCAGCCAGGTCATCGGGTGGTTGGCTTAGGTCCAATCGGTGTCGATCTCTTGCTGGAGCTGGTCGGTGATGACCACGGGGATGTTGGCATTACGCAGGAGGTTGGTGGTGGTGTTGGCGTAGTAGGGCTCCTCGTGGTCGATACGGACGAGGAGCATCGTGTCGTCGCTGACCGGCCGGCCTTCCGAGGCGAGGGTGGCGCGGGCGGTGTGCAGCTTGGTGCCGGTGAGGGTCGCGACGACGGCTCTGGGATGCTGCGGGTGCAGCGCGAGGTGCACGTGAGCGTGGGGTGAGGTGTCGGGCATAGAGGGCTCGTTTCGTCGTCCGGACCGACGCGGAATCGGCCCGGACCGGGGGGTTCGTAGCGGGCGGCTCGGACGGGGGCCGGGGTAGACCGGCAAGGGAGGCCCGGCCCGGGGAGGCGGGCCGG
>RBWT01000415.1 GCA_004010275.1 Streptomyces huasconensis
TGAACTGCCCTACCTCCTCACCCTCGCGGGCCACGGCTTCTACTGGTTCCGGCTGCGCAGGGAACCGTCGTAGGCTCCGCGGCGCGACGCCTTCGCGGGGCGGTTTCCGCCGCCCCGCCCTGGGCACTCCTACGCACGACCGGCACTCCCGCACTCTGCCTTGTCCGCCCCGCGGAAAGGACGCGACGCCATGTCGGAAGCCGTCACCCGCCCCACCGCGCACACCACGGCGCTGCTCACCTCCCTGGACCCGCTGCTGCGTGAGTGGCTGCCGAGACAGCGGTGGTTCGCCGGGAAGGGCCGCCCCATCGGCTCCTTCGAGCCGGTGGCCGTGACCGAACTCCTGCCCCGCAGCGCCCCGTCGGGCCTGCTGCACCTCCTGCTGCGGGTCCGCCAGCCGCTGGTGCCCGCACAAGGCACCGCCTCGGACGGCACGCCGGGCGAACGCGCGGGCGACTGCTACCAGTTGCTGCTCGGCGTACGCCGCACCCTGCCGCCCCAGCTGGCGCCCGCCCTCATCGGCCACGTCACCGAGGGCCCGCTCGCCGGGCAGACGGTGTACGAGGCGCTGCACGACCCGCGGCTCGCCGCGCTGCTCCTGGAGCGGCTGCGGATACCGGGCCGGCACGGCGTGCTCCGCTTCGAACGCGACCCGGGCGTCGACATCCCCTCCGGTCTCACCGCGCGCCCGCTCGCCGCCGAGCAGTCCAACTCCTCGCTCGTCTACGGAGATACGTTCATCCTCAAGCTGTTCCGCCGCGTCGTGCCCGGCGTCAACCCCGACCTGGAGCTGCCGCTGCACCTGGCCCGGCAGGGCTGCGGGCGGGTGCCCGCGCCCGCCGCGTGGTTCCTCGCGGACCTGGCGGACGAACCGGCGGACGAGGCGTGCGGCCTCGGGGTGCTCCAGCCCTATCTGGCCGCCGCCGAGGACGGCTGGGAACTCGCCCTGCGCATGCTCGCCAAGGGCGAGGCCTTCACCGGCGAGGCGCGGGCGCTCGGCCGCGCCACGGCCGAGGTGCACGCCTCGCTCGCCGCCGCGCTGCCGACCGTCACGCTGGGCCGGGTCCAGGTCGAGGTGATGGCCGACGCCATGGCCCGGCGCCTCTCCGCGGCCGCGCAGGCCGTCCCGGCGCTGCGGCCGTACGCCCCCCGGGCTGCTCACCGCCTACGAGGCGCTGGCCGACCTGGGCGGCGAGGGCCAGTCGTGGACCGCCCAGCGCGTCCACGGCGACCTGCACCTGGGGCAGTGCCTGCGCTCCCCCGACGGCCACTGGTCGCATCATCGACTTCGAGGGCGAGCCGGCGCGCCCGCTCGCCGAGCGGCGCATGCCGCAGCCACCGGCCCGCGACGTGGCGGGCATGCTGCGCTCCTTCGACTACGCGGCGGCCACCCGTGAACCGTGGGCGCAGGAGTGGGCGACGGACTGCCGGGCCGCCTTCTGCGTGGGGTACGCCGACGTCTCGGGCCGCGACCCGCGCACGGACCCCGTGCTGCTGCGCGCCCACGAGACGGACAAGGCGGTCTACGAAGTCCTCTACGAGGCCCGGCACCGCCCCGACTGGCTCCCCGTTCCCCTGGCCGCCGTCCGCCGCCTGGCCGTCGGCGGCTCGCCGACGCCGCCCACTGACGACCTCTTCCGAAAGGAGGCCTCTCCCGTGACGCCCCGCCCCCGCAAGCCGTCCGCCGAGACCCCGGCC
>RBWT01000041.1 GCA_004010275.1 Streptomyces huasconensis
GGTTCCGGTGTCGGCGGGAGCCGGTGGCAGAGCGGGCGGAGCCGGGGCCGGGGCGCCGCCCGTGGCGCCCGGTTCGGCGGGTTCCAACAGCTCCTTGACGAGGGCGATCCCGGCCACGGCCACGTCCTGCGGGCGCGCCCGGCCCTCGGTCGGGACGGGCGTGTGCGCCGGTCGGTGGTCTCCGGGTGCGGCGGTGCCACGCACACCGGGGGCAGTTCCTCGGTGTCGTCCTCCGATTCGCGCGCCTCGTCGGGGCGGTGCATCCCCTCTTCGTCTCCCCTGTTCGCGGCTGCCATGGTGCTTCGCTCCGTCTCCGGTCTCCGGCGTCATCGGGCGCGCGGTGTCGCGCCCGTCCGCGGTCGCGGCGCGGTCCGTGACCCACCGGCCCCGGCGTATGTCGTGGTGGCGATGTGTCGTTGCGGCGATGCGTCGAGGTGGCGGGGCCACGGCCGATGATCTTGCGCCTGCAACGAGAGCCTCACAGATCCCCCCGCGCGCCGGGTCCGCTGAAGGTCCGCAACCGCCGGGACTTCCGGCCCTCTTGACCGGCCCCGGCCGGCTGCGGACGGCGACGGGAGGCGGCGGGCCCCCGGTGGGGTCCGCCGCTCCCGTGTCGGCGGTGGGTGGGTTCAGCTGTCGGCGTGGGCCAGCCACAGGTCAGGGCCGAAGACCTCGTAGCGGATGCGGCGGGCGGGGACGCCGGCCCGGAGCAGACCGGTGCGGACGGCGCGCATGAAGGGCAGCGAGCCGCACAGGTACACGTCGGTGTCGGCGGACAGGTCGAGGTCCAGCCCCAGGCCCGGGCCGTCCAGGTCCATCCGGCCCGGGCGCGCGCCGGCCTCCTCGTCCGCGCCCCGCTCGTACCAGAAGTGCGCCTGAGCGTCGGGGAGTTGGTCCACCAGGCGCTTGGTGTCGGCGCGCAGGGCGTGGTCGGCCGGGCTGAGGTCGGCGTGCAGGACGCGCACCGGGCGGGACGAGCCGGTGGCGGCGAGGTGTTCGAGCATGCCGACCATCGGGGTGCAGCCGATCCCGGCGGAGACCAGCATCAGCGGAGCGTCGGCGTCGTCGAGAACCACGTCGCCGAATGGTGCGGACAGGGTGAGTTCGTCGCCGGCCCGTACAGTGCGGTGCAGTTCGTTGGAGACCTCGCCCTCGGGGGCGTCGGCCACGCTCGCCACCCGCTTGACGGTGATCCGGCGCAGCCGGTCGCCGGGGGCGTTGGACAGGCTGTACTGGCGGGTCTGGTGGATGCCGTCGGGCATCAGCACCTTGACGCTGACGTACTGGCCGGCGCGCGCCCGGGGCAGCGGGCCGCCGTCGGCCGGGCGCAGCAGGAAGGAGACCGCGTCCGGGGTCTCCTCGCGCCGCTCCACCACCGTCCAACGGCGCCACGGCGCACGCGGATCGACCCCGGCCTCGTGGTAGAGACGGGCTTCCCGCGCGATCAGTGCGCCCGCCATCAGCCAGTACACCTCGTCCCAGCCGGCGGCCACCTCCGGGGTGATCGCCTCGCCCAGGACCTCGGCGATCGCGCCGAAGAGGTACTTGTGGACGATCGTGTACTGGTCCTCGGTGACGCCGAGCGCGGCGTGCTTGTGCGCGATCCGCGACAGCAGGGCGTCCGGGTGGGCGTCGGGATCGGCCAGCAGCGCCTTGGCGAACGCGGCGATGGAGCCGGCCAGTGCCTGGCTCTGCTCGCCGCTGGCCTGGTTGCCGCGGTTGAACAGCCCGTCCAGCAGCTCGGGCCGCGCGGCGAACATGGCGGTGTAGAAGCGGCCCGTGATCTCGTTCAGGGCCGCGTCGACGGCGGGCAGGGTGGCGCGGACAACGGCGGCCGAGTCGGACGACAGCATGGGTCTCCCCGGGGTGATGGGAACGTGGGTGAGCGTCGACAGAAGCGTTTCTGTGCCGCTCGTCGCGGTGATCGCTCTGCTGATCGTGGTGCCGGGACAGGCGGCCCGGTAGGGGCGAACTTCCCTTCCGGCCAGGGCTTTCAGGCCAGGACTTTCAGGCCAGGCACGGGGCGGGCGGCGGCGTCCGGCGTGCTGGTGGTCGGGCCGCACGGAGACGAACGGAGCTGCGGTGGAAGAACGTACGCAGGAGCCCGGAGCCCGCACGCTGCTGGACGTCGTGCCGGCCATCGGCTCCGCCCTCGACCTGGAAGTCGTCCTGCGGCGGATCGCTCAGTCCGCGGCTGCCCTGGCGTCGACGCGGAGTACGGGGCGCTGAGCGTACTGGGCGAGGACGGCACGATCACGCAGTTCCTCACGGTCGACATACGAGGCGGACGCGGCCCGGATCGGCCACGATCCGCGTGGCGAGGGGCTTTGGGGCCTGCTGGCCCTCGAACCGCGGCCGCTGCGCCTGGCGGGCCCGACCCGGCACCCGTCGTCCGTGGACTCCCCGCCCCGGCCATCCGCCGCCGATGACCAGCCTCCTGGGCGTCCCGGCCCGGGTCCGCGGCCGGGTGCTCGGGAGGCTGTACCTGACCACCGCGACGCCGACGACGCGGTCCTGCGGACGCCGACCGCGGCGGGGGGTGCGGCGATCGACAACGCCCGCCCGTACGAGGACGCGCGGCTCCGGCAGCGGCGGCCGGCGGTCGGTGGTCGGCAACGAACTGACCCGCAGCCTGCTCGCCGGCGAGGAGCCGCGGCGGTCCTGGAGCGCTTCACCGGCCCCGTCCGGGAGATGTCCGGCGCCGATGTGGTGACCCTCGCGGTGCGGTCGACGGCGTCGGCGAGCTGGTCGTCGAGGCTTTCGCCGGGGACCGCGCGGACGAGGTGCGGGGGCCGGCCCTGCACCTCGTCCGCGCCGGCCGGCATAGTCTTCGCGTCCGGCGAGACGGTCATCAGCGAGGCGGCCAGCGGGGATTCGCGCGCCGAGGTCGGCAGCGCGTCGCGAGTGGAGCCGGGGCAGGCGTTCCTCGGCACGCGCGCGCACGTCCGCGGCGTCCTCCAGGTGGCGAACGCGCCGGGCGGCCCGGCCTTCTCCGACGCGGTCGTCGTTCGCCCGTCTCAACTCCGCTACTCCGTTACCGCGGCAGCCCTGGTGACCCTCGTGACGTGGGGGCGCGCGCTCGGCCAGGGAGGCACATTCCTTCCGGTGGGATTTCGTCACCTCCTACCCGACACGCCCCGCTCCCCCACGCCCGCGGCCCCGCGGACGCCGGTCGGTGGCGGGTCGCGGGGCAGGGGGACGGTGCGTGGCCGGGGTCAGGCGGTGTAGGTCGCCGGGCGTCCAGGTAGGTGGCGAGCACTTGGATGTCACCGATGGTGTCCGGGTCCACCGCGTACGGGTCGTCGCTCAGGACCACCAGGTCGGCGTGCTTGCCCACTTCGAGGGAGCCGACCTCGTGCTCGCTCTGGAGCTGCCACGCGGAGTCGATGGTCTCGGCGCGGATCGCCTCGTCGAGGGTGACGCGGTTCTGCGGGCCCAGGACGCGGGTGCCGGAGCGGGTGCGGCGGGTGACCGCGACCTGGATGTTGCGCAGCGGCTCCACCGGGGTGACCGGCGAGTCGTTGTGGAAGGAGATCCGGATGCCGGCGTCCAGGGCGGCCCGGGCGTTGGCCCAGTCCTCGGCCCGCTCCCCGAACAGGCTCTCCACCAGGACGTCGCCCCAGTAGTAGATGTGGTCCACGAAGAGGCTGCAGGTGATGCCCAGTTCGGCGGCCCGCCGGTACTGCTCGCGGGTCATGGTGCCGCAGTGCTCGAAGCGGGTGCGGTGGTCCGGGCGCCCGTGCTCGTCCAGCACCTTCTCGAAGACGTCGAGCATCATGTCCACCGCCACGTCGCCGTGGACGTGGCAGGCCAGCTGCCAGCCGTGCGGCAGGTACGCCTCGGCGATCGCGCGGGCCTGCTCCGCCGTGTAGTTGGCGCAGCCGCGGTGGTCGGGGCCCAGGCCGATGGCGGCGGTGCGGTCGTTGGTGAGGTACGGGAAGCTGGTGGCGATGTTGCCGATCCACGGGCTTCCGTCGGCCCACATCTTGATGCCTATCTGGCGGAACATGGCGTCGCCCTGGCCGGGGACGGCGTCCGTGTGCAGCTCCGCGTTGGACATCTCGTAGGCCCGGACCCGCACCCGGGCCTCCGGGCTCCGGGCGAACGCGGCGCAGACCTCCCGCATCCCGGCCTTGAGGCCGAGGTCCCCGCAGGTGGTCAGGCCACGGGCGGCGAGCACCTCGTGCTCATTGGCGAGCAGCGCGGGGGCGCGGTCAGCGGGCGGGTTCAGCGGGGTGCCGATCATCATCAGGGAGGCCGGGGCCTCGACCGCCTTCCCGGTGGGCTCGCCGTCGGCGTCGCGCTCGAAGTGGCAGCCGGCCGGGTCCGGGGTGTCGCGGGTGAGCCCGATCGCCTTGATGGCCAGGGAGTTGCCCCAGGACATGTGCGCGGAGTTCTGGAGTATCGCGACCGGGTTGGCGGGGGCCAGCTCGTCCAGCCAGGCGCGGGTGGGCTCTCCGAGGCCCTCCTGGAGGAGGGTGTCCCAGCCGACGAAGGCCAGCGGCACACCGGGGTCGGCGGCGGCGACGGTCTCGTTGATCCGCGCGCGCACGGCCTCGGCGGTGGGGCAGGTCATCGGGCGGATGTCCACCACGTCGGGCCGTCGGTGGTCATGCTGACGCTCGGGTGGCCGTGCGCCTCGATGAAGCCTGGCAGCGCGGTACGGCCGCCGAGGTCGACGATGTCGGTGTCCGGGCCGCCCAGGGCGCGGATCTCGTCGCTGTCGCCGCAGGGCGATGATGCGGCCGCCGCTCACCGCGAGCGCCTCGGCCCGGGGCCGGGACGGGTCGACGGTGATCAGGTTGGCGTTGACGAAGATCCGCTCGGGTGCCTGGCCGGCGGGCTCGATCGCGGGGGTGGTGCTCATGGGGGACCTTCCTAGGGTGGTACGGGTGGTACGGGTGGGGGGAAGGGAGGCGGGCCGGGGGAGCCGGGTGCGCCAGGGGTCAGGCGGGTTCGTCGGTCCGCGCGCCGCCTGGGCCCGTTCGGCCCGTTCCGCCGGCTCGGCCGGTTCGGTGGCGGCCCGGTTCGTGACCGTCGTGGGGCCGTCGTCGTACCGGGGCCGCATCATCCGCCAGACGACCAGCGCGGCGACCGCGAGGAAGACGGCGACCAGCAGCATGCCGAGTCCGAAGCCGCGGGCGGCGGCGTGCTGCGGCGTACCGGAGGAGGCGGCGGTGAAGGAGTTCACCACCGGGATGAGGCCGCCCAGGCCGAGCCCCATGCCCATCTGGCCGACCGCGGGCTTGACCGCGCCGACGGACCCGACCATCGAGGACGGCGCGGACCGCATCATCACCGCGGACTGGGGGT
Source organism: Streptomyces huasconensis (assembly GCA_004010275.1). Lineage (GTDB taxonomy): Bacteria > Actinomycetota > Actinomycetes > Streptomycetales > Streptomycetaceae > Streptomyces > Streptomyces huasconensis. Next base: position 5,314 of record RBWT01000041.1, read on the forward strand.
TCTGTGCCCAGGTGACGCCGAATCCGATCACCGTCGAGGTCGCCAGGAACAGCCACAGCGGGGTGTGTTCGGTGGTGAAGGCCATGGCCAGCAGGGCGACCGCGATGATGCCGAGACCGCTGACGAACATCGCCCGGTCGCTGATGCCCCGCCGGGTCTGGAAGGCCCCGGCCCCGAACGCACCGCCGATCGAGCCCGCGCCGAACATCGCGATCACGATCGAGGAGACGAAGGCCGACTTGCCGAGCGTCTGCTGGACCATCAGCGGGTACTGCATGGTCACCGCCGCGTTGCCGAGGTTGAAGACCACCCCGACCACGATCGCCGCGACGAACGGGCGGGAGGCGAACAGCTCCATCGGGAAGGCCGGTTCGTCCACCCGCCGCTCCCAGACGGCGAACAGGCCGAACAGCACCACCGAGGCCGCCAGCAGCCCCAGTGTGACCGGCGACAGCCAGCCGTGCGCACTGACCTGGCTGAACCCTTCGATCAGGCAGATCAGCGCCAGGGCCGCGAGCAGCACCCCGACCGTGTCGAAGCGGCGCGCCTTCTCGGCCCGACTGTCCGGCACCGTCAGGTACGCCCAGGCGGTGGCGATCAGGCCGATCACCGGGATGACGAGGTAGCCGATCCGCCAGCTGAAGTGCGTGACCAGCAGACCACCGCCGATACAGGCGACCACGATCATGATGCCCTGCACACCGAGCCAGATCCCGAACGCCCGGGGCAGCTCGCGCGGGTGGAACAGCAAGGGGATGATCGCCAGACTCATGCCGAAGGCGGCCGCCGTCCCGATACCGGTGACGATGCGTCCGATGAGGAAGACGGCGCCGTTGCCCGCCAGGGCGGTCACCAGGCAGCCGACGACCGCGGCGAGCGCGCCGGCCAGCAGGACCTTGCGGCGTCCGCGCAGGTCGCCCAGGGACCCGGTGCCCAGCATCGAGGCCGCCAACAGCAGCGTGGCGATACTGGCCGCCAGCGTCATCGTTCCGGAGCTCATGCCCAGGCCCTCGGCGGCCCGCGGCAGGGCGGTGGAGTTCAGGCTCGGGTCGACCATCTGGATCGTGGAGACCGCGCTGACTCCCAGGAGGGCCGCCTCCCGCCGCCGCGGATTGCGCAGCATCCGGGGCGACCAGTTCTGCGGCACCGGTGGGTCGGTGGGAACCGCGGGACCAGGCATTGTCGGTCATCTCCTCTACGGGGTACGCCCGTTCCCGGTGCCGCGCGGTGGGCGGCGTTCTCCGGGCCGGCGGAGTGCCTCCGTGTGGTGTGCCTCCAGACTGGGCCGCCCGGGCCGACGGAATTCCCGGCGAAAGTCCCACCCCGCGGACCGGTGCCGACGGTCTGCCGGGGCGGGGCCGGACCCCGTGGCCACGCGGCCAGCCGCCGCCGCCCGCGAACCGCACCGGAGGCGGTGCCGCACCGCCCCGGACGGCCGCCGGTGGCCACGCGTCCAGGACGGATGGCCCGCCCCGGAGACCGGCCGCACGTCCCGAAACCGGCGGGACGGAAGACTCTGGGTGATTCCCGTCACCGGGCGGCGGCACCGCGGCACGCGCACCGGCCGAAATAATGGGGACATGGCGGTACAGACACTGCAATTACTGGCGAATCTCTCCCCGCAGGCCCGTCTGATGGTCGGCGCCTGGGGCGTGGAACGGCGGGTGACCGGCCTGACCGACCTGCGCGGACGCTCCCTGACGGAACCGGAGCCGCTGCCGACCGGACACGCCGTGACCCTGGACGCCGCGGCCATCCCGGCCGGCCGGGACGCGCAGCGCGCCCTGGTCGCCCGCAGCGCCACGTACCGCTCGCGGTCGTCCAGGTGGCCGATGCCGCCCAGCCCGTCCCCATCGGTTTCCTCGCCCTGGCCGAGCAGTACGAGGTGCCGGTGGTGCGCTGGCTCCCGGCGCACGGCCAGGACCCGGCGGCCGAGCTCCATGCCGCGCTGCGCCGCGTCCGGCCGGCTGTCCCGGAGCTGGGTGCCTGGGCCCGCGCGCTGGCCACCGAACTCGACGCGCACGTCCACGTCCTCGACGCCGAGCTGCGACCCCTGGCCGGACACCCCGACGCGGGTGGTTCGCTACTCGCTCGGCTGCGCGGCGAACTGCCGCCCGCCGTCGGCCACGACCCGATGTTCCGCACGGTGCTGGACTCCGGCGGCGCGCGGGTCCGGGTGCGGTCCATCGCCGTCGGCGGCGGTGTCCGGGCGGTGCTGCTGGTGACCGGCCGCCCCCTGGACACGGCCCGTCTTGAGCGCCTGGACCGCGCCGCGGCCGAGCTCGCCGACCACTTCAACCGGGGCCGCCCGCCCGCCCCGCACGAACTGCTCATGCTCCAGGCGGGGATACGGCTGCTGGCCGGCCACGCGCTGCGGAGCGGTGTGTGGAGCAAGGTCGTCGAGGAGTTCCGGCTCCCGCAGGCAGGCCCGTACGCGATGCTGGTGCTCACCGGTGCCTCGCCCACGCTGCTCGGCGCGGCGCTGGAGGAGTGCTGGGGCCTGGGGCGCTGGGTGACGCCGTGTGAGGTTCCCGAGGGGATGCTGCTGGTGGCCCGCGCCGAGGTCTTCCTGGACGCCCGCACCCTGGTCGACGGGCTGGCCGGCCACCTCGCCCGCCCCGTGCACGCGGGCCTGGCCTCCCTCCAGCACCGCTCCGAACTGGGCGTCGCCTACGAACAGGCCCGGACCGCCGCCCGCCAGGCCGTTCGCCGACAGGTTCCCCTGGTGACCCACGGCGAACTGGAATGGCGGGACCTGGTACCGGCGACCATCGACCTGGCCGGGGTGGCGCTGCTGCGCGCGCGCCTGCTGGAGACCCTGGAGACGGCGCCCGGCGGCGACGTCCTGCTGACGACGCTGCGCACCTGGGTCCGTGAGGAATACCGCAACGACCGCACCGCCGCGGCCCTGGGCGTGCACCGCCACACCCTCAACAACCGGCTGCGCCGCTGCGAGCGGCTCCTCGGCGCGCCGCTGCACGCCCCGGACGCGTCCTTCGGCCTCTGGCTGCTCTTCCACGATGATGCGGACCCGGACGAAGGCGGGGAAGAGGGCGGTGCTCGGCGCGGCCCGGGGTGAGGTAAGGCGGGGAAGAGGGCGGTGCGCGGTGCGGCCCGGGGTGAGGTGCGGGCGGGCCGGGGAGGCCGGGCGCGGGGGCCGTTCGCGGTTCGGGACGCGTGGGTGGGGGGCGGGAACGCGGCGCCTCCGCCACCCCGTTCCCGGGGTGGCGGGGGCCGGCAGACAGCTGCCGGGTTGTCAGTTGCCGTTCGTCCGGTTGGCGGCCCGGCGGCGGGTGCCGTAGGCGGTGGCGGCGACACCGCCGCGAGCGCGGCGGCGGACCGCGGCGCCGATGCCGGTCAGGCCGTCGGCACCGGTGTGCGCCGCTGAGTGCCGACCGCCTCCTGGTCCTGTCGGCCGGCCGGACCGGAGCCGGGCCGGGTGTCGCCGGCCGGGGTCCGGGTGTCGTGAGCCGGGCGACGACGTGATCGCGGCCGCTGTGGCCCTTGGTGTCCTGGGCGTCCTTGCCGCCCTCGGAGCCCTTCCCGCCGTGGGTGTCGGTGCCGGTGTCACCGGCGTGGTCGGCCGCGGGCTCGGAGGCGTCCGGCAGCGGAACCATCCAGCCCACGACGTGGCCCTGGTACATGACGGCGTACATGCCGTCGTGGTCGGGCAGGGGCCAGAGGCCGAGGCCGTCGGTCATCGCCTTCGGGTTGTTGGCGAAGACGGGCAGGTTGTCCTTGGTGTCGATCTGGGTCAGGCCGTGCCGGTGGAGGATGTGTCCCATCTTCTGCGGGTCGGTGATCGTCGCGGCGTCCTCGTCGGCAGCCGTGCCGGAGTCGTCGCCGGTGGCCCCGGTGGTCTCCACCGGCGGAACCATCCAGCCCACGACGTGGCCGTGGTACATGAGGGCGTACATGCCGTCGTGCTCCTCCAGCGGCCAGAGGCCGAGGCCGTCGACCAGGGCGCGTCCGTTGTAGGCGTAGACGGGGAGGTTGTCCTTGGTGTCGATCTGGGTCAGGCCGCGCTGGTGGAGGATGTGTCCCATCTTCTGCGGGTCGGTGATCGTCGCGGCGTCCTCGTCGGCAGCCGTGCCGGAGTCGTCGCCGGCCCCGGTGGTCTCCACCGGCGGGACCATCCAGCCCACGACCCGGCCCTGGAACATGACGGCGTACATGCCGTCGTGCTCTGCCAGCGGCCAGAGGCCGACGCCGTCGACCAGGGCGCGTCCGTTGTAGGCGTAGACGGGCAGGTCGTCCTTGACGTCGATCTGCACCATGCCCTGGTGGCGCAGCTTCTCCGCCACCAGGTCCACGTCGTCGCCGGCCCGCTCGGGTCCTGGGCGGCCGGGCGGGCGGGCTCGCCGGTCCCGGACCGGGGGTGGTCCGCAGGCGAGGTCCGGGTGCCGTCGGCCGTCGTGCGGTCCGACGCGCGGTCACCGCTCTTCTTGCCGGTGGTTCCGCTGTCACCGGCGGTGGCGGCGTCCTGGCCGGCGGACGGGACCGTGGCCTCGCGGCCCGTGTCGCCGGCGCCTGCGGCGTCCGTGCGGTCCTGCCCGGCCGCGTCCTTGCGGTCCTGCTTGCCGTACCCGTCCTGCTTGTTGTTCCCGGCCTGCTTGCCGTGGCCGGCCTGCGTGTCGTCCTGCCTGGCCTTGTCCTGCCCGTCCCGCTGGGCGGTGGCGTGGCCGGCCTGCGGCTCGTGGGCGTCGTCGCGGACGTCGGCGACGGCCGGAGAGCCGGAGTTGCCGTCGGCGGCCATCGCCGTGGTCGGGGCGAGGGCGAGGGCGGCGATACCGGCGACCGCGGCGGCCTTGGCGATCGTCTTCGCGTGGGGGCGCGCGTGTTTGGCCATGTGCGGCACGATCCTATTCGTCAGATTTCATCGGGTTCATGACGATCTTGTCAGCGGCACGCACCAGCTCAAGTTGATGAAAGTCACCGGCGGACGGGACCAACGTCCTCATCCGCCGCCGGAGTTCGGCGATCGGCCGGTACCGGCGCGGCCTCGGCGTAGCGGCGCGCGACGAGGCGGGCGAGACGCGGGTGGTCGGCCAGGGGGGCGGTGACCGCCCAGGCGCGGGTGTGGGGGAGGACGCGGGTGAATCTGCCGGGTGCCAACAGGTGGGTGACCACGGCGACGCGCTGGAAGCCGTCGCCGTGCAACCGCCGTACCGCCGCGTGCACGGAGGGCGGGGACTTGGCGCAATAGGCGGTCAGGACCGGCACCGGGCCGCGACCACTCGTCGAGCTGGGCGAGGAGGTCGCGGGCCGCGGCCAGGGCGCCGTCGTTGCCGCCGGGGCGGGTGGAGCCCGCGGAGGCCAGCACCACCGCGTCGGCCCGGCCGCCGGCCGCGCGTTCCGCCTCCCGCAGGCGTTCCGTGCAGGGCGCGCGCGATCTCCTCGTCGACCCCCCCAGCCCGGGCGCGAGCACACAGTCCCGGTCGCCGACGAGGGCGGGGATGTCGACGGTGCGGTGGTAGCCGTCGCCGAGGAGGAGGGGGACCAGCACCGCGCCCGGACCCGCCGCGTCCAGTGCCTGCGGCAGGGACGGTTGCCGGGGTGAGGCGGGGAGGGGGTGGGGGCGTGCGGGTTGTTGGTCGGGCTGCGGGTGTGTGGCTGGGCGCGCAGTTCCCCGCGCCCCTGACGGGGCGGGAGTCGGGGCAAGGTCAGGGGAGGTCGCGGCTGTAGCGGATCTCCGGGACGGGTACGTCCTCCACCGTCTGGGGGTCGACGGCACCGTCCGGGGCGAAGCCGAAGCGTTCGTAGAAGCGGCGGGCTCGGGTGTTGCCCTCCACTGCCCACAGGCGCATGCGGGGGCGACCCGCGGCCGTGCAGCGGGCCACGCACTCCAGGAGCAGCGCGCGGCCCACGCCCGTGGAGTACTGCTCCGGATGCGCGTACAGCTCCGCCTCGCCCGGTGGAACATCGCTGTCGCACGCGGGACCGAAGCACGCCCAGCCGACCGCCCAGGCCCGCGCGCTCGGCGATCAGGTCCACGTCCCGGCATGGCCTTGCGCGAGCCGTTCGCGCAGCTGCCGCGTGCCCTCCGCGACATCGAGGCCGTCCAGGAACGCCTGCGGCATCAGCCCGGCGTACGCGCTGCGCCACCCCAGGACGCGCAGTTCGGCCACGGTCGCGCAGTCGGCGTCGGTCATCTCCCGTATGCGCATGTCCGGAGGGTACTGGGGGGTGGCCGAGAGACGTGCCGGAGGGCAGCGGGATGGCTGGGCGGTTCGTAGACTGACGAAAATGGGGGATCACACGGCCACCGGGATCGGTGCACGTCCGGCGCCCGTCTTGCGGGAGTACGTCGACTCGTACGTCGGCTTCGACCTCCGCGGGTCACCGACGGGGGTGCACTGCGGCCCCCCGAGCCGCGCGCTCACCGCGGTGATCAGCCTGTCAGATCCTCTGGAGGTGGCGGCGGGCGTTGACGACGGGTCACCGGTCACCCGGTTCACCGGCGTGGCCGGCGGCCTGATGCGCAGGTCCGTCGCGATTCACCACGACGGACGCCAGCAAGGGGTTCAGGTAGCGCTGACACCGCTCGGGGCCCGGGCCATTTACGGCATGCCGTCCGCCGAACTCGCCCACCGACTGGTCCCTCTGGACGAGCTTCTCGGAGCGCTTGCCGTCGAGTTGGCCGACCGGCTCCGCTCGGCGACGACATGGGCGGCGCGGTTCACCGCGCTGGACGAACTGCTCCTCCGAGCCGTCGGCCGTGGCGCCTGCGGCGACCATGCGCGTCAGGTGCGCCCCGAGGTGGTTGAGGCGTGGCGCCGCCTCGTCGCCGCGCGGGGCCGCGTCCAGGTCGGTGCGCTCGCCGCGGAACTCGGCTGGAGCCGTCGGTACCTCACCGAGCGGTTTCGCGGCGAGGTGGGCCTGTCCCCGAAGACCGCCGCCCGAGTCCTGCGCTTCGAGCACGCGCACGAACTGGCGGCGGTGCGGGACCCGCTCCCGTGGGGCGATGTGGCAACGATCACCGGCTATGCCGACCAGGCCCATCTCGTCCGGGACTGGCGCGAGTTCACGGGCCGGACGCCGACGGCCTGGCGTCGCAGCGAAGTCCTCCTCGGAGCCGGGTGACCGCCAACCGCCCGCCCTTCACGTCGGTTTCTCTTCCCTTTTCTTCAAGACCGCCCGATCGCTGTCGTGGACGATCGTCGGCATGAGACTCGTCAACCACGAACGCGCTGCCATGGACCTGCGGACCACCCCCGTGCACCTCGGACTGGGATCGCGAGCGAAACCCATCGAGGGGTTCACCTGGGACCCGGAGGTGCTCCAGGCCTACAGCGCCGCCGTCGCGGCGGACGGCGCCGAGGGCCGGATAGTGGCGATCTTCGACGGCGACGGACCCGGCGACCACTGGGAGAGCCACCCTGCGGGCGACGAACTGGTCGTCTGCCTCAGCGGGTCCGTGACGGTCACCCGCGACCTCGACGGGGTGCCCGACCACGTTCGGCTCGGGCCGGGCGAGGCCACCATCAACCCGGCCGGGGTATGGCATGCGGTCGACATGGAGGGGCCGACGTCCATCCTGGCCATCACCGCGTCCCTCGGCACCGACCACCGTCCTCGGACCGACCCCTGCCCGACCGAACGCGTCGGCACGCCCGGCCCGGAGGAAGCGCCGTGAGAACACGCAGCGGGTGCCTCGGCGACAGCCGTCACCCGCGCGTGGTTCGGCGCCGACTGCCTGGGCTTCCCGGACGACGCCCGCCACCCTCCCGGTGACGTGCGGCCTGCCCGGTCCGGCGGCAACGGCGACTTCGTCTCAACCTCTTGCGACGCCTCGACACCGTCGTCACGGTGCCTCGGCGCCGTCTCCGCACGGCTGCGAGCGGAGACCGACGCGACGATCGGCCTGCTATCGAACGCCGGATCGACGAACTGTGCCGAGCGGACCGCCGCCGCTTCCATACCGGGAGGTGACACCGCCAGTGGTCGTGGGCGTCCTCGGCCGGCACGCAGTGCTGCGCCGCCGGGTCGACACGGTCTCGCGGCGGCAAGGTCTCGCGCTCACGACCGACCCAGGTGGCACGGCTGCGGGCCCCTTCACCGGCAGCCCGGCACCACCCAGCTGCCGCCCCGCCTCATCGCCCGCCGCACCCCCTACTCACCCACCACCGCGAACGCCTCGATCTCCATGAGGAATTCGGGGCCGACCAGCGAGGCGACCTGTACCGCCGAGGACGCGGGGAGCCGGTCGGGGGCGAGGAAAGCGTCGCGGGCCGCGCGGACGGCCCGCATGTGTGCCATGTCCGTGACGAAGTACGTCAGCTTCACCACGTCGTCGAAGGTGGCGCCCGCCGCCGCGAGACAGCGCCGCAGGTTCTCGAACACCTGCCGGGCCTGCGCCGCCGCGTCACCCTCGCCGACCAGCTCGCCGTCCTCGTCCAGCGCCAACTGGCCGGAGACCGCTATGAAGCGGCCCGTTCCCATGACGACGTGCGTGTACGCGGTGGCGGGGGCGACGCCCTCGGGGGCGCTGATGCGGGTCAGTCGGCTCATGTCCCCATGGTGGACCACGGCACTGACAACGCCCCGCGTCCGGGGGTGCCTTGACGGGCGCGCGACGGCTGCGGGTCGGGCAGCGCCGCGCACTCCGCGTCCACCTCACCACCGCCGCCGCCGGGCACCTCACCGGTCGCGAGGTACGCCGCCAAGTGCCGGTCCAGGCAGGCGTTCCCGCGCAGTGTGACGCCGTGGTTGCCGCCTCCCCGCTCGACCACCAGGCGCGAGTCGCCCAGCTTGCGGTGCAGGGCGACGGCGCCCTCGTACGGAGTGGCCGGGTCGTCGGTCGCCTGGAAGAGCAGGACCGGTCCCAGCGCGGAGGTGGAGACGTCCGGCGGGCTCAGGTGGCGCGTCGGCCAGAACGCGCACGGAGCGTTGTACCAGGTGTTGTTCCAGGTGGAGAACGGTGCCTTCGCGTGCACCCGCTCGCTGTCCTCGCGCCAGGTGCGCCAGTCGCGCGGCCATTGCGCGTCCCGGCACTGCACGGCCGTGTACACGCTGTAGCTGTTCTCACCCGCCGGGCCGCTCGCGCCGAAGGTCTCGTACGCCTTCAGGAGCGGGCCGGTGTCCTTGTCGTTCACGTACGCCGCGAAGGCCTTCGCCAGGTGCGGCCAGTAGCGGTTGGTGTAGCCGCCGGGGATGAACGTGTCCTCCAGTTCGGCGGCGCCCACCTTGCCGCCGGCGGGCCGCTCGGCCAGGGCTCGCCGCATCGCGTACCACTGGGCCTCGACCTTCGCCGGGTCCCTGCCAAGGCCGTACGCGGAGTCGTGCCGGGCGATCCAGGCCAGCAGGGTCTGGTGACGGGCGTCGAAGGCGAGGTTCTGCCGGAGGTTGGCGGCGTACCAGACGCCCGTCGGATTGACCACGGAGTCGAGTGCCATGCGGCGCACGCGGTGCGGGTGGAGCTTGGCGTATACGGCGCCCAGGTACGTGCCGTACGAGTAGCCGAGGTAGCTCAGGCGCGGCGCGCCGAGGGCCGCGCGGATGGCGTCCAGGTCCCGGGCCGTGCTCACGGTGTCGATGAACGGCAGGAGGGCCGCGTACTTCGAGGCGCACGCCCGGGCGAAGGCCCGCGCCCGGTCGAGGTTGGCCCGCTCCAGGGCGGGTGTGACCGGGACGCTGGCCGGCCGCACCGGGGCGGAGTGCCCTGGGCGGCAGTTGAGGGCGGGCTCGCTCTTCCCGACGCCGCGCGGGTCGAAGCCGATGACGTCGTACTGCGCGGCCACCTCCTTGGGGAGGGCCTTCGCCACGGTCCCGGCCATGGTCAGCCCGCTGCCGCCCGGGCCGCCGGGGTTCACCAGCAGCGGCCCCTGGAACGTCTTCGCGGTGTGCGGGACGCGCGACAGGGCGAGGGTGAGCTGTTCGCCCCCGGGCGACCGGTGGTCGAGCGGGACCTTCAACGACGCGCACTGGAGCGCCGGGTGGGCTTTCGTGGCGCACTGCTTCCACGCGAGCGGGGCCGCTGGGGCGGTCTGCGCGGTGCGCGGGGCGGGCACCGGGCTCACCGCGGGCGCGAGCCCGGCGGCCGGTACGGCCGCTCCGGTCAGCGCGGCGAGGGAGCAGAGGGCGACGGCGCGTTTCTTCATCGGGCTTCCCGGGGCGGAGGGGGCGGGGCCGCGTACGCCACGGCCTCGGGCGCATCGTCCCGGAAACCGCCGCCCGAAGCGGCTGTTCTGTCACCGCGTTACCTGAAAGGAGCAGGGCGCGGTCCGCCAAAGGGGGATGGCCCTACAGGAGCGTGAGCTGGGTGGGGCCGGTGGCCGGCTCCGGTTCCTCGGGGAGCCGGATGCGACGCGCGGCACCCGCGCGCGTGGGGCCGATGCCGAACTCCTCGGCCAGCTCGTGCACGTGCCGGGTGATGCGGCGCTGGTACCACTTCGGGGCGTAGGCCCCTTCCGCGTACAGCCGCTCGTACCGCCGCACCAGATGCGGATGGTGCTGCCCTCGGCCGCGCGGGCACCCTCGAACACGCCGCGCAGGCCCTGGAGCGCGGTCCCCTCACGCCGAAGGCCACGGTGAGCGGCTGGTCGTGGTGCCGTCTTGGGGCGGGGCCTCCTGGTTCACCGGCTATGGCCGCCACCAGGTCGCCGCGCTGCTGCGGCAAGCCGCCCACGACACACAACCCTCGTACGCCGACGAGTTCGACCAGTGGGCCGCCCTGCGTTCGGTGGGCGCCGCCGCCCGCGGCTGGACCCCCTACGCGCACACCCTGGGCATCCGGCCGGTGTATCCATACCTGGACAACCAGGTGGTCCGCGCCGCGTTCGCCGTCCCGGCCCTGGCCCGGCGCGGGCTGGTGTCCTACAAGCCGCTGCTGCGCGAGTCGCTGCCACACCTGCCCCACTGGCTGACCTCTCGCCGCTCGAAGGGCTCCTTCACCGCCCAGCGCATCGCCGGGCTCGCCCGTCACCGGGCCCACCTCGACGAACTGATCACCTCCAGCCCGCTTGCGCAGGGCGGACTCGTCGACCCTGCGGCCGTCCGGTCGCGCTGGTGCAGGCAGCCCGGGGCCAGAGCGTCACGATGATCGCCGCCCTGCATCAGCTGATCGTGACATGCTGGTGGCTGACCGGCCAGACCAGCGAGCTGGAAGCGGCATGCTGACCCCCGCGCCGCACATCCATCACGCCGCTTCCCCGCACGGCACGGCGGTGCTCGATGTCCAGGCGCGGGGCATGGCTGATGCTCGATACCGACGCCTCCCGTATCTGGCACGCCATCACCGTCCGCGGCGGTACGCCCGGCCTCGCCGACGAGATCGCCATCCCCGCTGGCCAGGACCCGCAGCAAGTCTGCGGCCAGATCGCCATGTTCGTCGACGAGCTGGTGGCCATCGGCGTCCTGGTCGACACCGACCGCCCCAAGCGTGCCCGCAGCAGGAGGTGGTGGCGCCGATGACCGTCATGGTCCCGGCCGCCCGGCCCACTGCCCCGGCGCGTGACCGGCTGGTGGCCGCTATCGCGCGCGCCCTCTCCCTGGCCCTGAGCCGGTGCCCGCTGCGCTATCAGATCGCCGCTGTGCGGCTGCTGCGCCGACTGCCGTACGCGCGCCTCACCCGCTCAAAGCCCTCTACACGGCCATACAGGCAGTGATTCCCACCTGGTGGCCGGGTCGGATCGCGTGCATGGAAGTCAGTCTCGCCACCGTCATCGCCACTGCCCTCACCGGCCGCCAAGCCCATTGGGTGCTCGGGGCCCGCTTCTGCCCGACGTCGCACACGCCTGGGCCGAGGTACCCGAAGGCACGGTCGGACGCGACATCGGCGACGCCGTCGACCGGCCCTGGACGCCGGTCCTCACCGTGCCGTAGATAGGACAGGCTGTTGTGATCCAGGGCCGGCGTGAGCTTCCCGCCCCGGATCACGGCCTCACTCGAACGAGTGAAAATCAGGCGCCGCCCCTGACCGAAAGGCGGGCGAACAGGGGCGATGCGCCGCATGCGGAGCAATCCCATTGTCCGCCCGCCTGGCCCGGCTCCCTTATGGGGAGCGTGAGTTCTTCCCTATCCCCTTCGCCCGCCACCGCGGCAGCGGGCCAGCCGCCGGCCATGCGCCTGGCCTGCGACCGGCACTTCGAGACGAGCGTCAACCTGTCCACTTGGGCGATAGCCTGCCGCTTGTCGTCCACCCTCGCCCAGGCCGTCCGGCTCGGCTGGCGCACCGACCGCTGCGCCATCCTGGCCCTGCTCACCTGCCAGATCACAGCCGTCGCGCTCACCACCACGGCGCTCGCGGCAACTACCCGCGTGCTGGCCGCCATGTTCACCCAAGACGACATCGTCACCGGTCTGCGCAACAACACGACCGCCGTAGTAGTGCTCGCCGTCGCCGCGTCGGGCCACTACCTGCTGGATGCCGCCGCCCGCGCGTTTGCTGTCCGGCTCGCGCCGAAGGCCGTACGCGAGGCCGACCTCAAGGTCATCACCGCCGCCACCGCCGCCGAGCTGGTGGCATACGAGGACCCCGGCTTCGAGGACGCCCACGCCGCGGCCTGCGACGGCGCCGACAAAACAGGCGAACTCATCCTCGACGTCCAGCTCCTCACCGCCGCCGCGGCCCAGATGGCCGCCGCGGCCGTCGTCACCGTCCTGCACCCGGTGATGCTCCCCCTCCTGGTCTGCTCCGTGATCCCCTGTGCGTGGGGCGCCGTACGCGCAGCGCGGATCGAACACGCAGCCCACCACCGCAACCCCGCCGACTCCCGCCTGCGCAACGTCTTCCGCTCCTACACCACCGAGCGGAACACCGCCGACGAGGTCCGCTCCGACACCATGGCCGCCTTTCTGATCCGCCAGTACCGCATCACTCCGGCCGCCTGGAGGCCGAACACCTCAAGGCGAACCAGCAGACACTGGTGGTGCAGGGGATCGGCGACGCGCTCACCGCTGTCGGCACCGCCGCGACCTGGGGCGTACTCGTACTGCTCGTGGCCAGCGGCCGCATGGGGCTGGCGGCGACGGGGACGGCTGCCCTCGCGGTGCGGATCTCCGGCGCCGCGCTCACGACGACGGTCCGGGCAGGGGCCCGGTTGTTCCGCACCTCGCTGTCCCTGGACGACTGGTCCCGGTTCCTGGCGGTGGCCAAGCCGTGGGCAGCCCGCCGCGGTTCGGCTCAAGTCGCCGAAGACGGACCGCAGGTGATCACCGCCACCGATGTCTCCTTCACCTACCCCGGCGCGGACCGGCCGGCGCTCGAAGACGTCACCCTGCACCTCAAGCGCGGTGAAGTCATCGCCCTGGTCGGCGAGAACGGCGCTGGCAAAAGCACCCTCTCCCGGGTGCTGACCGGCCTCTTCCTCCCCACCACGGGCTCCGTACGGTGGGGCAGAGTGGACCTGGCGGGCGCCGACCCGGCCCAGGTCCTGTCCAACGTGGCCCTCGTCCCGCAGCACTACACCCGCTGGCCGCTCGCCGCCCGCGAAAACATCACCCTCGGCCAACCCCGCCCCACAGGCGACACCGCCGTACACGCCGCAGCCGAGGCAGCCGGCGCCGACAGCGTCATCGCCAACCTGCCACACGGGCTGGACACCTCCCTGGCCCGCTCCTGGTGGGGCGGGCACGACCTGTCCGGCGGGCAGTGGCAGCGCATCGCAGTCGCCCGCGCCTTCCACCGCGACGCCCCCATACTCGTGAGAGCCGACCGCCGCGCTCGATGCCCGAGCCGAGCACCGGATTTACATGCGGCTCAGGGCACTCGCCGCGGGGCGGGCTACCGTCTTCATTACCCACCGCCTGGCCAACACCCGGCTCGCCGACCGCATCATCGTCCTCGACCAGGGCCGCATCACCGAGAGCGGTACCTACCAGGAACTGGTCAATCAAGGCGGTGCCTTCTGCGAAATGCTGCAGCCTCAGGAAGCCCGGGGCGCCTGAGTGCGCCCCCCAAGACCCAGGCATCTTCATCACGCCCCGCCGACCATGTGGTCGCCGCTGCGAAGGGACCGGCAGTTCCGGGGTAGAGGAATCTATTGCGTGGAGTCCGATCGCCAGGTTGCCTACACGCCTCATACAGCGCTGGAGACCTGTTCATGGTTGATCGGGGCCCACAGGTGTGCGTCGTGTTTGGTGAGATTGACCGTGCTGGTCCCTCGGGTGCGGGTGACGTAGGTGGTGAAGTTGAACTGCCGGATTTTGTTACCGCTGCTGGAGCGGTAGACGAAGTGTCTGCGGGCGAAGGTGTGCTCGATGCCAGCGCGGACCTTGCGGTGTGAGCGATTGTGCTCCTCTTTCCAGGCCGGAAGGCCGGCCTGGCCGGGTGCACGGCGGTGCGGGATGCCCAGTCCGGTGCCTCAGCCGCCGTCGGCGATCACGGTGGGGCGGCCGACGGCGGCCGTGGCACCGGACAGCTCCCACGCCTTGCAGTCGTTGCGGTTGCCGGGCAGCGGTCGGCGACGCGCGACGACGATCCGAGTGTCGGCGTCGATGACGACCTGGTGGTCAGTGGAGTACCGATAGTTCTTGGACTGCTCGGCGATGCTGTGGTCGCGGGTGGGGACCAGGGTGCCGTCCACGATCAGGACGGTGTGCGTGCGGAACCGTTTGCGCTGCTGGGGTGCGAGCGCTGGTCCGAGGTGGTCGATGATGCGGTCGGCCGCGGACGTTGCACCCCGAACAGCGGTGCCAGTTGGCGCAGGGGTGAGGTTGGTGCGCCAGTAGGAGGCGACCAGCAGCACTCGGTCCGCCAGCGGCGGCCCCATGGCCGGCCCCTGCGGACGGGGTCGGCGCCCTCTCGCCGAAGCGCGGTGAACAGCTTGCCCAGTTGCCTCGGGCTCAGCCCGGTGACGGGGGTATCCACGCGGGGCCCGAAGCCGTGATGACGCCAGCCATTTCAAGATCATCACAAGCGGCCGGGTCGCCTCTCCCTGTTCAGTACGTTTCAACGGATGGAGGAAGGTTCGCGGTCGTGTGCGCTTCCGCAACGTTGAACACACTGGCGCAAGCCGGGCACTCTGCCCGGCCAAAGACGTACCTGATCCCCTCGGCGAGCCGCTGTTGCCCGTCCCGGCCGGCTGTGGCGTGCATCCATCGGCCCGGGTCGCGAAGCTCCTCGGCCAGGGCAGGCCGCAGCGACCGCCGCTCAACGTCGCCCTGATCCCACTCTCGAGTGGCCGCGTAGCAGCCGCAGTCGCCGATGGCGATGGTCACCTCCGCTTCGCAGCCAGGGCAGGAAACGGCATAGAAGTCGTCGGCGAAGTCCCCCAAGGAGGCGCTCCAGTGGTACTGCCCCGCAAGGGCAAGCAGGTCACCGAAGAGCCGGTGGTAGTCGCCCGGACGCGTCCGAAGCCTCTGGTCCACGAGTTCCCGCAACCGGGCGACCTCGTTCGGACAGGCCGCCAGCAGAGCTTCACCGTCGGGGTGCCGCAACGTGCCACGCACGATGGCACTGGCCAGTTCGAGCGCCTGGGCACACGCGGGAGCCAGAGCTGCCAAGCGCGGGAGAGCTGCAAAGCTCGCCGCGGAGACCGTCTCACCGTGGAGACAGAGACGGTCCCACAGCTCGTCCCACGCCTCCGGCACTTCCTCTCGGTCCACCTGATCCAGGAGCAGTGGCACTCGCCCAACCGCCCCTTGAGCATCGACCACCTGCGTCCAGTCCGTCACCAGGGCATTCAACTGTTCCCACAGCCTCGCTGCCAACCTGCGATGTAAGCCGTCTATCAGCGAGCGGTCCTCGGCCTCCTCGGAGGCTGACGTCCCAAGCGCATCCCAGGTTTCTCCCAGATCCACGGACATCCGGCGCGGCAGCGCGTCGAGGGCAGAACGAAGACTTGGGCATGCGCTGGTGCACTATCTGACGAAGGCTCCGCACGATTTCGGTGATCCGCGCTCGCGGGACGTCGCACCAGTTAGCGTCCCTGCCGAGCAGTAGTGGCATGGAGTTCCTTGACTCCGCGGGTGTGGGGGTGGCGTTGTGCCAGCTCGTCGACGATGCTGCGGATCGCGGGGCGGTCACGGACTTCGGCGGGGCTGGCTCGGTAGGCCTCCAGGAGGGAGCGCGTGGTCTGCTCTGGCCGTCCGCAGGCCCACCAGGCGCGTGCCATGTTGTGGCTATGGTTTGGAGCTCGGTGCCCATGCGGGCCTTTGGTCAGCCGTGGGGAATTGGGCGGGGCGAAGGTTCTTCCCGCCTTCCAGGGCGACTCCCGCATCTCGGCCCTGGTGTCCTAGCTCAGACACCAGCCGCAAAGTAGCGATCTGCCCCTGGGGGTCAGCTGTCGACGGGCGCCCCTACCTCGGGAAGATGCTGCGAGGCTCGCCGAGCGGCACCCGGCTGGCCCGCGCACAGGCGCTGACCACGTACTTCCTGTTCTTGGAGCTGCGGCACAAGGTCGAGATCCATCGGATGACCGGGCGGGTCGTCGAGTGCCCACGGGATCGGCGTATTCCGGGGCATGGACGCAGGGCCGGGAGTTGGGTGTCGAGAGACTCGCGATTGTCTGGTCCGGGTGTGTGCTGCATCGATAAGGTCGTAGTTCTGACTGCAGAAGATGGGTGGTTGGGCCTACGGGGAGGGTGTCATCGATGCAGCAGCGTCAGGTGGCCTTGCGTGATGTGGTCGAGGACGGCGTGCAGTTCGCCGTCGAAAGCGGTCATGTTCCCGCGGAGGAGCAGCAGATATTGAGCGCACTGCTGACGACAGCGGACGATGCGCGTATTGTGCGGCGGCTGCGGCGGCGGCGCAGGAACGGTGACCCTCTCGGATTCAACCTGGGCGAGGCCGTAGGCGTACTCGGTCCGGCGCTGATGATGGCGCTCGAGGAGAGCTATCGCACGGTGGTAGCGGGCGTTACTGGAGTGCTGCTGGGGACTTGGCTGCAGCGGCTGTTTCGTCGTGAGCCCGTTGTCACGAGTCTGCACGAACTGCCCCGTGAGTGGCTGCGTGCCGTACACGACCTGCTGCTGGACAAGCTGGTGGAGGCGGGGATCTCCGACGACACCGCTCGCGTGGTCGCCGAACGCGTCGTCGGGTGTCTGGCGCTCGGAAGGGAAGCCGTAGCGGAGGGCGAGGCAGACACAGCCCGCGGCGACGGCGACGACAGCTCCGACGAGCAGACCAGCAGGACATAGCGGTGCGTCGGGGGTTGGACACCGGCACCACCTTCCGCTTCCTTCTGCTGCTGGCACTCATCTCGATCTCTACGCTCGGGTCGTTGTTCGAGATGGCGGAACAGAGCCGTGCCCCGGAAGTCGTCAAAGAGCGCCAGTGCCGCATCGCCACCCAGGACAGCGGCGGTTTCGAGCGCTGCCTGGAGGGTCAGGATCTCGTTCTCGGTCTGGTCAGGGAGCAGGCACTGCTTTCCCTGTCCGGTGTCATCGTCGTCGCCCTCCTCATTTACGTGCTGCTGCCTACCTGGAAGTGCCGCAGATCTCGGCTGGTCGACCTGGGTGCATCGTGGGGTGGCGGCCAGGCCACGAGCGCCGAGTTGCTGCCGGGCGAGCTCGATGAGCTGTGCACCCTCACCGGCGTGCCCCGCAAACGCGTGCGCTTCATGATCAACCCGTATGACCTGAGTTGCAGTGCGGTGGTATTCGGGCGCTTCGGTCGGCACACCATTGCGCTGAATGCCGGGCTATTGCGCAATTATGCGGTGGCATTGAACAGGCGCGACGGCGCTGCGTCGGTTGCGCGCGGGGGTCCGGATCTCAAGGCGTGCCGGGGCGTGGTGCTGCACGAGCTGAACCACGCTGCCAACCACGACGTGGGTCTGACCTATGCCACCATCGCGCTCTGGCGGGCATTTCTGCTCGTGGTCATGGGGCCGGTGCTCGTGTGGTACGTGGCTCCGGTATTCCCCGACACATCGCGCGGCTTCGACGAGCCGTTGCAGAATCTGGTGCGCGTCGTCGGTGTGGTCGCGGCTGTCTATCTGGCACGCGCGGACATTCTGCGGCGCCGTGAATATCACGCCGATGTTCTGGAGCCGGACTGGCGAGGTGACGTGCGAAGCCTGCTGGCCGCGTCCGGTGGCAAAGCGGAGTCGCGCTCGTGGCGCATGCGGCTGCGGGACGAGTCGCGTCGGCTGTGGCACCCGAGCGACGCGGCGCGCCTGCGAATGCTTGCGGAAGACGGCCGCCTGTACCGTACGAACCTGGTGCCCATCGGCCTCGTCGGCATCTTGACCGGCCTGGCCGCCAGCAGACAGAGCAGTCTGGAGGAGTTCGGGCTGGACACCGTCCTGCTGTGGCTGAGCGTGGCCTTGGCGCTGTTGGCAGTGGCGGCGCCGATCTGGCGGGCCGTGATGTATGCGGCGGACAAAGAAGCAGCCCCGCCCCGTGGCTGGCGCGAGGGAGCCGCATTAGGCATCGGCCTGGTGTGCGGCACCGTGCTCTCCCTCCCTGCCGACGCCGGGGTCTGGCTACCGGACAACTACTGGTTTCTCGGTGTGCTCTTCGCGGGCGCGGTGGTGGCCGGCGTATGGCTTGCCCAGGTGGCCCACCTGGCAACCGACCTGGTGCCCGTCCGCGCGCGGATCGCCGCATTCTGGTCCTGCACGGCAGCGAGCATCGTGACCATCGGTGCGCCGCTGATCGTGTTCTACTTCTGGGGCCCGCTACTTCTGGTGGGCCCGCAGCAAGCCGGACAGGGGCTTGGCGCCAGCGGAGTCTTCGCGGACGGTACGTGGCTGCCACTGCCGCGCGCCGCAGCGCTGCTGCACCAGAGTTCGCTGCTGCTCTCTCTGGACGCGGCTGCGGTGGCAGGTTCCGTGCTGTTGTGGCTGGTGCCGGCGATTCTCCTGGTCCTGGTACTGCTGCGGACCGGGGAGCGGGGCCGCCGTCGGTTCTGCTGCGGATCACGGTTCCGGGCATCGCCGGCGGTGCCGTCGCGCTGGCGTCCGTGGTAGTGATCAACAACCGGTGGCACGAGGAGCTGGTGCGACCTGACGCGGGACCCGCGACCGTCTGGCTCTACCAGGCCTGGTGGATCGGTGCATTGATCGTTGCTGCGGCATTCGCCGCTCTGCTCGCCGCCTTCGTGCTGCCCCGAACCGCCGTCCCGTACGCGGTACTCTCCGGGGGCCTGGCTGTACTCCTCGGCCTCGTCGGCTGTGGCCTTCTGTGGATGTTCGATGGCTGCGTCGGACCGGCGAACGCCAACTTCTCGGCCTGCCCGGACGATGAAGTGCGTCGTGCGGCGCCGGATATCGTGACGTTCCTGCGCCCCGCACTCGCCGTTCCCGTGCTGGGAGCGCTGGCCGTAGTAGTGGCGGCAGTGGGGGGCCTGGCGGTACGCGATGCCGTATCCAGCTACCAGCGCAGGCTGGCGCGAGAAGTCGGAGCTGCCCCGCGCCGCACCAGCGATGCCCCGGACCGACCTGGTCGCCGGCGTTGGACGGCCTCCGTGGCCCTGGTCACTCTCACCGCCGTGCTGATATCCCTCACTGTCCTGGGCACGGACGACTCCGGCTCCGAGCGTGACTCGGCCGGCAGCCCGTCCACACAGCAGACTTCTGCCGCACAGGTCGCCGGCTGGTACTACGCGGGCGGCCTCGATATCTACGCCAGGATGGTCATCGATTCCGCGTATCTGGTCCTGCTCGTAGGCCACTGGGCCAAACTTCCCAAACTGACCGAGAAGACGACAGCAGGGCAGACTGTCGCGATCTACCGCACGCACTTCCGCGTCTTGAAAGACGCCGCCCGGGTCTGCCGCAGACTGGCCGCCACTGTGGAGCGCGCCGAGCGCTTCATTCCCATACCTGACCGCAGGGCGCAGGTGAAGTGGACAGCCACCTCTTCCGATGTCCGCGGCATGAGCCAAAGGTGCAGCAAAGGCCTTGAGGATGGCGACGTATCGCTCTACGACATCTCAGATGAGTCCAGCAAATTGGACTTCGATTCCCTGGATGACCTCTTCAGACGGATCGGTGTCGCGGAATGAAGAATTTCAGGCTTCGCCTTGTGTGCGCTACAGCTGCGCTCACGGTCGGACTGGGTGCGTGCTCTCCCACCCCCAAGCAGCCTTCATTGCCGAAGGTGAAGACGCCTACGGCGACCGCCACCATATCGGCGCTGCCGACGCCATCCGACTACATGGAGTTTCTGTGCACCAGGTACCTCATGGAGTGGCAGCCATGGATGTACGGGGAGAAGGTGACGTACGCCATGAATCTCACCCTCAAAGACCTTGCCCGCCCCGGTTCGAAGTACCGCAAGCAGGCGCGTGAGTTGAAGGACGCTCTCGAGTTAGCGGAGATCAAGATCGAGGACCCGGTCCTGCGCCGGAACGTGGAGGGCATCGCCAGGCTGCGACTCGGGAGAGCCAGAGGCGACTTGAATGACGCTTGCATGACGGAGACGCAGTAGCGGCGGGATGTAACGACCTGTATGCGGAGCTTTGGCCTGGATCAGGCCAGGGGCAACTGTCCGGGCCGGAGGGCGACGTCGCAGGGCTCGGGCAAGGGCGTGGTAGGGGCTGCGGGCCGGGTCTGCGACATCCCGTGCGTTCCTCTGATCCCTGCTGAGTCCTTGTCCCCGTGGCCAGGGTGTTCTGTCTCCTTGGCCCTCGATCTGCCCCTGGGGGTCAGCTGTCGACGGGCGCCGCTGCCGGGTTGAGGGTCTTGTGTACGACGCCTACGGACACTTTGACGGCGGCGGCGATCTGGCGCCAGCACATCGGCAGATGGCCAGACCCGCAGCTCAGGGCACTCGGCATCCGCCGGGCGGGACGGCACAGCCTCCGCCCGAGGCACCGGAAGCGCCACGTCTCCCTCGGAGTACTGGCACTTCCGGCCCGTCTGCGCGATCGAGTCGAGGACCGACTGCCAGTCCTCCACCGAGGCATCCGGGACACGCACGTCCGGCAGCGCCCCATCAGGTCCAGGTCGAAGAAGCACTTCACGTCATCCCACAGCAGATCGGCCACGGCGCCATGCTGCCCCCGGCATGCCGACCCATCGCACCCCGGTTTCCCTTGAACAAAGCCATAGGGGCACCCCCCGACGATGCTGTTCATTTTGGCTCATTCTCTGCCTTATCTGCGCACGGCTCATGCGGAACCGTCAGGAGTTGACTACTGCAGGGCGAAGTGCCACGGCTCTGGGTAACGGAGCCGTACGTCGCTGCACCGGCCCCAACGCTGAACGGAGGCGACCGGATGACAGACAGCTCTGACACGGAACGCTTTGTACTCGCCTTTGATGCCTCCTGCGGAACCTGTCGGGACATTTCATCGGCAGTGTCTTCCGCATGTGAGGGCAAACTGGAGGTCCTCCCACTTGCTCATCCCCGCGTCGAGCGGTGGAGGAGTGTTGCATTGGGCGACGAGCCTCCCTGGGAGCCCACCCTGCTGACCGTGCGCAGCGACGATCATGTGCGCGCGTGGGTCGGCCGCAAGATGACCGTTCCTCTGCTCCGCAGGCTAGGCCCAAACTCGGCCCTGCGAGTCTTGCGGAACCTGGGCCAGTTACGCCACCAAGCCGCAGGCCATCCCCTGAGTCCGGTAGGGCAGCCCGTCGTGGGGCGTGCGGCCTTCCTGCGGACCGCCGGAGGACTGCTGGTGGCCGGCGGCGTAGTTCTGTTCGGCCGCACACCGGCCTTCGCAGAACAGGCCCGAAACTGGGCTAGCGACAACGCCCGGAGGCTGCCCAAGAAGTACGCCGAGTACATCAAGTACCCGACGGCATACCGGCGTGCTGTGTTCGAACGACTGACGCCGTCGGAGAAAGCTGCGTTGTGGACCGAACATGTGAAGTCCTGGCGCACCGCACATCCCCACCTGACCGCCCGGCAGAGCAAGGCATTCGAGGAGATCGCCGCCTGCGCTGCTAAGCCCTCCACACACGATCCCGCACTCCGGTCTCAGCGTGAGCTCAACTACATCAAGGAGATCGCGACCGAGGCATTCGGGCGCCAGGAAGCGACAGCTCTTGTCGCTACCCTCGGCCCAGCGATCCCCTCACTCCAGGCCGCGGGCGACCCGAGCCCTCTGTCAGGGTGCACCTGCAACAAAGTAGACGACTGGTGCACATGGGGCTACCACTGCCGCAGTGGCCCCTGCAACTGGTCTCCGAGCGGGTGCGGGTCATTCAACGGCCAACCCTGTGACGGCCTCTGCTACGACTGAAAGAACCGAACACGTCCTGGCCCCGCTGAGTCATGCGCAGCCGCCGATGTCATGCTGATGGCGCCTTCCTGGCAGGAGCCAGGAACAGCAGGCAGGCCGCAGGCAGGACGTTGAAGGGGCTTACCCAAGCTCCTATCACGTCATGTTCCGCCCGGCAGAAGCCACTGCGCGGTCCGAAACGTGAGATACCGGCTGAAGACTTCGTGACTGTCGGGGAGTGAAGCGCCACGCCAACAGGGCCGAGTGAAGCTTCGACTCCATCAGCCAGCCACGGGTGGGACGTCGACCCGCCGCAGTGGGCGGACGCTGCCCCATGCGGCCCCTGCCACCCGGGCAACGACTCGCACTGACCAGCGACACAGCCCTGCCCCGGCCATCGCAGGCTGGGGCACGGTACTTGCCCGGGTGAGCTTCACCGGAACCGTCCCCGCCCCAGTCCGCACCCACCAACATGGTGCGGATGACAACCACGGCAGACCTCTGGCACCACTACGGCCGCACCCGCGCCAAGCGCGACCGCGCCGTCCCCAATGCCTTCCACTGGATCTGGAGCCAGGACGGCGGCCCCGGCTGCGAAGTGCTGGGCGATCTCACAGGACGCGTGGTCGGCGACCTCGGCGCCGGAGCCGCCCGGCACGCCGCGCATGTGGCCGTCCACCACGAGCCCGCCGAGATCGTCGCCATCGACG
Source organism: Streptomyces huasconensis (assembly GCA_004010275.1). Lineage (GTDB taxonomy): Bacteria > Actinomycetota > Actinomycetes > Streptomycetales > Streptomycetaceae > Streptomyces > Streptomyces huasconensis. Next base: position 28,078 of record RBWT01000041.1, read on the forward strand.
CCTCCCCGGCGCAGTACGAAATGGCCACAGACCTGTTCGCCCACCTCGCCCCGCGCCTGCGTATCACCTCGTCCGACGTCGTACCCCATCTCCAGGCGACGATGAGCGTCTACGACGTGCTCTACAGCGTGTTCGGGGCCTGCGACTTCACTGATCCGCGCGCCCTGCTGCCGGCCGCCGCCGTCGCATTGAAACCGGGCGGACGCCTGGTCTTCTCCACCCTGGCCCACTACCTGAACGGCTCCCCGGCCCAACCGGACCTGGTGGCAGCCGCCATCCCCGCAAAAACCCCCGAGGGCGGAACGGCCTCGCTTCGCCGCTGGGTCCTCCAGGAGCAGGTATGGGTGAAGGCCCTCGACGAGGCCGGATTCACCAACATCACCGCCGAAGTGCTTCCGGCGAAGCCCGACGAGCCGCGCGCGGCGGGCACGCTGCTTGTGATCGCTGACCGGCAGGGGTGACTTCCCTTCTCCCGCCCTTTTCGGAGGTGGCCGCCATGATCGGCGCCGCGCGGCATATCGGGCCGCACCTTCGCTCAACCGCATTGCGAGCGCCCTGGGCGGCCACCGAGAGCCTCGACTGCTTCCACAACCAAGCGCCGCAGCTCGGCAGGGTTCAGGTGCTGTAAAGCGGGCCATCTGCGTCGGGGACGATCAGCCCTGTGTGTACGGCGGCACGGGCTCGGTGTCGGCGCGAATGACGACAACGCTGGTGACGAGGAGTGCGTACATCGCCTGCACGTAGGCGTGCTGGAACTGGTCAAGGTCCGCTGGGGCGGCTCGCAGAACCCGTTCTTTCTGCCGCAGGTTTGAGCTGGGGCTCTTCATCGATCTATCTCGCGTTGGCCCAGCTCAGGTGTGGTTCAGGTGGTCAGCTGTGGACCACAGCGCTGTTGCACTTCTCAGCGGCAAGTGAGGGTCCTCCCTCAGAGAGCGGTTTGTGAGTCTTTGCCTGGTTTTGAGTTGCCAGTGAACCCACGCCAATCCCACGTCGGAACGCTCCTTCATGAGCGGGGTGTTGGCGCGGGGCGGGTGGCGAGGTGGTCCTGGAGTTCACGATGGCGGAACTGCCATGCCGTCCCAGACACGCGCAGGATGCCGAGTTCGTAGCAGGCGTCGAGGAAGCGCCCCAGCCGCCACGGCAGCTTTCTGCGCGTGTGCAGGAGGAGCGCGAAATACCGCAGGGCTGCCGGGCCGCCCGCGACTGGGATACTAAATATGAAGGCCCCGGTTATTAACCCGGAGAAGAGCGCAGCCGAAAGGTCTACTTCCAAAGAACCGGGTCCGTAAATCATGTCGAACACGAGCTGGCTTACGAGCTCGGTCACGAGCATGGCGCCGACCGCTGTCACGGGTCCGAACACGACTGCAGCGGTCAGGTCCATGCGGATGAGGTGACGCGGAACGACTCCCACACGCTCCTGTTTGATCATGAGTCCGCGTGCGAGACCGATCGCGAGCCCGATCGCGAGCCCGAAAGCTAGGCCGAACACGAGGCTGTGTTGAAGCATCCCTTGGTCGCCGGGCTCACTCGACGCATGGAACAGGCCGGAAACGATCGGGAATCCGATCGCGAAACCGACCGTGGAACCCAGCGTGAGAACGCGTCGGTCGGCAGGAGTGCGAAGACGGCCAGGGTCGATCCGCCGTGGCTTCGGCCATGCTGGGCGGTAGAGCCCCGTGAAACACAGGAGGAGCGCCCACCGCGGTGTCGCATCAAAGAAGTCATCCGGTGCCGGCAGCACGGTAAGACTGACCAGAGCGAGTGGCGCCGCCACGGCCAGAACGCGTTCGGTCCACCGTGTCCGATGCTTCCCGCCCAGGGGCCACAGTTCGTGGAGGACCAGGTCAGTGCTGCTCAGCGCGCGCCCTGCGACGCGGCGGGGTGAGCCGTCTCCAGGGCCGCTGTTGGCATTGAGGTAGCGGGCGAGGAATGCCAGGTGGCGTCGGCAGCCAGTCGCGGACGGGTGTCGGTGCCTGACGGCCGGGAGGCGTCGTCCGCCCCCCGGTGGCGTGCGGCCACCGCGGCACCGACGTACTGGTCCAGAAGGTACTCGTAAAGATGCCCGCCGGTAGCCAGCACGAGGAGATGGGCGGGGTCACGCAGGTATCGCCCGTCGGCGGTGCGCTCCTCGAAGACGGTGGCGGCCAGGGTCAGTCGCCAGGGCGTGTCCAGCGTCTCGGCCAGCAGGGTGTGTTCCGGCTGAACGGTGCCGGCCGGATCCGCCGCCACCGTGTCCAGGGCGGAGAGGACCGGCTGCCAGCGGGCCCGGGCCCGCTCCGTACCGGCGACGCGTTGCGACAGGTAGCTGTGAGCGCGGGAGGCGTCGACGCGGGCCACGGCAATGCGTGCCACGATCCGGGGTTCCGCCTCTGCTTCCACCAGGGCCTGATAATGGGCGTGCCGACAGGTCACGACGACCGGGCAGTGTGCGCCACCGTGCTCGAACCGTTCGATGCGGCGGAGGAGGGCGGCGGCGCGTGAGGTGTAGCCGGGGGCCGTGCCCGGGTCCATTTCGTCCAGACCGTCGATGACCGGCAGAACGAGATTGGCGTCCACCCGGCGGGCGGCTTCGCGGCGGGGAAGACGGTAGACGTCGGTCAGGTGTGTCCGTAATCAGTCACTTATGTCGCTGCCGGGCCAGGACGCCGCGGCCAGTCGTACCGGCACCGGCTCCTGTGGGGAACGTTCCTTGGCCAAGCCCAGGATCAGGGACAGGGCGAGCACGGTCTTGCCTGTTCCCGCGTCACCCCCGGTCCGCCCCTCTCGGCCGTCGGACGGTGTACCGGTGATGACCATCCGCCCAGGCCGCAGCCCCCGGTAGTAGTCGGCGATCCCCTCCAGCGTTCCGTCGGCGCGCGAACCGCTCACCCCGGTGGCCGTGACCGTGAAAGGGAGGTCGATCCGCCCGTCCGGCGCTGCCACTCCACTGCCCAGCAACTGCCGGTACTGCGCACCCTCTACCTCCCCCACCAGTCTGGCGAATTCCTCCGCGATCACCGGGGCCGTGCGCTGGGCCTGCAGGGCCCGGATTCCCGCCCACGCCCCCCATCCCCCGAGGACCACACCCACCAGGCTGGGCAGGACGGCCAGCACCCCCGCCAGGTCGGACTTCTCCTTCGCCTTCGGCAGCGCGTCCACCGTCCACCACAGGCCGGCTAAGCACACCGCAACGCTGAACACCACTGCCGAGACCGTCCCGGCACGCCCCCGACGCATCATGAGCACATCCTGCCTCAGGGAACAGACACGAGTCACTGGATCAGTGAAGGGAAGCGGTCCCGGTCTGTTGGAGGCTCAACCCTGAGTGGGTGGTTCGTGAGTGTCCGACGCCCCACCGGCGCAAACACTCCTACCTGGCACGAACCGGCGGCAGCAGCGTGAGCATCCAGCCGCTCCTTCAGGCACTGGACATCCAGGAAGAGGCCGCTCGGGCCAGGCCGACGGCCTCCGCACGCACATTGACGACCTCCAGGACCGGCTACGGGAGGCCGAGACACACCTCGCGATCACCCGCAAGACCGTCACCGGCCTCGCCGTCCGGATCCCCGCCTCCCCACCGGAACTGCCCAAGCATCCGGACTACGCCCGCATCCTCACCGTTTTCAATGAGGCCACCGGACCACTGCGGGCCAAGGGCGTCTGCCAGGCCCTCGGCCACGAACTCCTGCCCAAGAACGTCGAGGGCACCCGAGCCAAGCTGAAACGCCTGGTCAAACTCAGCGTCCTCACCGAAGCCGAGACCGGCAGCCTCGCCAGGAAGCAATAGCCACCGCCACGACCAGCACCCCTGACACAACCCACTCAGGGCAATCGGCGGGGCCTGCGGGGCATGACACGAACCCGGGCGGCGTCCTCGGTCTGCTCTGTCACCGCCTGGAGTTCCAGGCTGAGCAAGTTGACCGCGGTCGCGTGGAGCTGGAGCGATCCGCAGCAGCAGGCCTTCGAGGCCGCTGTGCTGCACACCCTGGCCCGGCCGCACCCCGACCTCGGCCCGCTGCATACGCCGGACGTCCCCCTCGGCCTGACCGCGGCGTCCCCGGGCGTAGAAAGCTTCGTCCTGTGACCCCACCCCGACCACCTCACCAACTTCCTGCTTCACCTGCTGCCCACCCGGGCCGACGACGGCATCGCGGGACTTCCCGCACTGCGCGCGGCCACCGGCCCCTATCAGGACCTGATCGTGTATCTGGTGGGCCGGGCCGCGCGCATAACCGTCCGCGCCACCGGAGCCGATGTCGAGCAGGTCCGCGCCGCGGCACAGGCAGCCGGCCGTGAACCGCTGTGGGATCAGGCCGCACTAGTGCTTTGACCGGGAAGGTCCGCCGGGTTGGTCTGTCCACAGCGCGGGACTTCGGTGACGACCGCCGTCGTAGGGTCGTGTGATGAAGAGCTACAGCAGGGAAGATCAGCGCATCATGGCCCTGTGGGCCGCAGATTGTGCCGAGCGTGTGCTCCCGCTCTTCGAGCGTGCACGCCCGGAGGATGGGCGGCCCCGACAGGCCATTCAAGCCTGCCGTGAATGGGTTGAAACGGGCGTCTTCAGGATGGCGGACATTCGCCGAGCCTCCCTCGACGCTCACGCAGCGGCGCGGGCCGCGAAGGCGGACGATGACGCGGCCTGCTTCGCTGCTCGTGCCGCAGGGCAAGCGGTGGCGACGGCGCACGTGCCACAACATGCGTTCGGCGGTTCCTACTACGCGCTCAAAGCTCTTGCCGCGTCAGATCGCGAGCATGCCGAAGCTGTCGCGGCCGCGGAACGCGAGTGGCAAGCGCAGCAGCTCCCTGCAGACCTGAAGCAGGAGTTCCTTATACGAGTGGTCATCGAAACGCGACGAACCGGCATTTTCGTCACAGTCAGGAAGGACGGAGACTTCTAGCGCCGTGACCGCGTGGAGTTCGCCGGGGTGGTCAAGCGGCTGCGAGACGAGGGCGTCCACCCCAGCGGGTACCTTTCTTCGGGTACGGGCGGGTTCACGGCGCTTGGCCGCCAGGCCTGGGGGTGCCGGGCATTCTTGTTGCGCCAGCGCAGGTATCGCTGCAACTCCCACGTCTGAACGGTGTGGTTGGGGTGGCGCGAGTTGGCCAAGGTGAACTGCCGCAGCGGCCCGAAATGTGCCTCGATCGGGTTCGCCCAGGAAGCTTTGGTCGGCGTGAAGCACAGTTCGACCTTGTTCTTCCGGGCCGACTGGCGGATCTTGCCGCCCTTATGGGCGGACAGGTTGTCCAGGATCGCGTAGATCGGGGCGCCGTCCGGCCGGGCCGCGCGGATCGATTGCAGCGCGGCCAGGGACGGGACACGTGGCCACTGCGGGCCGGGCGGCACGCGACGTGGAGTGGCAGGGGCGGGTCACTCAGTCTCCGTCGTGCTCGCCCCCGGGCAGTGCGTCGGCGATCAGGCGGACGGCGAAGCCATGGTCGTCTGCCATACGGTTGATGTGTTCGGCGACGAGGAAGACGGTGGCTTCGAGCGCGTTCATCTCCTCGAGGGTCCAGTCCCCGTACTGGCTGCGCCACCCGTTTGGGCTCAGGCCGGTGCCCGCGGCGATGACCAGGGCAGCCATCGTAGGGATGGTGTGCGGACGGACGCTCTTGGGCATCTGGCGCAGGGTGGTCACCAGGGTCGGTACGACGTACTCGATGACGTCCTTCCCGCCCTCTTCATGGGTCCCGCGCAACCACTGCAGGAACATGTAGATCAAGGTGCAGGTGCCGTCGACCAAGTCCTGCAGCCCATCCGCGCCCGTCGACGCGGCGAAGAGACTGTCCAATTCCCGGTATTCGGCTGCGTCGCCGTCCGCCGGATCAGACTCGTGGATCTGCTTGATCCGCGCGTCGAGCATCAGCAGTGCCGTTCCCACGTCTCCAACGGGCGCACTCGATGGGTCACATGTCGTCGACATAGGGCTCTCCTCATCCGTCCGCGGCAGGAGTTGTGGTCCGCTCGTACCGTAGCGCGCGCATGTGGCAAGAGCCGCCCACCGCTCTATGGGATGGCATCGACCCGCCCGGATTGGGACAGGCATGACGTCGGGTGCTCGAACACTCTGGATCGGCAGCGGGACGGCGGAACACCGGCACCCGGCCACGCGCAGAACCTGCCCTTGGGGCCCTGTGCTGGACCGTGGACTGTCCCTCCAGGGTGCTTTTGCTGGGGAACGTGATAGGGCTACAGCCGCTTCGGCCGGTACTTTGCGTTCCCGTATGACAGTTGGGATTCCAGGGGCGGGCTTCATAGGCTGTCCGACCGGCAGGTGTCTCCTGCCATGCACGCAAGGAGTATCCAAAGTGAGCCAGCCGTCATCGCACCCGCTCGGGGCACCGCACCAGCCCTACGGCCAACCGGGGCCGCCACACACAGTTGGGTCCTCGTATCCGTCGTTCCCGCAGTCCCAGGGCCCCTACATGCCGCAGGGCCTCCCCTACGCGAGTTGGGGGCAGCGGGCAGGAGCATTCCTCCTGGACTGCCTGATCAACTTCGGGCCACTGTGGCTGGGCGTGGGGGTCGCGAACATGATCGGCGAGGGCAACACTGGCGAGGGCCTGGCGCTCATCGTGAGCTGGTCGGGCGTCGTTGCCATGGTCGCCGCCTGTGTCGTGCAGGCGATCCGCGAAGGCCGGACCGGCCAGAGCATAGGGAAAACGGCCCTGGGGATACGAGTCGTGCGCACATACGACGGGCTCGTGCCAGGTGCCCCCTGGCCTTCGCCCGCCGGCTCTGCCAGTTCCTCAACTACCCAGCCTTCTGCCTGGGTTGGCTGTGGGCGTGCTGGGACCAGAAGAAGCAGACGTTCGCCGACAAGATCACCGGAGTGGTCGTCCTGCAGGCCGCCTTTGAAACCACAACAACGCATGCGCCGGCGTGATCACCTGAGGCGCACCCGCTGAACTTTGCAGAGCGGGGGCGCCGGACGAAGACTGGAGGACCACGGTGACGGGACGGCAGCACTGCAGGGCGCCGCCTCCCGCAGCGGGCCTGGCCGGTACGCTCCTGAACGAAGTCCAGGGACCACGGGGAGCCATCGTCATGTCGGAAGTCATATCCGTCCAGCACCAGGCGGCCCTGAGCCAGCTGGCGCCGGACGAGCAGCTCCTCACCTACGCAATGGTCGTCCCGGTGAAGAGCGCTGAAGGCGTCAAAATCAAGCACGGCAAGATCGGCGGGATGCTCGGTGATCATCTGATGCACCGGCACGGCGCCCAGTCCGGGGGTGTGCAGAGCATCGCGGCGGCCATGCCGGCCACGTCCGGTGCGCTGTTGATGCGCGTGACCGACCAGCGGGTCGGCCTCGTACGGCACGGTGATGGCACTCCCGTCTGGGAAATCCCCCGCGCCTGGGTCGCCCAGGTGGAGCGCCGCCCCCGACTGCAGCTCATGGCCCGCTTCCGGGTCCACTACGCGGATGGCACCTGGCTCGCCTTCCTCACCGCGCGTCGCCGCACGATCGAGGCATTCACCACCGCAGTGACCAACACCAGCAGCACCCGCAGTTGTTGAAGGGCCGCCGTAGCTCAACTCTGGAAGCCTGTCAGGTGAGTGTGAGCGCGCATTCCTCCTGGGCCGTGGCGCCGGCGCCCGCCGCATCAACTTCGGCCTACGGACGCGCTGCCCAGTCAGGCGCCCGGGCCCAGGCCGTGCGTGGACTACTTCGGTGCGAGGAGGCCCCGATGCGGCCTCAGGCTCACGCGGGTGGCTTTGGACGCGAGAACCGACAGCGTTTGTACACGGGGTCGGGCAGTGCCGGGGCTCCCCGTTCGCTGCGAGATGTTCACGAGCAATGGTTCTGGCACAACTTCTGTGGTGAGGCCACGCTGAGTGAGCGGATCAGCTCGCGGGGGGCAATCCCGGTGGCGAGAACGAACCGCTGGTCAGTCCCGCGCCTCGGCTCCCGGCCCCTTGCTAAGGAACTGCTTTGCCGCCTCAACCGCTTCTCCGTTGAGTTCCTCGACGGAGACTCCCCAGCTCCCCTCCCAGCCGTCCAGGTTGTGCGCGCAGTGCACAAGGGGTTCCAGCTCTTCGGGGTAGCCGAGGTCATAGGCGATGTCTGCCCAGATGAGGTGAGTGCCAGCGGCGGGACCCAGGGATCCGTCGGCAATCTGACCAGCGATCCAGTAGGCCATCGCCCACTTTGCGGCCCGGGGGTCCGCGGGCGGGTGGAAGAGCAGTCCCAGTTCGTCCAGTACTTGGTCGAAGAGCTCTGGCGCTTCAGGCTCTTCGTTCCGGAGGAGTCCCGCCAGCATGGCCAGGGACGGGCTCTCGACCCCGGCTATCAGCGCGTCGAGACCTGCCTGTATGAGCCGGTCCGACCCGACATGCCTGCCAAATGCCCTCGCGCGCGCGATGTGTCTGAACTGATCGAGGGCGTCGTCGCTGGTCATCAAGGTCTTCTCCGTCGGCATCTGGAAGGGGAAGGCTTGCATATCCGCCGTTGCCGCTGCCATCGAGTTCCCCCCCGTCGTCGGTGATCAGGACATGAGGACGCGCTTCCGCAGGAGAGCGAAGCCTGCGCGGCCGAACATCTGGCGCTTGAGCATCTTGATCCGGTTGACGTGTCCTTCGACGACGCCTGAGTTCCAGGGCGGAGTCAGGCCCAGCGATGACGGCGTCGCGGTTGCGGTCGATGCCTGCGGCGAGGGTGTGGAGGCTGGGAAGGTCGTCCCGCCGGGCGGCGTCGAGCCAGTCAGGCAGGCGCTCGCCCTGGCGCTCGGTGAGCATGGTCGCGAAGGAGCGGACGTGCCCGGTGAGGGCGTCGAGTTCTGAGCAGTGCGCCCGGACGGCCTTGAGCTGAAGTTGTTCGGTCTCGGCGAGGGTCTCCGGACGGCGGAGGAGCCATCCGGCGACGGTCCGGGGCGAGGACGGCCGGGCGGTCACCGGCTGCGGTGAAGTGCGCTTGTCGTGTAGATAGGCGCGAACGCGCTGGTAGTTGCCCTTGTAGCTGTAGGGAGCGCCATTTCGTGAGCACTGCGTCCTGCAGAAACGTCAAATTCCGCGCGTGATGAGCAGCCGTTTGGTGACTGAGCATGAGCAGAATTCCCTCTCCGGGACTTCATGCGCGTGACGCCAAGTAGCGGTGCGCCCTTGGAGCTCGGGCTGGACATGCTGTGGTGCTGGTGGAGCCTCCGGGGTGGATGAGGTGACGGGTACCAATAAGGGTCGCGACGATCCCCGGTTTCGGAAATCGGGGATCGTCGGCTATACGGATCCGCAGGCAGGAGCTGAGCGACGGCTGAGAAGCACCCGCACGGGAACCACAGCATGGCCGAGCTCTGCGTATTCGGCCTCGGCGACGCCGAATGCCCTACCTCGCGGAGTGCCTGTTGCCTCGCTCCGCACTGTCTTGAACCGCGGGCCCGATTCCATGCCAAGCGGCCGAGCTGCGACCTGATGTGCCGTCGCCGCGAAAGGCAGATCCTGGCCCCCTGCCTGACAAGCGCCCTGAGTGGTGAGTCATCGGACGCGGATGCGGTCGTGCTCCTGACGTGTGGGGCCTCCGACGGTAGATGCCGATGACTTCGTGACCAGATCGTTCCGCTACTGGCCCCGATCGTGCCTGCCGCCCGGCGGTGTTGGCTGGTCAAACTGGTGAACATGAATCGCGCGCTGTTGGTCATCGATGTCCAGGAATCCTTCCGGGCTCGACCGCTGTGGGAGCAGATCGCCCATCCCGACATCAGCGAGCCCGTGAATCGGCTGGTCCGCCTGACGCGGAACAACGGAGATCTGGTCGTGTGGGTGCTGCATACGGAGCCCGGCAGCGGAGGCGTGTTCGACCCTGCACTGGGGCATGTCCGGCTCCTGGCCGAGCTGGAGCAGCCAGCTTCCGGCGAGCCTGTGCTCTACAAGACCTCGCACAACGCGTTCACGACCACCGACCTCCAGCGGCGGCTGACCGAGGCCGGGGTCGGCGAGCTGTGGGTGTGCGGCATCCGCACCGAGCAGTGCGTGGAGACCACGGCCCGACTCGGCAGCGATCTGGGCTACGAGGTCGTCTTCGTGCCCGAGGCGACCACGACCAATCCGATCGGCGATCTCAGCGCCGAGGCGATCATCGAACGCACCCAGGCCGTTCTGCGTGATCGTTTCGCCCGCATCGCCACCGTGGATGAACTGGCAGCATCGTCGGAATGACGCACGTTACCTTCGTCCTCTTTCCAGAGGTCCATCTGCTCGACCTGGCCGGTCCGGCTCAGGTGTTCAGCGCGGCGGACGAACTCGGCCATCCGTACACGTTCAGTTATGTATCCGAGCAGGATCAGGTTCTCAGCGCCCAGGGCCTTGTGCTCACCGCTCAGCGGCACTGGCCTGACCTCTGTGCGGACGATCTGGTGGTGATCCCGGGGTGGCGGGCACCCGTCTTGCGGGAGGCCGCCGTAAGTGCCGAAACCCTGGAGCGGCTGCGCGCGCATCACGCTTCGGGGGGCACTGTCGCCAGTGTGTGCGTCGGAGCACAGGTCCTGGGCCAAGCCGGCCTTCTCGACGGCCGCCGCTGCACGACCCACCACCAGCTCCAAGACGAGTTCGCCGCCCGCCATCCCCGGGCCACCGTGGTACGCGACGTGCTGTTCACGTCTGACGAGAGAGTGGTGACAGCGGCTGGTATCGCCAGTGGCATCGACCTGGCTCTGCACTTTCTTGCCACCCGTCACGGTCCAGGGCTTGCAGCCAAGGCGGCCCGGGAGATGGTGGTCTACGCCCGCCGTAACGGCCATGAGCCCCAGGACAGCACTATGCTGCGCCATCGCAACCACCTGGACGACAACGTCCACCGGGTGCAGGACCTGATCGACACCCACTACGTAAAGCCGCTTCCCCTCGGCCGTCTCGCCGCCCATGCCGGCGTGAGCCCTCGAACCCTTACTCGTCAGTTCGCGGAGGCCACCGGTGGCATGACGCCGCTGCGCTACCAGCAGGCGCTTCGCATGGAACGGGCGGAACATCTCATCGGGCATGGCTCGACGATCGAGTCCGCTGCGCGCGAGGTCGGGTTCGAGGACGCGCGCATGCTCCGCCGACTTCGAACCCGGCCCTCCAGCCGATAAGCGGCCGACGGGAAATCGAAAGGTAAATTCTGGCCAAAGAATAACGGATGGGAATTCGCGAGAAGTGACCTAAGCCACTTCAAGAGGAATTGTATTCGGGGTCGCTCGAATGACAGGCTCATTAAGCCAAAGCGGCTCCACAAGAACTCTGAGGTGTATTCATGTCTACCGACATGTTGAATTCCGAATTCCTTACCATCCCTGGCTCGGCCCCGTTCCCGTCGAACACGTGGAAATCCGAAGTCATAGCATCCTTCGAGAAGAGGATGCTCGACCCTGAAAGCAAATTTCCCTGCATATTCGGTGTCGACGCAGTAGTACGCAAAACCCTGCGGTACGGCTTCATCGACGCAGGCGCCTACGCGGAGCAGCTGGCCGCTACCCTGCGCTCCTTCACCTCGATCTGTGAAGAGCTGGGGCGGCGGACATCGCTGGTCGTCTTCTTCGAATCGTGGAATGCTCCGGAAGAGACGCACGAGAGCTACTATCAGGAGTTCTGGGAGCTTCTCGAAAGGACGGCCTCGTTCGACGAGGTGCCGTGGCCTTCCGAATACGCGGCGGACACGGAAGACTCCGGGTTCGAGTACTGCTTCAACGGGATTCCCATGTTCGTCGTGGTGAACACCCCCCTGCATACCGCACGGCGCAGCCGGCAGTTCGAGCGCGTCGCGATCACCTTCCAGCCCAGATTCGTATTCGACGACATCAAGGCGGGAACGAAACCTGGCGACAATGCGCGCAAGGTTATTCGAGGCCGGATCGATGAATACGACACCGCGCCACTCACCGCGACCATCGGCAATTATGGCGATGAGACGAACAGCGAATGGCGTCAGTATTACCTGGACGATGGTCAGGACGTCATCTCGCAAGGAAAGTGCCCGGTCAGTTTCATGACGCGAAAGGAAACCAAGGTGACTGCGACGAAGATTTTCCAGGAGACCGAACTGGGGATCGCCGAGGCTGCAGCCAAGTTCCTCCCGACTCAGGGTGGAATCGAATTGCAGCGTGACGCCCCCGGGAAGGTGCACTCCTGGCACAGTCATTCGGTCCACGAGACCCTGGTCGTCCTCTCGGGCGATATGGTCGTCGAGTACGCCGCCCCGGGCGGGGGTCCGGAGACAGTGACCGAGGACAAGGCGACCGCGGGTACGCGGGTCGAACTACCGGCAGGCACGATCCACCAATCCACGGCGGGCGACCAAGGCTGCGTCTACTTCATCATTCCCGAGGGCGGCAGGGCCGCTCACACGGTTTCGCACGGTGACTTTCTGGGCGAGTCGCGTTGAGTCTTCGCATGCAAGATCTGCGAAAGTTCCCTCCGCAGATCTGGATCGTTTCGGTTGCCACTCTGATCAATCGGTGCGTGGGTTTCCTGGGGCTATTCGCCGCGGTCTTCTTCCAGGGAATGAAAGCGACGTCCAGTACGGTCGCGTTCGCGCTCCTGGCCGTCGGCGCGGCAGGAATTCTCGGGTCGATCGTCGGCGGCAGGGCAGCGGAAAAGTTCGGTAGCTTCCCCGTTCTCGTCACGGGATCCTTCGTCAACGTCCCGCTACTGTTCGCCCTCTCCTTCCTGACGGACAGCCCGTACGCTTCCATTGCGGTAGCCGCCGTGAGTGTTGCGATTTCACAGTCCTTCATCGGACCTTCGGCCGCGCTGGTCTCGTCCTCGGAGTACGAAGGTCCCACGGTGACCGCCTTCGCCTTCTACCGGATATTCCTTAACGTGGGCATGGTCGCGGCTCCGGCCGTGGCCGCAGTCGTGGGATTCTCGCAGTTCCCGTTGCTCTTCAGTATGTCCGCGGTCGGATCACTCATAGCCGGCGTGCTTCTCGTCGCGGGGCAGAAGTGGATCCGTCCACGGGCGACGATCAGCGCGCCGAAGGAATCCGCCGGAGATACCGAGGAAGTTCGCGTTGAGGACCCGGCCGCCGCTCGGCGCAGGACGATCCGGATCTGGTCCGTCATCGTCGCCTTCGGTGTCACGATCGCTGTGTACGCGCAGCACCAGAGCGGTATCCCGCTCTCGCTCGACCGGCTCAGCGGGGGCGACCGTCTCTACGCCCTTCTCCTCCTCATCAACCCCATCGTGATCATCGTCGCCGAGCTTCCGCTCAGTACCTTGACGGCGAAGTTCAATTGGGGAAGGGCGTTCGCAGTCGGTTCTCTCCTGACGTGTCTCGGGCTTGCGGTCTCCGGTCTTGCCTCGGGGTGGGCCGTCGTGATCATCGGCTTCGTGTTCTTCTCTCTCGGCGAGGCCATTTTCGCTCCGCTCGGCAATTCCTCGGTGGCGGAACTCGCCGGGCCCGCCGAAAACGCGCGGTACCAGGGGTATCTCTCCGCCGCCCAGTCCACCGGCATCGCCCTCGGACCTGCCGTAGGAGCGTGGGGAGTCCTGCATGACCGGGCCGTCTTCTGGATCGCGATCGCCGTGGTCGGCCTCGCGCTCGCTGCCCTTCTCGTGGCAACTGGCAAGGAAAGGGTGGTGACTCGTGAGCGAGTCGAAGCAGCTGTCTAAGGTCCTTATCGTGGATCCCGTGAGCTCCGGACCCTCTACGCGCCGATCCTGGCCGAGGCGGCGTACCGGTCATCCTCGTGGACACCGGGCGCGCGCTGGCTGCCGGGCTGCGCAGCGGAAGCACGCCCGGTGCTCTCGACTTCGAGCGCGACTTCGGGGGTGACCGGGATCGCCTGCTGTCGCACTGCGTCTCGCAGGACGTCGCGTACGTGATCGCCGGTACCGAGTCGGGCATCGAGCTGGTCGAGTACCTGCGGGAATCCATCCCGCAGTGCCCGGCGAACAGTGAGGGCGAGTCCCAGAAGCGCTGGGACAAGGAGTTCATGTTCTCCGCCCTGAAGGAGAACGGCGTCCCCTGTCTGCAGACGGAGGCGATTCCGCCGGGAACCGACCTCTCCGAGGAGCTCATCTCCCGGTACGGCGCGTCCCTGCCCGCGGTCGTCAAGCCCTCCACGGGGGCCGGATCGGTGGGCGTCCGGATGGTGAAGGACACCGCCGAGCTGCGCGAGGCGGTCCACAGCATCCTCAGCGCACCCGGATTCTTCGGTGACCGTCCCAGCGCCCTGGTGCAGGAGCTCTTCCGCGCTCCGCAGATCGAGTATGTGGTCGATACGTTCTCGCACGACGGGGTCCACGAGATCCTCGGCCTGAGCCGCTACGACAAGCGCCTCTCCCCGCAAGGCGACTTCATCTACGAGCGGATCCAGTGGATCTCCCCCGATAGCCCGCTGGCCGGTGAGATCACGCGGTACGCCGAGGACGTTCTGCGCGCCCTCGGGGTGAACGTCGGGCCCTCGCACATGGAGATCATGTACAACGCGCACACCGGTCCGCGCCTGATCGACTTCGGCGCACGCGCCCACGGCGCTGGACATCCCCTCAAAACGTTCAAACTGACGGGCGTCTCCCAGATCCACAGGGAGTGCGAGTACATCGCGCACGAGTTGAGGAACACGCCCCTCTCCACGGAGGGGGGCAGCTATTCCCTGCCCCGTGACGGCGCGATCATCTTCTTCAGCCTGGACGAGGCGACCCGATGCGTCACCCAGCCGGACGAGGACGCGCTGAAGCAACTGCCGGGTGTTCACGAGGTGATGGTCAACGCCCACGCGGGCAAGGAGTACCCGGCGACCCGGTCCCTGCTCCATTCCCTGGACCTCGGTCTGGTCTTCCTCTCCGCACGAGACGAGAAGCAACTCGACGAGTACGGCGAGGCCGTTCGCGACAAGTTCTCCTCGTACTTCGCATAGGTCGGGTTTGAACTCACTCGGCGCACAAGGAAGGGGTGCCCTCAGAGGGGCGCCCCTTCCGCTCGCCTCATGTCCCCACTGGCAGCATCCGGTTGGCCGCAGCGAACAACTAGCGCGGCATGTCTGGGGTTCAGGCCGCCCGGGGCGATCGGCGCATCGGATCTGTACGTTGCCGATCAAGTGATGAATTTACCGGTTCTCGAACCGGGCTCCGGTACGGGGCAGTTGTCGCCCACGACGCACCTCGCACGTCCTTCGAAAGGAACCTGAACATGCGCCGCCCCCTGAGGGTCGCCATTGTCGGAGCCGGCCCCGCCGGCATCTACGCCGCCGACGCGCTGCTCAAGTCCGAGGCGGCCGCCGAACCGGGCGTGTCCATCGACCTCTTCGAGCGCATGCCCGCGCCCTTCGGCCTGATCCGCTACGGCGTCGCCCCCGACCACCCGCGTATCAAAGGCATCGTCACCGCGCTGCACCAGGTGCTCGACAAGCCCCAGATCCGGTTCTTCGGCAACGTCGACTACCCGCGCGACATCAGCCTGGACGACCTGCGCACCTTCTACGACGCGGTGATCTTCTCCACCGGTGCCACCGCTGACCGGGCCCTCGACATCCCGGGCATCGACCTCGACGGTTCGTACGGCGCTGCGGACTTCGTGTCCTGGTACGACGGCCACCCGGACGTCCCGCGCACCTGGCCCCTGGAGGCGGAGAAGGTCGCCGTGCTCGGCGTCGGCAACGTCGCACTCGACGTCGCCCGCGTCTTGGCCAAGACGGCCGACGAACTGCTGCCGACCGAGATTCCGGCCAACGTGTACGAGGGCCTGACGGCCAACAAGGCGCTGGAGGTACACGTCTTCGGGCGCCGCGGTCCGGCCCAGGCGAAGTTCAGCCCGATGGAGCTGCGCGAGCTTGACCACTCGCCGAACATCGAGGTCATCATCAATCCCGAGGACATCGACTACGACGAGGGATCGATCGCCACCCGGCGCGGCAACAAGCAGGCCGACATGGTAGCCAAGACCCTGGAGAACTGGGCCATCCGCGACACGGGCGACCGCCCGCACAAGCTCTTCCTCCACTTCTTCGAGTCCCCGACCGAGATCCTCGGCGAGGACGGCCGGGTGGTCGGACTGCGCACCGAGCGCACGCAGCTGGATGGCACCGGCAACGTCAAGGGCACCGGCACGTACACCGACTGGGACGTCACCGGCGTCTACCGCGCGGTGGGCTATCTCTCCGACGAACTGCCCAAGCTGCCCTGGGACATCGCCACGGGCACCGTCCCCGACGAGGGCGGCCGGGTCGTCCAGGAGAACGGCGAGCACCTGCCCTCCACGTACGTCACCGGCTGGATCCGGCGCGGTCCCGTGGGCCTGATCGGGCACACCAAGGGCGACGCGAACGAGACCGTCGCCAACCTGCTCGCGGACCACGCCGCGGACCGGCTGCACACCCCCGAGTCGCCCGCACCGGAGGCCGTCGGGGCGTTCCTTGCCGAGCGCTCCGTCCGGTACACCACCTGGGAGGGCTGGTACCGGCTCGACGCCGCCGAGAAGGCGCTCGGTGAGCCGCAGGGCCGCGCGCTCGTCAAGATCGTCGAGCGCGAGGACATGCTCGACGCCAGCGGGGCCTGAGCGTCCGTCGCTCGATGATGGAGGTGCGGGTGGTCGAGGTGGGGTTGATGACCATCCCCTCGTAGCGTGGAGCCCGTGATTGCTGGGGAAGTTGGGGTTCATAGGGTCCAAGAAGAAGCCGCCGTACGGCGCCGAGTTCCGTGAGGGCGCGGTGCGGATCGTGGTCGAGGCGGGGAGGCCGGCCGTGAACTGCTCACCGTCGAAGGCGATCGGCAACCCCGTCCGTAGCGCCGTGGTCCACTCGTTCATCTACGCCTCCGCAGGATGCACTCGCCTGAGAGCGGGCCGACTGCGAGGTCCGTGGTCAACTTCCCTGCCCACAGCAGCGCCATCAGGGCCGGGCGGGCTTCTTCGGGCTTGCGGTCTCCGGCGAGCCGCCTCTCCGCGAGGGCCATCTCTTGTCCGTCGACGACGCCCTGCCAAGCCCGCTCAACGTCGGCCGCAGGGACCACCCCGGGGTGCCGGTACGCGGCCAGGAATCGGATGTTCTCCAGCAGGACCGCGTCGGCTCCCGACCAGATCTCGTACTCCCAACCATGCCGCTCGATCAGCTCCCCCGGCCACGCCAACGCCTGCGCAATCTTGGGGTCCTGAAGGCGCGAGGCCGGCTTGACGTTGACTACGCGCACCGTCCCGGACCTCATCACCAAGAGGAAGTCCGGAACGTGGGTGCGTACGGTGCCGTCGATCCGCGCCATCATGCGAAATGGCTGGGCGAAGATGTCGCACACCTGCGGATCGAAATCGGCGAGCAGCAGACGTGCCAGCTCGAGACGGCTCTCGTGGACGACTTGGCCGCCCGTAGTCGCCGATGCGTAGTCGCCCGAGTGGTGCAACATCCCGTGCACAGAACGAACCCGCCGCCACGGAGCCGACTCGTCGAAGTCCCCCAACCGCAGGACGCGGAACGGGACTTCACGAGTCGACTGGTCCGCGTACCGAATCGAAGCCGTTGGCACCTGCCGCTTCGTACGGGGCTTCCGCGGGCGCTCTGTCGTCATACTGAAACGGTGTGGCGGCGCGGCGCCGCACATACCAGAAGATCACTAATAGGCGACAACTGACAGTAACCGAGCGTTACCACTGCTCATGATCACGCGGAAATGCTCGCGTAATTAGCGGAACCTAGAGTAGCCGAGTGGCACGATCTCCTCCCACAGCTTCCAGGCGTTGGTGCAGCCCTCGTTCCAGCGGTCATCCAGGTAGGGGTTGTAGTCGTCGAGAACGGAGGGCCGGTTCTGCCACTGACCGGTGAACAGCGCTTCCGGCGTTGCGGCGTCGGCGAACTGCTTGACGGTGCGGTAGGTCATCCCGAGCTGCCGCTGCACCGAGCGCCGGCTGTGCCCGCCTTCAGCAGTGCGTGGACGGCGGCGTGCCGTGCCCGGGTCCGATCGGCGAATCGGTGTCCGCGCGCACGGAGAACCGGACGGTTCCGCGGCTGGGACGGCCTCGGGCTCGGGTTCGGGTTCGGGGGCCATGGGGGCTAGAGCGCGGAGGCA
The DNA here is from genome assembly GCA_004010275.1 of Streptomyces huasconensis. GTDB lineage: Bacteria > Actinomycetota > Actinomycetes > Streptomycetales > Streptomycetaceae > Streptomyces > Streptomyces huasconensis. Next base: position 46,022 of record RBWT01000041.1, read on the forward strand.
GCGACGGTGCTGGGCAACGCTCCGCTCGGCAGCCTCGCTCAGGTTGTGCCAGAGATGCCACCTGTCGGCGACCTGCACCGCCTGCGGCGCTCTGGCAGCGGCGCCTTCGGCAAAGAACGGCGCGCGGTCCCGGCAGACGACCTCGATACCGGGTCGCTGGGCGAGCCAGGCGGCCAGACTCGATGCCTCCCGGTCCGGGAGCAGATCGATCGGCCGACGGGTTTCGACGTCCACCAGCACAGTGGCGTAGTGGCGGCCCTTGCGGGTCGCGTACTCATCGACGCCGACCACCCGCGGCGCAGGCACCTCCGGGCTCGGGCAGGGCGTCGACCAGGCGGAAGACCGTGCTCCGGCTGACGGACACACCGAGGACGGCGGCTAGCCAGGCGCCGGCCCGTCCGGCCAGGGCAAGGCCGACCGCGGCCAGAGCGGAGCGCAACCGCTCGGTGCGCTGGCCGTACCTGCGAGTGAGACCGGGTACCTGTTCCACGAAGGTCTGCCGAGCGCACACGGCGTCGCGGCAGCGGAACCGCCGAACCCGTAACCGGAGCACGACCCTCCGTCCTGCGCTCGGCACGTCAGCAGGAAACCGCAGGTAGGAGCTATGCACCCGGGTCGACCAGGCGCCGCACCCCGGGCAGGCGGCACCGACTGTCGTGCACTGCACGTCAACGCGCACTATCTCGATATTCACGTCTAGCGACAACACCTCGATGTCCGCGACCGCCGGGAACAACAGCTCCTTCAACCGGAGCACGACCTCTTCCACGGCCGGGACTCTCAGCCCGACCACCCTCGTGACGGCCGATTTTCGGGCGACTTCCGAAGCTGTCCAGAGACGTCCGGACGTCACTCAGAGTGGTCGCTGCACGGAAGCTGAGCCAGAGCCGCTTCTCGTGAACGAAGCTGGTGTGTCGTTCACCATTCACCGCATCCTGGTCTCGGCCACAGACGAGAACGAGCGGTGGGTTGCGATCGAGGACGCGCCGTTCAACCAGCGCACCGGGGCCCGGCAGTGGATGCCGGACGGCGCCAAGCGCGTGGTCGGTCAGCGGGTCGCCCGCACGGTGACGCTGGATGAGAAGGTCCTGGCACGACGTCAAGGTCCGCAGCTGTGCCGGGGCGGCTGTCTGCGGCCGACCGTGGTGAACTTCGGCGAGAGCGACGCCGCCGGCGCCTGACGTCGATGGAGGCAAGGACGGCGCCCGCCGTGTGCACGGTCCGGCCGCCGGGATGAGCTGATATGCGCAGCGCCTGCTGGGCGTGACGTCCGCCCCGCTCTCGGTTGGGCACCGGAGGCGCCTTTCCGTCGGCTGCGGCTTACGGATGCCCGCTCCCGGACGGCTTGCGGGCATGCCGCCTCGCCCCTTGCCCACCCCAGGGAATTGAGAGAGGAGCACACACGATCATGTCCGCCGCTTCTGCGCACTTGCTCCCCGTCGCTGTACCGACCCAGGCGATGGCCCGCCTCCTGTACGACATGGACATCGCGACCTGAACCGTCTTGAGGAAGCCGGCCAGGTGAACAGCGGAAGCAATGATGATCTGTGGAGGCGGCTGCTGGGCAGGGTGGGAGTGACGCGGCTTCTCGCCCCCGGCCAGAACCTGGTCCGCGCCGAAGGGCAGTTGGAGGGGACCGTCCGCCTGGCCGACGGCTGTGTCCACGATCTGCTGGAGTTCATCCCCTGGCTCCTTCGCCACGACATCGCCGATGACCTCGCCTACGAAGCCGACTCCGGCCGTGCTGGCAAGCTCGACACCGCTCAGGAACTCGAGCCCGGAGACGCCGCACTGCTCCGCTACCGGTGCGTGAGCCCCGCAGCCCTCACCGCGCAGCCCCTGCCAGACGGCAGCGACGACGCCGCACTGGTGCGCGTCTACGAGATGCTCGCGCTGATGGCCACCTACACCGCGGTGCCGCACTTCATCCCGGCCTCCGCCGCGTTCGACGCGGCCACCGGACTGCCCCCGGAACCGGAGGCCGAGCTGCGCCTGCCGGCCGAGACCGTCCTGGTGTTCCACGACGGTATCCCCCTGCCGGCCGCGACCGCGGACGACGCCGCTCTCCACGCCCACGTCACCGCCCGCTTCGACGTCATGGAGTCCAGGCCGCAGGAGAACCCCCTCTTCGACCGCAACCCGCTGGTCGTCGGCGGCGTCCTGCTGGGCCACCCCGATGACGGCACCGACCACGCCCATGCCCTCGACCAAGACCTCGGCCAGCTGATCATCGCCCATCGCGCACGACGGGACAAACGTCTTCTCCCAGTGGCCGATCACCCACCTGGAAAGCGCCGGCCCGGCAGCAAGGGTCCTGCGCAACTACGCGGCCCAGCTGGCTCTGGAGGGCTGGGACACGCCTCCGCCCGCCCCGGGCCGCGCCCGCTGCGGCAAGAAGGGGAAGAAGAACCGCGGCCTGACCGCAGCCGAGCGCCGCGACGGCCCGCACACCCCAGGCCCGGGCCGGCGCCCTGCTGGGCGTACGG
>RBWT01000416.1 GCA_004010275.1 Streptomyces huasconensis
GCTGCCAGGCCTGCGGGGCGCCGGCTGCTGCGGGTAGGGCTGGGGCGGCATCTGCTGCTGGGCGGCGGCGGCTGCGGTTGACCCTGGGGCTGCGGCTGCGCGTACGGCTGCGGCAGCCCCTGCTGCGGGATCTGCGGCTGGCCGTGCTGGGGGGCCTGCGGCTGGCCGTGCTGCGGGGCCTGCGGCTGGCCCTGCGGCTGCGAAGGGACGTACGGCTGCTGTGCCGGCTGCCCCTGCTGCCCGCCGTACGGCACCTGCTGTCCCGGCAGCGGCGGAGCCATGTGCGGCGGCGGGTTCCCGTCCGACGTCCAGAGCCCCTGCTGCTGCTGAGCCCGCACGAAGTCCTCGGCGACCATCGCGGAAAGGTGGAAGTACGCCTCCCGCACCTTCGGCCGCATCATGTCGAGGTCGACCTCCGCGCCGGTGGCCAGATGCTCGTCGAAGGGCACGACGACCACGCCCCGGCACCGCGTCTCGAAGTGCGACACGATGTCATCGACCTTGATCATCTTTCCGGTCTCGCGCACACCGGAGATGACGGTGATGGACCGCGAGACCAGGTCGGCGTACCCGTGCGCGGAGAGCCAGTCCAGCGTCGTGGACGCGCTGCTCGCACCGTCCACCGACGGGGTGGAGATGATGATCAGCTGGTCGGCGAGGTCGAGCACCCCGCGCATGGCGCTGTACAGCAGACCCGTACCGGAGTCCGTCAGGATGATCGGGTACTGCTTCCCGAGTACGTCGATCGCGCGCCGGTAGTCCTCGTCGTTGAACGTGGTCGACACGGCCGGGTCGACGTCGTTGGCGATGATCTCCAGCCCGGAGGACGCCTGCGAGGTGAACCGGCGGATGTCCATGTACGAGTTGAGGTACGGGATCGCCTGGACGAGGTCACGGATGGTCGCCCCGGTCTCGCGCCGCACGCGGCGCCCGAGCGTACCGGCGTCGGGGTTGGCGTCGATGGCGAGGATCTTGTCCTGCCGCTCGGTCGCCAGCGTCGAACCCAGCGCGGTGGTCGTGGTCGTCTTGCCCACGCCGCCCTTGAGGCTGATGACGGCGATCCGGTAGCAGGAGAGGACCGGCGTCCGGATCAGCTCCAACTTCCGCTGCCGCTCTGCCTCTTCCTTCTTGCCGCCGAGCTTGAACCGCGAACCGCCGCCCGAGGGCCGGCTGCTCTTCGTCTTCGGCTTGGTGTTGCGCAGCAGCCGGTCGGAGGAGAGCTCCACGGCGGCGGTGTAGCCGAGGGGTGCCCCCGGGTTGGTGCGCTCCCGCTGGTCATGCTGGAGGGGCTGGGGCCAGGCGGCGCCGGTACGGGGGTCGATGGGCGGTTGCCCCGGCTGTCCCGGCTGGCCTTGCTGTCCCGGCTGGCCTTGCTGAGGGGCCTGCGGTGCCTGCGGCTGAGGCTGGGCGGCGACGGGGGGCAGCGGCTGGGCCTGGACAGGCTGCTGGGGCTGGGCCTGTGGAGCCTGGGGCTGCTGGGCTTGGGCCGGGAGCGGCTGCTGTCCCTGGGGGGGCGGGCGGCTGCGGGAAGCCGTAACCACCGCCCTGCGCGGGCAGGTTGGGCGCGGCAGGAGCGGGCGTCCCTGCTGCGGGAACCCGTACGCGGCCTGCGGGGCGGGGGCGTCCGGCACGGCGGGGAGCGGGGGCAG
>RBWT01000417.1 GCA_004010275.1 Streptomyces huasconensis
GGAGCAGGGACGCCGTGATGACGCGCGTCTTGCGGCCGATGCGTAGCACACGGCATGGAAACTGCCCGCTGCGTATCAGGGCGTACCCCTTTGCTCGCGAGAATCCAAGCGCCCTTGAGGCGTCCTCCACGCTTCCTGTCCCATCCCAGGTGGCGCGGATGTGAGCAGGGCTGTAAGGAGAGCCCACAGTTTCGACGACCTTTGCGTGCATTTCAGGTTCTTTCGTCTTGGCGGCAGATGCGTCCCCGTGCCGGGACCTATCGAAGGCGCGGGCCGGTTGCACGGGTGACCGTCAATACTCCGCGCTATTGCCGGTTTCGCTAACCGGCAATCCCGAACTATGTTGCTCCGAACCCCGCCAACGGCCTCTCCGGCGTGAAGTGCAACGCCATGACGGAGCGCGAAGCGCCCAGCAAGGCGACGAACGACGGTAGTCGCCCGGGATGAGACGGGAAGTGCACCTGTTTCCGATGACGCATCATGTGGAGTGCGTCGCCATCCTTGAACCGGCTGCGAAGGGCTCCTGACCTGCGGTTTCTTCCGTGCGCATTATGTGCGGTGTGGGCGTTACGGGCGATATCTTGACGCTGAAATGACGCTCGTGACGCTCATTTGACGCTCGTTCTGATGGGATGTCAGGCGCTCTGTGTCGCTGGTCAAGCGATCTGCGGTGGCCGGTCCCGCCCGCCGCTTTCCCGTGGACCACGTTCTGGATCAACGTCACCGGCTGCGCAGCCATGGGCGACCCGATCGTCCTGATTACCGAACGCTTCACCGGTTCCCGCGCGCGGGCGGGAACGGGAGCGGTCGTGAACTGGTTTGATGCTCATCCGCGGTGCGATTGTCGGCACCCCGCTGCGCTATCTTACCGACCGCGCCGTCCAGGCCCGCCACGGAACCCTCTTCCCCTAGGGACTTTCGGCGTCAACGTCGCCGCCTGCGCCGACCTCGGCTTCCTCACCGCGCCACGACCGCCACCACCGTTCCCCAGGCGCTGCGGCACATCATCGGCCCGGGCCTGTGTGACGCTCAGCACCCGCTCCACCTTCTCCTTTGAGGGCCTGCGCCTGGCGGAGACCGAGCGAGGACGGTAACGGCAGTGGACAACAGCGGAGGACCCCGGCTACGGCCGGGGTCCTCGGTGTGCGGGGTGGCCGGGGTTCAGTGGTTGGTGAGTTCGCCGGTGAGCTTGCCGTGGATCTGGGCGCTGGGGTCGTTCAGGCCGATGATCTCGACCGTCTTGCCGCGCTGCTTGTACTTCGTCTCGATCGCGTCGAGGGCCGCCACGGAGGAGGCGTCCCAGATGTGGGCGGCGGTCAGGTCGATGACGATCTTGTCGGCGCCTGTGGCGTAGTCGAACTGGGTGACGAGGTCGTTGGAGGAGGCGAAGAACAGTTCGCCGGTGACCACGTAGACGACCCGGGCGCCGTCGGGGGCCTCGACCGGGGTGACGGTGGCCAGGTGGGCCACGCGCTTGGCGAAGATGACCATGGCGGTGATTGACCCGACGACGACGCCGATGGCGAGGTTGTCGGTGGCGACGACGCAGGCCACGGTGACCACCATGACGGTGATCTCGCCGGCGGGCATCCGCTTCAGCGTCTTCGGGGCGATGGA
>RBWT01000418.1 GCA_004010275.1 Streptomyces huasconensis
CCGCCGCGCTCGGCGGCACCCTGGAGGCGGGGCCGCGCGCCGACGGTCCCGGCTGGGCCGTGCGCACACGGCTGCCGCGCACCACTGGCCCCGCTGCGCCACCATGCCTCCCGCCACCGGGCCCTGCGCGGCCTCGATCCGGCGGACGGGGCGGCCGTGCTCGCCGCCGCCTCGCTGCCGGTCTTCACCGTCCTCGCGGAGAGCCCCGGCGACACCGCCCTGGCCTGCGGGCCCGCCGTCGCCCACGCGCTGCCGCTGCTGTGGCGGCGCCGGGCACCCTGGGCGGTGCTGTGCGCGGTCCTCGCCACGGCCTGGCTCGCACCGCTCGGGGTCGCCTTCGGCCTCGTGCCGCCCACGGTGGCGCTCTGCCTGGCTGTGGCCGGCGGGGTGGGGGAGTGCGTGGCCGTGCACGCCGTGGGCGCCTTCGCGGGTCCGGCGCGGGTCACCTGGACCGCCGTGGTGGTGGGGGCGGCCGGGCTGTCCCTGTCGTGGCTCGCGCTGGCGGCGGCCGACGGCATGGCGGACCTCGACCAGGACGGCGGTTTCGGCGCGTTCCTCTTCATGGCGTGCGCGCTCGGCGTGCTGTCGCTGTTCCCCTTGGCGGTGCCCTGGGTCATCGGCGCGGTGGTCCGCACCCGGCGCGAACGCATCAGGGCGATCGAGGACCACGCCCTCACCGAGACGGTCCGCTCAGCGGTCTTCGAGGCGTACGAGGAGCGCCGCCGCATCGCCACGGAGCTGCGCGGCGAGGTCGTACGGCACGCGGACGCGGTGGTGCGACGAGCCGAGGCGGCCGACCTCCAGGGCGTGACCGACGAGGCGAGAGCGGGCCTGTCAGCCATGCGGAACCTGCTGCCGACGCTGAGAGAGACGACGGACGCGGGCGCCGCGCGCGGGGCGCGCTGGGGGGCGGCGGGGGTCTGGTGCCGGGGTGGGGTCGGGTGGCTTGGCGGTGTCGGGCGGCTTGGCGGTCTCGGGTGGCCTGGCGACGTCGGGTGGCTTGGCGGTCTCGGGTGCCCCGGCGGTCTCGGGTGCCTGGCGACGTCGCAGTGCCCCGGTGGCTCCGAATGCCGCAGCGTGCCCCGGCGTTCCTATGACGCCCCACCACATGGCCAACGGGTTGCCCGTGGAGGCCGAGAACGCCATGGCGGCCGAGGGGTCTAGGGCGCCTGAGAGGCCCACGGTGACCGTGAACTCCACGGCGGCCGAGAGCCTCACGGCTCCCGTGAGTTCTACGGCGCCTGTGAGCCCCGCGATGCCCGAGGGCACTACGGCGGCTGAGAGGTCTACGACGCCTGTGAGCACTATGGCGGCCGAGGACACCACGGCATCCGTGAGCCCGACGGCGCCTGTGAGCCCCGCGATGCCCGTGAGCACCCCGATGCCCGTGAGCCCCACGGCGGCTGAGCGCGCCGCGATGCCCGTGGGCACCACGGAGGCCGGCAAGCCTACGGCGCTCGTGAGTTCTGCGACGCCTGTGAGCCCCACGATGCCCGTGGGCACCCCGGCGGCTGAGAGTCCCGCGATGCCCGTGAGTACCAAGGCGGCCGAGAGCCTCACGGCTCCCGTGAGTCCTACGGCGCCTGTGAGCCCCGCGATGCCCGT
>RBWT01000419.1 GCA_004010275.1 Streptomyces huasconensis
GGGTGGGAGACAGGGGAGGCTGCCGGGCAACGCAGCTTCATTGGCGTGCCGGGCCGCGTACGCGCGCGGGCGGGCGCGGCGTACGCGGGAGCTGCCAGGGCTCAGAACTTGACGTCCGAGCAGGCGTAGAACGCGTTCGCCGTGTCCGCGACCGTCCAGACCGCGACGATCACATGGTGCCCGCTGCGGCCCCCGGGGATCGTGCCGCTGTGCGAGAGCGTCGCGGGCGGCTGCTGGCTGTTGTACGGGACGCTGAGGAACGGCGTGGTGTCCAGGGCGGCCCTGGTCACCGGCTTGCTGTCGTCCCAGCCCTGCTTGGTGATGTAGTACTTGAAGTCCGTGGTGCGGTGCCGGGCGGTGAACTGCCAGCGGAACGTGTAGCTCTGCCCGCCGCTCACCTGGGTCGCGGGCCAGGCCCCGCCGTTCGGCGTCCTGGGCGAGTTGAGCTGGTTGAAGCCGGCTATGCCCGCCGAGCAGATCTTGCCGTCCGCGGGCCCCCCGGCGGGGAAGCCCTTGGGTCCCTCGACGCTCTGCGGTTCGTACTGGATCGAGCCGCAGTTGGTCACCATACCCTTGGCGCAGTTGATCTGCCGGCTGGCCGGCAGGTCCGTGTAGCCGTGGCTGCTGGCGCCACCGGCGGAGAGCGCGAACGCGCCGACCGTGGTGAGGCCGACCATGGCCGCGTACACCTTCTTCTTACGCATGTGCCGCTCCTGACCGAACGTGGGGGTGTTCCGTGAGCCGTGCGCGCACTGCGGTCTAGACCAAGTTCAGGCTATGGCCGTTAGTTGAACATGTCCATACCAATCGCAGATTCAACTTACGGGTGTACTACGGCAGTTGCGGGAGGTGCCGTCAGCGCTGCTCGGCGCGTGCCGTGCAGAACGCCACCGTCAGGTCCTTCACCAACGCCTTGCGCTCGTAGTCGTCCAGCTCCACCAGGCCCCGCGTCGTCAGCCGCGTCACGGTGTCCTCGACGGAGTCGACCACCGACGTCAGGACGGTGTCGCGGTGGCGCGCGTCGAGCGCGGCCATCCGGCTGCGCTGCATCGCGGCGGCGACCTCGGGCGCGTACTCGATACGGGTCGGCTGCGCCGAGAACACCTCGACGCCGACCACCTCCGCCTCGGCCGCGAGCGCCCGGGTCAGCGCGGCGCCGACGGCGTCCGCGTCGCGCAGGGTGGGCGCGTCGTCGTGGAACGCGTCGGCCGGCAGCCGCGAGAGCACCCGCGCGTCGTCGCCTCCACACACTCCCGCAGATACGCCTGGTGGTCCTCGACCGCGAGCATCGCCCGCGCGGTGTCCTTGACCCGCCAGACGAGGAGGACGACGACGCGCAACGCGACCCCGCCCCGGTCCACCGCGGGCATCGGCTCACTCCGCCAGTGCCGCAGGCGTACGTCGACACGGCGGCGCAGCAGCAGCGGGTTCACCCACAGCAGGCCGGTACGGCGGACGGTGCCCCGGTAGCGGCCGAAGAGGCTCAGCACCCACGCCCGCCCGACGCGCCCCCGTGCCAGGCCGCCGAACCCGAAGAGGCCGAGCGCCCCCGAGCCGGCGAGCGAGGCCCACTGCGCC
>RBWT01000420.1 GCA_004010275.1 Streptomyces huasconensis
GTGTCGTAGCGGTGAGTTCGGCCGGGTCGCGCATCATGAAGTCGCGGATTTCTGCTTTCCAGGGGACGGGGCGGGCGAGGCCTTCGGCGATGCGGGGCTCGCCTTGGACGGGGCGGGGCAGGTGGTGGTCGGGGTGGTAGTGCAGGAGGCGGGCGAAGGTGCGCCAGGCGCGGGCTCGGGTGGGGGCTTGGGTGTGGGTCTCGTCGAGGGCGTTGGTAGACGGCCAGGAGGTGGGCGGCGAGTGGGTCGCCGACGCCGGCGGCGAAGGCCCACCAGAACAGGGCGCTTTCGGTGCGGTCGATGCAGTACAGCAGGCAGGCGAAGGTGCGGGCGCCGGCTTGGTTGTAGTCGTGGTCGAAGAACAGCCATGTGGTCGACGTCGTCGCAGCGCAGCACGGTTTCGCAGGTCAGGCGCAGGTAGGCGCGTACGACTTGGGGGTGGGCGGCGGGGTCGTGGGTGACGATCGGGGTGGGGCGGCGGCGCCGGGTGCGGCGGGTGAGGGGGCGTGCGGTGCCGGTGGGGCGCAGGGTGTAGGCGGAGGGTGTGGCTGCCGGTGCGATGGTTTCGGCGGTGCGGGGAGGGACGGGGGTGGTTTCGCGTTGGATGCGTGGGGGGCGGGTGCCTTGTTCGGCGACGCGGGCGGCCAGGCGGCGTAGGAAGTCGTGGTGTCGCGGGTGCTGACCATGTCGGTGACGGCGCGGGCTTCGGCCTTGAGGGCGTCGATGACGTCTGTGCAGCCGCTTGCGGCGGGCTCGTCGTCCGTACGTTCGTGGGACGGGCGGCCGGGCCCGCATCCGGAAGCGGATGCGGGCGCGTGTGCGGGTGTGGTGTGGTCGCCGGTGTTGGTGGCGTTGGTGTCCGGGTGGAGCTGCTGCGTGGTGGTGCTGCGCAGCGGACGGTCGGTCATCAGGAATCCCCTTTCCCCGTGGTGGGGAGGTCCATGAAGTGCTTGAGGTTCTTGAGGCCCTTGCAGAGGTTGGTGCGGACGGCTCCTTCGCTGATGTTCAGGCGGGCGGCGACCTCGGCGGTGGTGAGGTCCTCGGTGTAGCGCAGGCGCACGCACTCGGCCTGCTGGGGGGCGCGGGCCTGCAGGCGGTTGAGGGCTTGTTCGAGGCGGTCGTAGCCGCGCAGGGCGAGCAGGTCGTCGACGGTGACGGGTTCGGTGTAGGCAAGGTCGGTGAAGGAGACCTCCGGGACGCGGCGGGCCTGCTGGCGGTAGAAGTCGTTGCGTGCGGCCGTCAGCATGGTGCGGGCCAGGGCTATCGGGTTGTTGTGGGCCTTGATACGGGGCCACTTACGGCACATGTTCACCGCGGCGTTCATCAGGATTTCGTCGGCGTCTTCCAGGCAGCGGGTCCAGCTGATGGCCGTGCGCAGGAACTCGTCCTTGTGCTGGGCGAAGAAGCGGACGAAGTCCTCGTCCTGGGCCGGCTGGGCCAGCGGGAAGTCCTGCTCGGGAAAGTCGTTCACCGGGCCCCCTGATTGCGCGGTCCGGCTGCGGCCGCGCGGGCGCGCGGACGGCGCCGCGCGGCCGGGCAGTCGTCGCAGCGGCCTGCAGGGACGCGGCAGCAG
>RBWT01000421.1 GCA_004010275.1 Streptomyces huasconensis
CGGCACCGGCGGGCACCGGCGGTGCGTACGCGGGCGCGGCCGGAGCGCCGCTCTGCCCCGCCATCCGCAGCAGGTACGGCCCGAGCAGCGCGGCGGGGAAGACCCACAGCAGCCCGAACAGCAGGACCTCCGGGACACTGAGCCCGATCTCCACACCGCCCTTGCCGCCGGCCCCGCCCAGCCCCGAGTCGCCGGTGACCGCGCCGGACGCCTCGAGGCCCAGGCCACCGACCGCGGCGAGCAGCAGGACGAGCCCGAAGAAGACGGCCGCGGACAGGAGTTGCTCGCCCCGGCTCGCGCAGCGCCGGGCGGCGAGGACACCGAGCGTCAGCGCGCAGACGAGGCCGAGCGCCAACGCGCCGACGATCGCCCAGTCGTTGGTGGCGTCGCCCAGTTCGGAGAGGCCGAAGGACTTGCTCCGGTACCCGCCGCCGTACAGCGAACTGCTGCCGCTCACCGAGAGCTCGGCGCCCGCCCCCCAGCCGATGCCGAGGGCCGCGACCGCGAGGTTCGGCAGGATGAGCAGCGCGACCAGGAGCGGCGAGACGCCGTCGTCGTCGAGGTCGGACAGCTCGCCCAGGTCGTCGACCTGGGCCAGGCTGATGAAGGCGACGACCGAGCAGAGCACGAGGACGACGACCAGGGCCCGCAGCGCGGTCCCCGCGGCCCGGAGGGCGGCCTGGACGCCGGGGGCGTGCGGCGGCCTGGAGCGGGTCGACGCGGTGCAGCACTCCGCAGGAGACGACGAGCGCGATGCCGAGTGCGCCGAGCGCCGCGAGCAGCGGGGAGGACGACAGTTCGACGCCCTCGATCTCCGGCTGCGCGAAGAGCGCCAGTACGAGGACGCCGACGGCCGCCAGCAGCGAGACCCGCACGGCCGCTTCGAGGCCGGCCGTGCCACCGCCCTGCTGTCCGTACCCGCGTGCGAGGAGGCGGGTGCGCAGGACGCGTACGCCGATGAGGAGTGCCACGATCCACAGCGCGGTCACGGTGAGCGGGACGAAGTGCAGGGAGGCCGTGCCTTCGAGCACGGCGTCCGAGGAGTCAGAGCCCAGGCCGCCCGAGCCCAGACCGCCCGAACCCAGGCCGTCCGAGCCCAGGCCGCCTGAGCCCAGGCCGCCCGAAGTGAAGCCGTCCGAACCCGTGTCGAGTCCGTCCGATCCGCCGAGGGTCGGCCGCTGCTCATGGCCCGTCAGATGGAAGCCGCCGCCCACCGACTGGAGGAGCAGCGCGAGGGCGATCCGCAGGCGGTCCGTGAAGCCGATGACCGTCTCGTCGCCCTGGCCGTACGAGGGGATGGCGAGGGAGAGGCCCCCTGAGCAGGAGCAGCGCGAAGGGCCAGAGCGCGGCCTGCGCGGACCCGGCCCAGTCGCCGCGGAACGCACGGCCGAGGAAGGCGCCGACGGGAGAGGGGGCGGTGGGGGCCGGAGCGGAGGCCGGGGCAGGGGTGTAGGCGGGTGGAGGCGGTGAGGCGGGGGCCTCCGCCGGGGCGGGCGGTGTGTCCGGAACCGGT
>RBWT01000422.1 GCA_004010275.1 Streptomyces huasconensis
CGGCGGTGCGGCTCTCCGGCAGGGGGCGCGGGGACGGGGGTGGGCTCGGCGGCCTGTACGAGGGGGGCGGACGTGAGGCAGAGAGTCGCCGCTGAGACGACGGCGAGCACGGATCTGCGCAGGGATCGTGGGCGTGGCTGGGACACCGTTGGCTCCTGAAGGGGAGGTGGGGGACTGATGTGCCGCTCAACTCGCGGCTCAGGGGCGGCAGTTGGATGCCGCCGCCGTGAACCATGTGATGCGTAACGTAATAATGTGAAATTGCACTGACAACCCCTCAGGAACGAGAAGTTGTTCAGCCCGGAACCAGGAGAACCGGGAGTTGTTCAGCCTGGCCCTGCTCCCACCGGCTCGCGCAGGGCCCGCAGAAGGAGCCAGCCGACGGCGGGCAGGGCGATCAGCGGGGTGAGCGCGAGCCCCAGGGAGGTGGCGTCGGCGAGCGCGCCGACGAGTGGGCTCGCGAGCCCTCCGATGCTGACCGTCAGGCCGAGCGTGACCCCGCTCGCGGTGCCGATCCGCCGGGGCAGGTAGTCCTGGCCGAGGGTGATGTGCAGGGAGAACGGCACGTAGAGGCCGGCCGAGGCGAGGACCACGAAGAGGAAGAGCGCGGGCCCCGGCACCAGCACGACCCCCGCCACCGCGAGGACCGTCAGCGCGTACGACCAGCGCACCACCGGCAGGCGGCCGTGGCGGGCGGCGAGCCTCCCGCCCGCGACCGTGCCGACGGCACCGCCGAGGTAGAGCACGAACAGCGCGGCCGTTCCCGCGACTTCGCCGCCACCGGTGCGCTGGCGCGCGTACAGCGAGACGAACGTACTCAAGCCGGTGAAGACGATCGAGCGGCAGACGATGGCGCCGGACAGCCTGAGGAAGGAGGGCCAGTCGTCGGCGGGCGGCGGCTGGGAGGGCACCGCGCTCTTCGATGCGGCGGCCTCCGCGACCCGGATGCCGCGCAACGCGGCCACACACAGAGCGGCCCCCGCGAGGGCGGGGACCACGAGGAGCGGCGAGGCGCCCAGGCCGCCCGTGGCGACGACGGCGGCGGTCAGCAGAGGGGCGGTCGCGAAGCCGAGGTTGCCGCCGAGGGAGAACCAGCTCATGGCGGTATGGCTGCCGCGGCTCGCCCGCCGCGCCACCCGCGCGGCCTCGGGGTGGTAGGCGGCGACGCCGATGCCGGACACGGCGACGGCGAGCAGGGTGAGGGCGTAGTCCCCGCCGACGCCGGCGAGCGCGACGCCGGTCCCGCCCACCAGCGTGCTGACCGGCAGCAGCCATGGCATGGCCCACTTGTCGGTGAGCGCGCCGAACAACGGCTGCACCACGGAGGACAGCAGCGACGCGGCGAGCACGATGCCGGACGCGGCGGCGTAGGTGTAGGCACGTTCGGCGACAAAGAAGGGGACGAGCGCGGCGACGGCCCCTTGGTAGACGTCGACGTAGGCGTGGCCGAGGGCGAGGAGGAGGATGGGGTGGTTGGCGGTG
>RBWT01000423.1 GCA_004010275.1 Streptomyces huasconensis
CTCCAGGGTGCGCCGAGCGCGGCGGCCCGCTCCCGCATGCCCGCGGTGCCCCGGCCCGACCCGAGCCGCTGCCGCCCTCCGGAGGACGACGCGTCGGTGGCGACGTCCGCGGCCGCCCCGTCCGTCCTCGACCGCGAGGTCCACCGCGCCGTCACGTTCGAAGACGCCGACGCGTACGCGTACGGCGGCCCCGGGGGCGTACCGCAGGGCGTTGGTGAGGGCCTCGCGGACGATGCCGAACGCCGCGTCGGCGACCGGGCCGGTCAGGGCCGCGAGGTCCGGCGTCACCTCGACGGCGGGGCGCAGGCCCAGGCGGGCGAAGCCGTCGGCCAGTTCTCCGACGCGCTCCTGAATGCCGCTCTCCTCGTCGGCCGCGCAGGTGCGCATCATCGCGACGAGGCGGTGCAGCGCCGCCAGCGTCTCGCGTCCGCTGTCCGCCGCGAAGGCGAGGGCCTGTGCCGTCAGTTCCGGTCTGCGGTCGCCGAGCCGCAGCGCCGCGTCCGCGGTGACGACGACGGAGGTGAGGTGGTGGGCGCTGACGTCGTGCAGTTCGCGGGCGATGGCGCAGGCGTTCGGTCCCGGCGGCCCGGTTCCGTTCGGCCTCCGCGCGCGCGAGGTCCCGCGCGGCGGCCCGGCGTCCGGCGAGCCAGCGGCGGCGGCTGCGGCCGAGGCCGAGGACGGTCAGGAAGACCGCGCAGTTGACGAGGATCTCGCCCCCGGCCTCGGCCATGGAGGGGTACAGCACGGCCGCGCGGACCGCCTCCGCGACCGCCAGGGCCGACCCGACGAGGGCGGCCGTGCGCACCGGGCGGCGCACCACGACCGAGTACAGGGCCACCCACACGGCCACCCCGTGCAGCAGTGTCGCGTCCTCGGGCAGGAGCAACCCGCCCGCCATGCCGCCGCCTCGACGACGAGCGCGGCGGCCACCGGCCGGCCGCGGCGCATGCCGAGCCCCGCAGGTGACGACGACCGCGACGATCAGCGCCGCCGTGAGCTGCGCGGCGCCGATCTGGTCCCCGTCCCGCAGCGCGCGCCCCGGCCAGTAGGCCAGCTGCTGGATCGGCAACAGGGCGGGCAGCAGCCAGTTACGTATCCCCTCCATATGGGCTCCGATGATACGGAGGGGTGGTACCGCGGCGGCCTTCGCCCGGGCCGCGGCCCCAGGACCCGGCTGCGTACCGGCCCGCTCACCCGGTCCGCCCCGGCTCTATCCAAGGGTGGAGAGCGCGATCCTGCCGACGGCCGACGCCCTGGCCCATCGGGGCCGCAATGCTGAAGGGCATGACCGAGACGCCCTTCCCGGCGGGCCCTCCCCCCGACCCGTTCGCACCGCCGCCGCCACCCTCGCCCGCTGCCCCTCCGTACGCTCACCCGCCACCCTCGCCCGCTGCCCCTCCGTACGCTCAC
>RBWT01000424.1 GCA_004010275.1 Streptomyces huasconensis
AGGGCGGTCGCCAGCAGCGTGGCCAGCGTCGTCAGGAGCAGTTCCAGGCGCATGCAAGAACCGTCCCGCATCCCGGCGATCCGTAGGGATCATGGTCCGGATCTGGGGAGTACCGGCCGGTTGTGGATACCTCCGTCACCCGTGTGAGGGACAGGGCGGCCCGATCCCATGGCGGCCCGGAAGCGCGGCGCACGGCTCCGTCGCCAGGTCACGGGCAGCGGCGTCACCGCGCCCCGCGGGTCCCGTACACTTCTTGTGGCGATCCGGGTCACCGGGTCGACTTCGCACGCCCCGACATCAGGCCATCACAGGCCGATGTCAGCGCCCCTCGGTCCTTCGTGGCAAGGCGCACAGCGGGCGTCAGGCGCGAGTGCCGTCCGGCACACGCGGCACAACCGAGAATCTCAAGGAGAACGGCCATGGCCGTCGTCACGATGCGGGAGCTGCTGGAAAGCGGCGTCCACTTCGGTCACCAGACCCGTCGCTGGAACCCGAAGATGAAGCGCTTCATCTTCACCGAGCGCAACGGCATCTACATCATCGACCTGCTCCAGTCGCTGTCGTACATCGACCGCGCCTACGAGTTCGTCAAGGAGACCGTCGCCCACGGCGGCACGGTCATGTTCGTCGGCACGAAGAAGCAGGCGCAGGAGGCCATCGCCGAGCAGGCCACCCGCGTCGGCATGCCCTACGTCAACCAGCGCTGGCTGGGCGGCATGCTCACCAACTTCTCGACCGTCTACAAGCGTCTGCAGCGCCTCAAGGAGCTCGAGCAGATCGACTTCGAGGACGTCGCCGCCTCCGGTCTCACCAAGAAGGAGCTTCTCGTGCTCTCGCGCGAGAAGGCCAAGCTGGAGAAGACCCTCGGTGGTATCCGCGAGATGTCCAAGGTGCCCAGCGCCGTCTGGATCGTGGACACCAAGAAGGAGCACATCGCGGTCGGTGAGGCCCGGAAGCTCAACATCCCGGTCGTCGCCATCCTCGACACCAACTGCGACCCCGACGAGGTCGACTACAAGATCCCCGGCAACGACGACGCGATCCGCTCCGTCACGCTGCTCACCCGCGTGATCGCCGACGCCGTCGCCGAGGGCCTCATCGCCCGTTCCGGTGCCGCCACCGGTGACTCGAAGCCGGGCGAGAAGGCCGCCGGCGAGCCGCTCGCCGAGTGGGAGCGCGACCTGCTCGAGGGCGAGAAGAAGGCCGACGACGCCGAGGCTCCCAAGGCCCCCAAGGCTGACGAGAAGCCGGCCGAGGACGCCGCCGAGGCTCCGGCCGCCGAGGCCCCCGCCGCC
>RBWT01000042.1 GCA_004010275.1 Streptomyces huasconensis
ACGAGGACGCGAGGGCGCGGGGACGCGGACGCGGGGGCACGAGACGCGGGGGGCACGAGACGCGGGGGCACGGGACGCGAGGCACGGACGCCGGACACGGACGCCGGACACGGGACGCGGACGAGAGGCACGAGACGCGGACCCAGCGCAGAGTTACCCGGAACCACAAGGCGACCCCGACACACGGTGACCTCAGAACAGCGGCTGCGGCAGCACCCCCTCCAGCGCGAGCAGTTGCCGCTTGGTCTCCAGGCCACCGCCGAAGCCGCCGATGCCTCCGTCGCTCTCCACCACGCGGTGGCACGGCACCACGACCGGCAGGGGATTGGCTCCCATGGCGATGCCGACGGCCTGGGCGGCGCCCGGCTGCCCGACGCGGCGGGCCAGGTCGCCGTAGCCCACCACCGTGCCGAACGGCACCCCGGAGGCCAGCTCGCGCAGCACCTGGCGGTTGAAACCGGAGATCAGCGACCAGTCCAGCGGCAGCTCGAAAGCCCGGCGCTCGCCCGCGAAGTAGGCCGCGAGCTGCCGTATCGGCTCGGCGAGCAGCGGTGACCCCGGTGCCCGCACCGGCTCCGGCCCCCAGCCGGGAGCCGAGCGGTCCACGGTCGTGTCGAGCACGTCGTCGCGGCGTGGAAGGCCACGGTGACAAGACCGGTGCCGGTGGCGGCGAGGAGCAGCGGGCCGATGTCGCTTTCGACGACGGCCCACACGGCCTGCCGTCGCTCCGCCCCCCGGCCCGCGTCCGGCTCCCCACCCGGGTCCGCACTCGGCCCCCGGCCCCGCTCCTCCGCATTGGCGTTCATGCGGACCACCGTACGACCGGCCACTGACAACGCGGCCACGTCAGCCGCGGGCAACGCGTCGCGTCAGTGGTCGCGCAGCGCCTTGCGTACGACATCGGGCGTGTTGGTGATGATCCCGTCCACACCGAAGCTGGCGGCGCGGCGCGCGTTCGCCGCGTCGTTGACGGTCCAGGTGAAGATCTCCAGAGGCTTGCCGTGCGGCCCCTTGAACGCGTGGATCGCGGCGACGTACGCGGTCGAGATGGAGGTGTGCGTCGAGTTGATCTGGTCGGAGAACTCCGCGTACGCGGGCAGGTCGGCGATCGAGGGGGTGCCGAGGAAGCCCGTCTTCACATCGGGCCGCAGCTTGTGCACGGTCTTCACGCTGTCGGCGCTGAAGCTCTGGATGACGAGCTTGCTCTTGACGTGGTGCTTGTCGAGCCAGCCCGTCTCGCGGAGCACCCGCAGGCCCTGCTTCTCGATGCCCGGGTAGAGCTCGGGCTTCTTGAACTCGAAGACGAGCTTCTGGTGGTTGCGCGAGACCCGGCGCATGTACTGCGCCAGGGTCGGCACGCGCTCACCCGCGTACTTCGGGCTGAACCAGCTGCCCGCGTCGAGCTTCGCGATCTCGGCCGCAGTGAAGTCCTTGACCTTCCACGGGGAGCGGCCGGGGAAGACCTCCTCCACGTTCGTCGTCCGCTTCAGGTTGTCGTCGTGCATGATCACCAGCTCACCGTCCTTGGTGCGCTGGACGTCGTTCTCCACCCAGCGGAACCCCATGTCGCGCGCCTTGTCGATGGCCGCCAGGGTGTTCTCCGGGGCGTAGGCGGAGGCGCCGCGGTGGGCCACCACCAGCGGTCTGTCGTGGTCGCCGGTGGCCGGCGCCGCCGGGGTCCGCGCGGCGGCGGGGGCGGTGGGGAGGACGAGTGCACCGGCTCCCAGAAGGGCGGCGGTGGCGGCAGCGGCAGCGCGTGCGTACACGGGTACTCCTCGCGTCGTTGAGATCGCGGACCGGTCGAGAGTGACAGTCCACGGCCAACGACAAACAGGTGCAGGATGGCCACAGGTTGAACGAAGTCACCACGGTCGAGGACCCCGCGCGCGGGTAACGCGCTTCTTTGCCGGAAAATCGTTCGGACGTCCAAATTGAGCTTTACTCTCAGCCTCGACCAACGGTCTGTACAGATGGCCGACGGTAGGGGGTGCACAGGGCGTTCCACGGCATTTGGGCACGACAGGCGGAAGGGCTACCGCGCATGCAGGGCACGGTCGACGGGTTCAGCTACGGAGTCGTCACCCCGGTGGTGGCCTACGTCATGGCCTGCCTCGGAGGAGCGCTCGGGCTGCGCTGCACGACCAGATCGCTGCTCGTGACCCACTCCTGGCGGCCCGGCTGGCTCGCGCTCGGCTCGGCCGCGATCGGCTCCGGCATCTGGACCATGCACTTCGTGGCGATGATGGGCTTCACCGTCAAGGAGGCGCCGATCCACTACGACAAGGCGCTGACCTTCGCGAGTCTCGCCGTGGCCATCGTCATGGTCGGCATCGGCATCTTCATCGTCGGCTACCGCGGCGCGACCGGCACCGCCCTGTTCACCGGCGGGACGATCACAGGCCTCGGTGTGGCCTCGATGCACTACCTGGGAATGGCCGGTATACGTCTTCGCGGGACGCTGGAGTACAACACGCTCACCGTCGCCGCGTCCGTGGTGATCGCCATGGCGGCCGCCACCGCCGCGCTCTGGGCGGCCGGTCAGGTCAGGGGTTTCCTGTGGAGCCTCGGCGCGAGCCTCGTCATGGGGCTGGCGGTCAGCGGCATGCACTACACCGGGATGGCGGCCCTCAGCGTCCATCTGCACGGCCCCGACACGGCGCTGCCCGGTGACTCGCCCGCCGAGATCCTCGCCCCGATGATGATCGGCCCGCTCGCCTTCCTGCTCCTCGCGCGCGTGATCGTGATGTTCGACCCGCTGATGGTGATGGGCGGCCGACGGCAGCCGGACACCCGGGGCAGGGACGCCGGCCGCGGCCGGAATCACGGAGCGGCGCGCACCCCGGCCGCCGCCCCCGCCCGCCCCACCGCACCAGCCGGGCCGCGCCAGGCGCCCCGGGCCGAGGAGGAACGGCATGCCCATCGCCACGGTCAACCCCGCCACCGGCGAGACCCTCGAAACCTTCGAGCCGATCGCGCCCGCGGAGATCGAACGCCGGCTGGCGGCGGCCCACGCCGCGTACGGCCACCACCGCACCACCGGCTTCGGGGAACGCTCACGACTGCTCCACCGGGCCGCCGACCTGCTGGAGGAGGACACCGACAGCGTCGCCCTCACCATGACCACGGAGATGGGCAAGCCGATCACAGCCGCCCGGGCCGAGGCGGCGAAGTGCGTCAAGGCCATGCGCTGGTACGCCGACCACGCCGAGGGCCTCCTCGCGGACGAGCACCCGGCGCAGGCCGACGTGACGGACTCCGGGGCGTCCCGGGCGGTCGTCCACTACCGCCCGCTCGGGGTCGTACTCGCCGTGATGCCGTGGAACTTCCCGCTCTGGCAGGTCGTGCGCTTCGCGGCGCCCGCGCTCATGGCGGGCAACGTCGGCCTGCTCAAGCACGCCTCGAACGTGCCGCGGACAGCCCTCTACCTGGAGGATCTCTTCCGCCGCGCCGGTTACCCGGAGGGCTGCTTCCAGACCCTGCTCGTCGGCTCGGACGCCATCGAGGACATCCTGCGGGACGACCGGGTGGCCGCCGCGACACTGACCGGCAGCGAGCCCGCGGGCCGCGCGGTGGCGTTCGTGGCGGGCGACGAGATCAAGAAGACCGTCCTGGAACTGGGCGGCAGCGACCCCTACCTGGTGCTGCCGAGTGCCGACGTCGAGCGCGCCGCGCGGACCGCGGTGACCGCCCGGGTGCAGAACAACGGCCAGTCCTGCATCGCCGCCAAGCGCTTCATCGTGCACGCCGACGTCTACGACGCCTTCCGGGACCGATTCGTCGCCGGGATGCGGGAGTTGACGGTCGGCGACCCGCTGGACGAGGAGACCGACGTAGGCCCGCTCTCCAGCGAGCGGGGCCGCGCCGACCTGGAGGAACTCGTCGACGACGCCCTCGGCCACGGCGCGACCGCGCTCTGCGGCGGGCAGCGCCCCAAGGAGCAGGAGCGGGGCTGGTTCTACGCCCCCACCGTCCTCGCGGACATCACTCCGCGGATGCGCATCCACCGCGAGGAGACGTTCGGCCCGGTGGCCACGCTCTACCGCGTGGCGGACCTGGACGAGGCGGTGGCGCTCGCCAACGACACGCCGTTCGGGCTGAGTTCAAACGTGTGGACCCGTGACGACGCGGACATCGCGCGCTGCGTACGGGACCTCCAGGCGGGCGGCGTCTTCTTCAACGGCATGACCGCCTCCCACCCCGGCCTGCCGTTCGGCGGCGTCAAGCGCTCCGGCTACGGCCGGGAACTCTCGGGCCACGGCATCCGCGAGTTCTGCAACGCCACGACGGTCTGGCACGGCCCGGCCGAGTAGAGCACGCGGCCGGGACGAGCCGGGAAGAGCCGGGACGAGCCGGGACGCGGTCAGAACGAGGCGGGTCGCGGTCAGGACGAGGCGGACAGCAGCGAATCGTCCGTCGTCCTGGCTCCCGGCAGCCGGTGGCTGGCGGCCACGAGCGCCGCGTCGACGTCGCTGGTGCCGGTGGCCAGGCACAGGCTGTACGCCACGTCCTCGAACTCCTGGCGCGCCGCCTCGCTCCCCTGGTCGGCGCGGAGCACCGCCAGGGCCTTGTAGCGCTCCACGAGGTCTTCCAGCACGGCGGGGTGTGCCAGCAGCACGAGGGCCTCCTGAGGTTCAAGTTCCATGGTCACTCAGGCCCCGCCTGCCCCGACTCGCCCAGTCGAATCAGCATCGGGCAGGTCATCGCCCCGAATTGTTGTTTCCGTGGTTCGTCGGCAGACTCGGCGGCGTGAACACGTCGCACGGGAAGCCCCCGGACGGGGCGGGAACGGGACACACGGACGACGACCGCCGCGAGACGGAGAGCGAGCGCGCCGACCGCCGCTGGACCGAGCTGATCCAGGAAGTGCGGGTGGCCCAGACCGGGGTGCAGATCCTGTTCGGCTTCCTCCTCACCGTGGTCTTCACACCGCGCTACGCGGAGCTGGGCGACACCGACCAGACGATTTACGTGGTGACCGTGCTCCTCGGTTCGACCGCGACCGGAGCGCTCATCGCCCCCGTCTCCTTCCACCGCATCGTCTCGGGCCGCCGGATCAAGCCGCAGGCGGTGGTGTGGGCGTCCCGGCTGACTTTCGCCGGCCTGATCCTGCTGCTCGGCACGTCGACGGCGGCGCTGCTGCTGGTGTTGCGGATCGCCACCGACAACACCGTCGTGCCGTGGCTGGTGGCCGGTGTCGTCGCCTGGTACCTGCTGTGCTGGTTCGTGCTGCCCGCCTGGGCGCGGCACCGGCACACGTCGGCGGGCTGACCGGCGCACACGCGGCCACCGGCCAGGTGTGGATCACAGCCGGGCGGGCACCCTGGGGCAGGACAGACACAGGAAGCCATCCGCACTGTTCGTGACACGTCACTACCTGTGAGATCTCAAGTGGTGACCGACGACGAACCGGCGGAGTGTGGAGGGAGGAACGCCCCTCGTGGAGTTCCCACAGACGGGAGATGCCGCATGACCACGCAGACGCGGACGTCGATGCCGCCGCCGGTCCGTCCGGCCCATCTGCTCGCCCCGCCCGGTGTGTACGCACCGCAGTACGACACCGAACTCCTGACCCGTGCCCTGCACCGCGAGGGCATCGACGAGGGCACTTCCGTCCTGGACCTGGGCACCGGCACCGGGGCGCTCGCCGTCGCGGCGGCCCGGCGGGGCGCAGACGTCACCGCCGTCGACGTCACGCGGGCGGTGCTGACCGCGCGGCTCAACGCACGCCTGTCCGGGCAGTCGGTGACCGTGCGCCACGGCGATCTGCGGGCCGCGCTGCCCAAGGGCCCCTACGACCTGCTGGTCAGCAACCCGCCCTACGTGCCCTCCCCCTCGCCGCTCCCCCGGCGCGGCGCGGCGCGGGCATGGGACGGCGGCCCCGCCGGGCGCACCCTCGTGGACCACGTCTGCGACGCCGCGCCCCGCGCCCTGCGTCCCGGTGGCGTCCTGCTGATGGTGCACTCCGCGCTGTGCGACGCGGACGCGACGCTCGAGCGGCTCGCGGGGCTGGGCATGCAAGCCGAGGTCACCGACCGGGAGTTCATCCCGTTCGGGCCCGTGCTGCGCTCCCGCCGCACCTGGCTGCGCCGACGCGGTCTCCTGCGGGACGACGAGAACCGGGAGGAGCTGGTGGTCGTCCGTGCCGAACTCCGCTGAACAGCCGCGCCGCGTCACGATCGACCCCGAGGGGCCGCTCCTGGTGGAGGGCCCGGTCGAGGTCGTCGGTGACGACGGCACCGTCCATGCCTCGCGACGCTTCGCCGTGGCGATCTGCACGTGCCGCCGCAGCCGTACGTACCCCTGGTGCGACACCAGCCACCGCCGCCGGGTGAAGCCGGACGGCGGGCGGGCACGTACAGCCGGTCAGCAGGAAACGGAGGCCTCGTCATGACGGTCTTCGTCGAGTCCCGCCTCCTCAGCCCCGAACTCCCGGCCCCGCGCGGCGATCTGTCCGACGCCGTCGCCGCCGCGCTGCTGTACGACGGGCCCGTCGCGCCGCCGCGAGAGCAGCAGGCGGAGCGCGCCGACCCGTACGGGGACGACCTCCAGCTCGCCCTCTACATCCTGTACGAACTCCACTACCAGGGCTTTCAGGGTGTGCCCGACGAGCGGGAGTGGGACCCTCGGCTGCTGACCCTGCGGCACACGCTGGAGCAGCGGTTCCTTCAGGCCCTGCGCGCCGACGTGCCGTCGGACCAGAGCGCCGAAGAGGCCCTGGCGGCGCTGCTGGTGGAGCCGGTCGGGCACGACGAGTCGAGCGTCAGCCACCACCTTCAGCGCGACGGAGAGCTGTGGCAGCTCAGGGAGTACGCGGCGCTGCGTTCCCTCTACCACCTGAAGGAGGCCGATCCGCACGCCTGGGTCATCCCCCGGCTGCACGGCCGGGCCAAGGCGGCCATGGTGGCGATCGAGTACGACGAGTTCGGCGCGGGGCGGCCGGAGGAGATCCACGCCCGGCTCTTCGCCGACCTCATGGCCGATCTGGGCCTGGAGACGGCGTACGGCCACTACGTCGACGCGGTCCCCGCCGAGGCCCTCGCCTCGGTCAACCTCATGTCGCTCTTCGGTCTGCACCGCGCCCTGCGCGGCGCGCTGGTCGGGCACTTCGCGTCCGTCGAGGTGACCTCCTCGCCCGGTTCGCGGCGGCTGGCCAACGCGTTGCGCCGGGCCGGTGCGGGGCCTGCCGCCCAGCGGTTCTACGACGAGCATGTGGAGGCGGACGCCGTGCACGAGCAGGTGGTGCGCCGTGATGTGGTGGGCGGGCTCCTGAGCGCGGAGCCCGCGCTCGACGCCGATGTCGCCTTCGGTGTCCGGGCCACCGGCTTCCTGGAGGACCGCCTCGGCGCGCGTCTCCTGGACGACTGGCGGCGGGGGCGCAGCGCGCTGCGTGCGCCGCTGCCGGGAGCGCCCGGTTCGGACGCCCCGGCGGCGTGAGCCGTTCGTCCGTCCGCTCAGCCCTCGACGCGGGTCGCGCCGTGGGCTGAGCCCACCGGCTCCTGTCCGGCCGGGCTCAGGAGAAAGCCGGTGCCGAACGCCAGGGTCAGTCCGTTGTCCCGCAGAAGTTCCGGTCCTGGCTCCGGTCGCGGGTCATCGCTGCAGCACTCCCAGCGCCACGCAGTAGACGAGCCCGCCGAACACCATGAGCAGATACGCGGTGAACAAGGTCCGCATCCGTCAACCGCCCTTGATCCGACACTGATACGGCCTCTCGGGGCGCGGCGTGCACCCGGCCGCGGTGACCTTCCAGCCGCCGGGGACGGACGACAGGAAGAGCGTGTCGCGGTCGGTCAGGGGCAGGCCGGCCTCGGGCAGGGCCCGCGCGCCGGGCAGCTCGGAGGAGTGCTCCAGTTCGTCGCGGGTCCCCGGGGCAGGCGCCACGCAGCCGAGCGACGCCACCGCGAGCAGCCCCGACCTCAGCGCACGCACGAGCTGTGCCCCCTTCACGGCGACTGGTCGACCGGCTGCCGCCACCGGCGATGATCCGCGCGGCCTGCGAAAGCCTCCCGCCACGATGCCCGCACGCCTCCGGGCGCGGCGGCACTTGTCAGTCCGACACGCGGGGGTCCGCCCGATCGAGGGGCCCCGGCAAGCGCCGGGACCCCTCTGGATCAACCAGTTTCAGGCGCCCCCTGGTCGCCGCGGGGGCGCGGCCCGCTCACGCCTTCTCGCGGGGCTCCCCGCGCTCCGCGCCCCGCAGGCGCATCTGCGTCTGGACCTCCTGGTCACCGGAGACGGTCCCGGTGACCTTCGCTTCGAAGGCTGATTCGAGCGCCGCGCGCACCCTGTTCACCGCGACGGGGCCGCCCTGCAGGTCGGCGGTGACGGAGCCCGCGAGGAGGACGCCGGGGATGGATTCCGGGGTGTGCGAGGCGCAGAAGACGCCGGTCCAGACGGCGGGCCGGGTCTCGGCCGTCTGGTGGGGCGCGTCGTAGCCGCGGTCGGACGGGAAGTGTTCGTTCAGCACGCTGAAAACGGTGTCCGCGTCGGCCGGTGAGCAGTCGTCGAGCGCGACTTGTACCAGGTCGGAGTCGGGGTGCTGGGTGGGGGAAGCGGGGTTCGGTGTGTCGTTCACGCTGACTCTCTCCGGTGGTGTCGCTGATGGCTGACGGGGCGCGGGTACCCGGTGTTGCGACGGGTACCCGGCGGGTCACAGTTCGCGCAGGGCGGGCAGGAGGTTCTTCTCGGCCCACTCGATGAAGGGACGCTGATGGTCGCCGCCCACCTGGACGAGGGCGATCTCCGTGAAGCCGGCCTCGGCGTAGGGGCGTACGGCCTCGACGAAGTCGTCGACGTTGTCGCCGCAGGGGATCTGTTCCGCGATGTCCTGCTCGGTGACGAACTGCGTGGCGCCCGCGAAGCCCGAGGGCCCCGGCAGTTCGGAGTTGACCGGCCAGCCGCCCATGGACCAGCGGAACTGGTCGTGGGCGCGGGCCACCGCGGCGTCCTTGTCGGGGTCGTAGCAGACGGGGAGCTGACCCACGCGCGGCTTGCCGCTGCCGCCGTGCCGGTCGAAGGATTCGAGCAGCTCGGCCTTGGGCTCGGTGGCGATGACCAGGTCGGCGAGGCGTCCGGCCAGGGCGCAGGAGCGCTTCCCGGAGACCGCGACGCCGATGGGCGGCAGCTCGTCCGGCAGGTCCCACAGGCGGGCGTTCGCCACGTCGAAGTGGGTGCCCTGGTGGTTGACGTTGTTCCCGGAGAAGAGGGCGCGGATGATCTCGATCGCCTCCTCCAGCATCTCCAGGCGGGTCTGCGGGGAGGGCCAACCGGCGCCGACGACGTGCTCGTTGAGGTTCTCGCCCGAGCCGAGGCCGAGCCGGAAGCGGCCCTCGGAGAGCAGCTGCATCGTCGCGGCCTTCTGCGCCACCACGGCCGGGTGGTAGCGGACCGTCGGGCAGGTGACGTACGTCATGAGCGGAATCCGCGAGGTGGCCTGCGCCGCGGCACCGAGCACGCTCCAGGCGTACGGTGAGTGACCCTGGGACTCCAGCCACGGGAAGTAGTGGTCCGAGGTGACGGAGAAGTCGAATCCCGCCTGCTCGGCGGCGACCACATCGTCGACCAGGGCGCGGGGCCCGGCTTGCTCAGTCATCATTGTGTAGCCGATTTGCACCATAGTGCATCGGTTTGCCGAAATGGCTCCGCTGAAACCTCCGACGGTTTTCGCAGCCACGGAAGGCGCTGCGAACGCCACATGCGGGTACAGGGATGACCACGACGGCATCCGCCGTCCGAGAAAAGCCACGGAAGAAGCCGGAAGAAGCCATGAGTGAGAGGCGGCGTCGCTTGCGCACCGTAGGAGTGGAGGAGGAGCTCCTCCTCGTCGATCGTGAGAGTGGCGAGCCCCGGGCCCTGTCCTCGGCGGTTCTGGCACGAGCGGCCAAGGACATCGCCGAGACGTCCGCGGGCGCCGAGCGGCAGGCGAACGACTACCGCGACCCCGAGGAAGAGACGTTCGAGAAGGAGCTGACCGGCCAGCAGCTGGAATTCGCCACCCAGCCGCGGACCAGCATGGACGACCTCATGCAGGAGATCGTCCGGTGGCGCTCGGTGGCGGCGCGGCACGCGGGTGACCTGGGAGCGGGGGTCGCCGCCCTCGCCACCTCCCCCCTCGCCGGTCAGCCCCTCGATCAACGTGGGCAAGCGCTACCAGTGGATGGAGGAACAGTTCGGCCTCACCACGCAGGAGCAGCTGACCTGCGGCTGCCACGTCCACGTCTCGGTCGAGTCGGACGAGGAAGGCGTGGCCGTGATCGACCGGATCGGCCCGTGGCTGCCGGTCCTGGTGGCGCTGAGCTCCAACTCGCCGTTCTGGCACGGGAACGACACCCTGTACAGCAGCTACCGCAGCCGGGTGTGGGGGCGCTGGCCCATGTCGGGGCCCACCGACCTCTTCGGCTCCGCCGAGCGGTACGAGGAGCGGGTGAGCGCCATGGTGGCCACCGGCGTCCTGGGCGACCGGGGGATGGTCTACTTCGACGCCCGGCTGTCCCACCGCTACCCCACCGTCGAGATCCGCGTCGCCGATGTGTGCCTGGACGCCTCCACGACCGTCCTGGTGGCGACCCTCGCGCGGGCCCTCGTCGAGACGGCCGCACGGGAGTGGAAGGCGGGGCGCCGGCCGCTGGGGCACGGCGTGAGCCTGCTGCGGCTGGCCGGGTGGCGGGCGGCGCGGTCCGGCCTGGACGACGACCTGCTGCACCCGGTGACCATGCGCCCCGTCCCCTGCGAGGAGGCGGTGACCGCGCTCCTGGACCACGTGCGGGACGCCCTCGAGGAATCGGGCGACCTCGACATGGCCCGCAAGACGGCGATGAGCCTGCTGGAGCACGGCACCGGGGCCCGCGTCCAGCGGGAGCTCCTGGAACGTACGGGCAGCCTGGGCGCCATGGTCGCGGAGTGCGCCCGTCGGACCCAGGCGCCGTGACGCGGCCACCGTCGCACCCCTTGCCGCACCTATCGACTTTCGATACATTCCCATCGTGTATCGATCGAAGGAGCGGTGATGGGAAAGCTGACGGTGGGCGCGTGCGCGTCGTGCTGGTGGCGCTGCTGGCCGGTTCGGTGTTCGTCCAGGCGGTGCTGGTGCCGCTCCTCGCCGCCGACCTGCGGGGCTCGGACGGTGACCTGGCGTCCCGAGGCGTCCCGGTCGTCGTCATCGTGCTGCTCGGCTTCGTCGCGGCCGAGGTCGTCATGGTCTGCGTATGGCGGCTCGTGACGATGATGCGGCGCGGCACGGTGTTCTCCCACGCCTCGTTCCGGTACGTGGATGTCGTGACCGGGGCCTTCGTGGCGGCCGCCCTGCTGGTGTTCGCACTCGGGGTGGTCCTGGCACCCGGCGAGGCCGTCGCGCCGGGTGTGGTCCTGCTGGTGGGCGGGGTCGGCGTGGCGGTCCTGGGGGTCGCGCTCATCGTGCTCGTGCTGCGGATGCTGCTCGCCCAGGCCGTCGCGCGTGACGTCGAGGCGCACCGCATGCGGGCCGAGCTCGACGAGGTGATCTGATGCCGATCGCGGTCGACATCGACGTGACGCTGGCCCGGCGGAAGATGTCCGTGGGCGAACTCGCGGAGCGCGTCGGGATCACACCGGCCAACCTGGCGGTGCTGAAGAACGGCCGCGCCAAGGCGGTGCGCTTCACGACGCTCGCCGCGCTCTGCGAGGTGCTGGACTGCCAGCCGGGGGACTTGCTCCGGTGGGAGGCCGAGGAGGCCGCGGAGACTCCGGAGACCGCGGAGACCGAGGACGTCGCGGGCGGATGACTCCGGCCGCGACGGCCGCCGGCGCCGCTCAGTCGAGGACCGCGGCGGCCTCGATCTCGACCAGCAGGCCGGGGGCGCCAGTGCCGCGACGCCCAGCAGTGTGCCCGGCGGCACCGGCGTGACCCCCAGCTTCTCGGCCGCCCGCGCGGCCCCCGCCAGGAACAGCGGCATCTTGTCTGGGTCCAGTCGACGTCGTAGACGGTCAGTTTCGCCACGTCGTCGAAGGAGGCGCCGATCTCCGCCAGGGCGGTGCCGATGTTGAGGTAGCACTGTTCGACCTGGGCCGCGAGGTCGCCTTCGCCGACCGTGGCCCCCTCGGCGTCCCAGGCGACCTGCCCGGCGATGAAGACCAGCCTCGATCCGGTCGCGACGACACCTGGCGATAGGCGTCGATCTTCGGCAATCCGCTGGGGTCCACCAGGGTGATGGCCATGGTTCCCGCCTCCTCGTGCTGCGTTCGTGCTCTCCTGTGGTTACTGGGAAACCGTAGGAGAGTCGGCGCTGACGTGGAAGAACGCACTTTTTAGTGCCTGGGGAACCTCAAGGTGCCTTTGACGCCCGGGGAGCGGCGTCCGCGTCCGGCGAGAGGCGGGCGAGCAGGTCCTGGAGGGTGGCCCGCTCCTCCTCGCTGAGTGCGTCGAGTGCCCGGTGGGTGAGGTGCATGCCGGCGCGGATGCGTTCGATCGCCGCCACCCCCTCCTCGGAGAGGACGACGTTCTTCACCCGCCGGTCCGTCGCGCTCGGCTCGCGGCGGACCAGGCCGCGGCTCTCCAGGCGGTCGATGATCCCGGTCATGTTCGAGGCGTCGCAGCGGAACGACGCGGCCAGCACCCGCATCGGGGCCGGACCGCCCTGCCGGAGCACGTTCAGCGCCTTGGCCTGGCTGTAGGTGAGGCCCTGCGCCGCGGCGGCCGCGGTCAGGTCTCCGTAGAGGCCCGCCATGGAGGTCCACAGGGCGTCGAGCAGCGGGGCATGGGACGCGTCGGGGCGCACGTCGGGTGTTTCGGGCATGGCACCAGCGTAACTCGGAACTTGACGACTTCAACTTTCGATGTTTACCTCTAACGAGTTGCTTGAGGTAGTCAACCTTCAAGGTTCTTCACCTTCCAGGTTCGGGCCTCACCCTCCCGCCTCGTCCCGAACGAGGCGCCCTCCCCCACGCTCGACCCCATGGAAGTAATCCCGTGACATCCACAGCTCGCGCGGCGCATAAACGCCCCGCAGGAGACACCTCGCTCGTCCTGGTCCTCGGCCTCGCCGCCATGATCGTCTCGATGATGCAGACCCTCGTCGTGCCGATCATGAGCATCATCCAGGGCGACCTCGGCACCTCCACCGCGAACGTCAGCTGGGTCACCACGGCGACCCTGCTGTCCGCCGCGGTCTTCACCCCGCTTCTCGGCCGCTTCGGCGACATGCACGGCAAGAAGCCCACCCTGGTCGGCGTCCTGCTGCTGATGATCGCCGGATCGGTCCTGGCCGCCACGACCAGTTCGCTCCTGTGGCTCATCGTCGGCCGCGTGCTCCAGGGCGCGGCCACCGCGATCTTCCCGCTGGCCCTGTCCGTGCTGCGGGAGCAGATGCCCCCGGCGAAACTGCACGGCGCGATGGCGATGGTCAGCGGCACGCTCGCGGTCGGCAGCGGCCTCGCGCTCGTCGCGGCGGGCCTGCTCACCCAGGGCTCCGACCCCGACTACCACCGGGTGTTCTGGCTCGCGGCCGGTCTCGCCGTGGTGGCCCTCGCGGGTGTCCTGCTGCGCGTTCCCGCCTCGCGGTCCACGACGGGCGGCCGGACCGACTGGCTCGGGGCGGCGACGTTGGCGGCGCTCCTCGTCCTGCTCCTGCTGCCGATCTCGCAGGGACACACGTGGGGCTGGACCTCCGGGCGCACCCTCGGCTTGTTCGGCGGCGCCGTCGTGATGGCGGCCGTCTGGACGCTGGTGGAGCGCAAGGTCCGCGAGCCGATGGTGGACATGCGGATGTTCGCGCACCGGCCGGTGCTCTTCACCAACCTCGCCGGGCTCTTCCTCGGCTTCGCGATGTTCTCGCAGTTCATCGGCGTCGCCTACCTGGTGCAGATGCCGAAGGAGCTCACCGGCTACGGCTTCGGGGCCTCGGTCCTGCGGTCCTCCGTCGAATACCTGCTGCCCACCACGGTGATCTCGCTGGTCGCCTCGCAGTTCGGCGGCATGCTGGTCGGGCGGATCGGGCCGCGGTTCACCCTCGCCACGGGAGCCGTGTTCGGTGTCGCCGGCTTCACCTGGCTGACCGCCGCGCACGACACCTCGGCGTCGGTCATCCTCGCCGGGATGCTGATCGGCGTGGCCATCAGCTTCGGGTACGCCGCGATGCCCGCGCTCATCGTGGCCAGTGTCCCGCACCACCAGACGGGCATCGCCAACGGCCTCAACTCCATCTCCCGGTCCGTCGGCAGCGCGATCGCCAGCGCGATCATCACCTCCCTGCTGGCGTCCAAGACGCTGGAGCACCTGCCGGCCGGTGCGCCCGCGCTGCCCGCCGAGAGCCAGTTCACGCTGAGCTTCGCCCTCGCCGGGATCGCGTTCGTCCTGATCGTGGCAGTGGCACTGCTGGGCCTCAACCGGGGCGGAACCCCGTCGCGTACGTCGAAGAAGGCGGGCAGCACGGTGACCGACACGGTGACCGCCGAGCCCGCGAAGGCGGGCGTCACCGCCTGACGCGACCGCATGGTGCTCCTCGCGCTCCGCCCCGGCCCACGGCCGGGGCGGAGGCGCCCGCAGCAGCTCGTCGGCCCCCCACCCCGGATACGACATGATCAGATGACCGGGGACAGACAGGGGGAAGACAGCATGATCCATGCCACGACAGGTGGAGCAGGGGGCACGACAGGGTCGGCCCGGCCGACGCGCGCGTACGCAGTGCTCCTGAGCATGGTGCTCATGGCGGGAGCCGGCTGCACAAGCGACGGCGGCGGCTCCTCGGCGGGTCGGGCGGAACCGGGCCGGGCGGGCGTGCCCGGCGTCGGCGACACGCTGTTCCCCTCACTGGGGAACGGCGGCTACGACGTCGCGCACTACGACTTGACCCTCGCCTACACCCCGGAGACCAACCACCTCAAGGGGA
Organism: Streptomyces huasconensis; assembly: GCA_004010275.1. Taxonomy (GTDB): domain Bacteria; phylum Actinomycetota; class Actinomycetes; order Streptomycetales; family Streptomycetaceae; genus Streptomyces; species Streptomyces huasconensis. The sequence continues at coordinate 14,859 of RBWT01000042.1, forward strand.
CCGCGGTCATCACCGCCCGCGCCACCCAGGATCTGACCCGCTTCAACCTCGACTTCACCGGCCTGAAGGTGCGCGGCACCGCGGTGGACGGCGCGGCGGCCCGATTCGCGCGGAAGAAGGACGAGTTGACGGTGACGCCCGTCCGGCCGCTGCGGAAGGGCCGGACGTTCAAGGCGACCGTCGAGTACGACGGCACGCCTCGGATGATCGAGGACGCCGATGGTGCGGTCGAGGGCTGGATCGAGACGGACGACGGCTCGACCGCCCTCGGTGAACCCGCCGGTTCCATGGCCTGGTTCCCGGGCAACCACCACCCTTCCGACAAGGCCGCCTACGACATCACGGTCTCCGTGCCCAAGGACGAGGACGGCGACCCCTACGACGTGGTGGCCAACGGCGAGTTGAAGAAGGAGGAGGACACCGGGGACCGCGTCGTCAGGCACTGGCGCGGCAAGGAACCGATGGCGAGCTACCTCGCGAGCGTGGTGGTCGGCTACTTCGACATCTACAAGGGCTGGACCTCCGACGACCTGCCCGTCTACGTCGCCGTCGACCCGGACGAGGACGAACCCGCGGGCTCCGACGACGTCCAGGACCTGGTGCCGGAGATCACCGACTGGGCGAGCGAGCGCTTCGGCCCGTACCCCTTCTCTTCCGTGGGCGCCGTCGTGGACCACCTCCCCGACCTCGAATACGCCTTGGAGACCCAGACCAAGCCGTACTTCGACTCGGCGCCCGAGGACACGCTGCTGGTGCACGAGCTGGCGCACCAGTGGTTCGGCAACTCGGTCACGCCGCGCCAATGGAAGGACATGTGGCTGAACGAAGGTTTCGCCACCTACGCGGAGTGGCTCTGGCAGGAGGATCACGGCGGCCCGACCGCGCAGGAGACCTTCGACTCCTTCTACGAAGGCCGGCACCGCGAGAGCAAGCACATCTGGGACTTCCCTCCGGGCGACCCGCCCAGGAGCCGCCAGGTGTCGGACCCGCCGGTGTACGGCCGAGGCGCCATGACACTGCACAAGGTGCGCGAGGAGGTCGGCGACGAGGTCTTCTTCGACATCCTCCGGAAGTGGGCCAAGAAGTACCGGCACAAGAACGCCGACACCCAGGACTTCATCTCGCTCTGCGAGCACATATCGGGGGCCGGTCTCTCCGACGTGTTCAAGACCTGGCTCTTCGACAAGGAGAAGCCGTCCGACCCCTGACGTGGCTCACCGCTCACCGCTCGCCGTTCTCCGGGCCGCCGCTGTGCAGGACGTGCGTGGTGGCCAGTTCGCGGTAGGCCGGGCTTTGGGCGAGGAGTTCGTCGTGGTGGCCGCACGCCACCGTACGGCCGTCTTCGAGGACGACGATGCGGTCGGCGTGGCGCACGGTGGAGAGGCGGTGCGCGATGACGAGCACCGCGCACTCCCGGCTGACGTCGCTCAACGCCCGGGTGAGCGCCGCCTCGTTGACGGCGTCCAGGTGTGAGGTGTGCTCGTCGAGGAGGAGCAGACCGGGGGCGGGCGAGCAGCGCGCGGGCCAGGGCGACGCGCTGGCGTTCTCCCGCCGAGAGGGTGCCGCCGTGGTCGCCGAGTCTGCCGTCCAGGCCGCCGGGCAGCCGCCGCACCACGTGGTCGAGCCGGGTCAGCCGTACGACGCGGAGGATGTCGTCGTCCGTCGCGTCGAGGGCCGCGTACGTGATGTTCTCGCGGAGTGTGCCCTCCAGTACGTGGGTGTTCTGGTCCACGAGGGCGATGCCCGCGCGGCACTGCCGGCGGTTCAGGGGCGTCGCGGGGCGGCCGTCGAAGCGGATGGTCCCGTCGTCGGGGTCGTAGAGGCGCGCGATCAGGGCGAAGAGTGTGCTCTTGCCGGCGCCCGAGCGGCCGACGAGAGCGACGAGGCCGTGGTGCGGCACGGTGAAGGCGGCCCCGCGCAGGACCGGCCGTCCCGGGACGTAGGCGAAGTGGAGGTCGGACACTTCGAGCGCGGGAGCCGGGGGGCGGCGTGTGCCGGGGGCCCTGTCGCCGGGCTGCTCCGCGGGCTCCTCGGGGAGGGCGAGGACTTCGTCGATCCGCAGGTAGGCGCCCGTGCCGCGCTGGATCAGACCGATGGCGCGGAACACCGACGACAGAGGCATGACCAGGTACGAGGCGTACAGCAGGAAGGCGACCAGGTCTCCGAGCGAGTCCGCTCCCCCGCTGCCGACCCGCATGCCGCCGACGACCAGGACGAGCAGGAAGGAACCCTGGACCGCCAGTTCGACGGCGCTGCTCATGACCGCGGCGAGCTTCGCCGTCCGTACGCCCGACCGGTACGCCGAGTCAACCTGCTCGCCGATGCGGTGCGCCTCGCGTTCCTCGGCGCGGTACACGCGGACCACCGGCAGGGCGCCGAGGGCGCGTTCCAGTTCGGCGGCGACGGCGCCCACGGAGGTCTGCATCTGCTCCGACGCCACCCGCATGCCCTTGAGGAGCGTGGCGACGACGGCCGCGGCGAGGGCCACCGCTCGCCACGACCAGGAGCAGCAGCAGCGGGTCGAGCCACAGCATCAGCAGCAGCGCCCCGGCGGAGACGAGGCAGCCGGTGAGCAGGTCGACCAGTGCCTGGGAGACGACGTCCCGCAGCAGGGTGGTGTCGGCGGTGACGCGGGAGACCAGGTCACCGCGGCGGTGCCGGTCCATCTCCCGCATTTCCAGCCGCAGCAGCCGCGAGACGAGCCCGTGGCCGCACCATGCGGACCACGCCCTCGCCCATGCGGTCCAGCAGGAAGCGGCCGATCGCTCCGGCGGCGGCCTCGGCGGCGAAGAGCCCGGACAGGAGCAGCAGGAACGGCCAGAGCACCTCGCCGCGGGCGCTGGAGTCCACGACGTGCTTGGCGATGAGCGGCTGGGCGAGCCCGAGGGCCGACGCGGCCAGGGTCAGCCCGGTCGCCAGGGCGATGCTGGGCCGGTGCCCGGCCGTCAGACGGAACAGGGAGGCGACGGAGCCCCCCGTCGTACGGTCCGCGGGAGGCCCCGGCCGTTTCGTGCCGCGGTCGTCCGGGCCGGTGCCCGCCGGGCGTCGTCCGCGACGGCGTGTCGCTGACGGTTCCGCCCGCCGCGCCGGGGCCACCGTCACCAGCCGCGCGAAGTAGTCGTCCGGCACGCCTTCCCCGACGGGACGGCCGTCGGCCTCGATCCAGGCGTGGGCGGAGAACGGCGGCACCTTGCGCACCCCGGTGCACCAGGTGGGCCAGGTGCCGTGCAGCCGGCACAGCAGGGCCGCCCCGAGCGACCTCGGGAGGCAGCCGCGCGGCCCCGCGCAGCGCAGGCTGACCGCGCACAGCGCCTCCCGGGCCGCGGCGGCCTGCGCGGGGGTGGCGGGCCGCGCGCCCCGGCTTACGCGCTCCAGTAACGCGCGGATCTGGCGCGGCGGCAGGAACGACAGGGCCAGCGCGGGGACGAGAACGAGGCGGGCGGCCAGGCGCCGGGCGAGGGGGACTCCGGTGGGCCGGTCCAGGGCGCTGGGCGTGGTCATGAGAGCAGCCCCGCGTTCCGGAGGTCGCTGACGAGGGCCGTCACGTCCCGCTCCGCGCGGTCGCGGTCGATGGCGAACTGTGCGACGAGCGCCGTGACGGCGGCCGCCTCGTCGCCGTCGTCCATGAGTGTTCTCACCACCAGGGCGCCCGTGGGGTTCAACTCCCAGTAGTCGCCGGTGCGTTGGTCGAGGAGCACCGTTCCGTACTGCGTCTCCGCGGTGGAGACGTCGGTCCCGAATCGGAGCGTCATGAGGTCGGGCCTCTCTGCTGTGTGCGGTCACGGCTGTGCTGTTTCCTGTCACGGCTGTCCGCCGCCGCGGCTGTCCTCCGTCATCTGACCGTGGGCCCGGGATGGGGTGCGCGGTCCTGGGCGCGCAGCCACACCTCGCACGCGATGGTCGAATAGAGGATCGCGTCGCGCAGGCCCGGCGCGGAGGGCCGCTGCGCGAGCCGGCGCAGTTCGCCGCCGTCCACCAGGCCCAGGCTCTCCAGCCGGGAGTCGGTCCACAGGGTCATCAGGTCGCCCCGGTGGCGGCGCAGTCCGTCCGACGCGTCCATCGACGCCTCGGCCTTGTTGGCGCGCCGCAGGCACTCCTCCGGGACGACCCCGCGCATCGCCTCGGTGAGCAGCGGTTTGTACTGCCACGGCGTGACGCGGTCGTCGGGCCGGACCGCGAGGCACGCCTCGATCACGCGGGTCGTCCAGGTAGGGCGACGCCATCGGAAGTCCCGCCCGGGTCGCCATCCGCTCCCACTGGCGGATGATGCGTGTGCAGGTGCGGATCAGCTCCAGGTCGGTGTGCAGGCCGCGGTCCGAGTGCAGCGGTTCGGCCAGCGCGGCCGAGTCCAGCAGGGCGCGGCGCGCGAGCCGCTCCGTCTCGGCGGTCATCCAGGGGAACAGGCGGGGCGACATCCCCCAGCCGAGGCTGCCGGTGACCGAGGACGCCGGCATCGGTGCGCGCAGGTGGCGTACGGAGTCGGCCAGCCAGGCCGGGTATGTACGGGCGTCGGCGAGGGCACGCGCCGTCGCGCCGAGCGGCCAGGTCCACAGGGCGCGAAAGCCCCGCAGCTGGCGCAGTGCGAACAGCGGCCGGGTGCGCAGCAGTCGGTGGTAGTACGCCTCCGAGCACCAGGCGACGTGGTCGCCGCCGATGCCGGTGAGGTGCACCCGGCTGCCGCGTTCGGCCAGCCACGGCAGGTGTTGCAGGACGCGTGAGCGGTCCATCACCCCGATCGTCGGCTCGTCGAGCAGGTCGTCGATGCCGAGCAGGTCCGAGTAGACCAGGGCCGACGCGTCCGCGTCCCAGACGACGTGGTCGACCTTGGGCAGGTGCTCCGCCGCCTGCCGGGCCCAGGCGAGGTCGGTGTCGGCGGGGTCCCGTCCGGGCCAGGTCGCCGCCACCACGGAGGCGGTGGAGCGGGCGGCCAGGAAGCAGACGGAGGTGGAGTCCAGGCCGCCGGACAGGTCGCAGCTGACCACGCCGCCCGGGCGGGTCCGGATGGCCACGGCTTCGGCCAGCGCCTCGCGGACGGCCGGGGCGCCCCGCGCGAGGGTGCGGGTCGGCTCGGGGGGCCGCCACCAGCGGGAGGTGCGGACGCGGTGTCCGTCGGCGGAGACGATCAGGGCGTCCTCCGGGGACACCGCCTCGACTCCCTCCCAGACCGAGGTCTCGTACAGCGGATGGGGTACGGGCCACAGGAGGCGGGTGGCGAGCCGGCCGGTGTCCGGCCTGCTGCCGAGGGCGGTGGCGAGCAGATCCGCGCTGGTCGCGGCCACGTGGACGCCGCCGATCCGCGCGTGGAAGACCAGCCGCAGCCCGGAGGCGCTGCCCTGCACCCGGAGCTGCCCGTCGTGGGCGGCCACCAGGTGGAAGCTGCCCGGCAGGGTCCGGGCCAGGGCGTCGAGTTCGGTGATGTCGCGCATGCGGGCGGCCCGGCGTTCGAGTCGCTGCCGGTCGGCCGGACACCATCCGACGACGGCCAGTGCCGTGCTGCCGGCCCTGGCCACGGTGATCTCCGCGCCGGACCACCGGCCGATCAGCCAGGGGCGGCCCGAGGCATGCGTCAGGACGCGGGTACCGGGGTGGCGGAAGAAGCGGGCCGCGACGGCCGCCTCCTCGCAGTCGGTGAAGACTGCGAAGCAGGCGTCGCCGCGGCCCGGTTCCGCGCTCTCATGCATATCTGACATGGAGTCGCGTTACGTGTCGGCCGCCGTCAGTTCTTGCTGAGGATGAGACGGTCGTTGCCGCTGCGCTGCAGCAGGCCGGTCTTCTCACGGAACGTGCCCAGTCGGACGAGCGTCGGAGCCTCGTACGTCTTCTTCATGTCATCACCTCGATGTGAGCGGTGCCGTCGGCCTTCCGTGTGGCCGGCGGCGTTGTCACCAGCTAGCGGGGCGGTACGCGGCACGAGCAAGGTGCGGGACATAAGTCATATGAACAGACCGCGAGGGGCCTGACCTGGGCACTGTCCGGCCTGCCGAGCACCCCGGCCGGAATCGGGAGGGGGTGGCGTGGGGAGGCGTTCGGGGCCGCGGACGCGCCCGACCTGCGCAGTGCCGTCGCGCACCGTCCCGGGCGGCGGCCGGACCGCGCACGAGGAGGGCGGGGGCGCCGCCCGGCGCACTCCACGCCGAAAACGCAACCACAATGCTGGACACGGCGCGTACAAGGCGCCCCTGAGGCGCGGCTAGGTGAGGCCGACCCGCGCGTGGCACTGCTCGACGGCCGTCCGCGGATCGCGCGCGTAGCGGCCGTCGCCGAACAGCTCGAACGTCATCCAGCGGTCGTAGCCGCGCCGGTCGAGGGCCGACAGGTAGTCCTGCAGGGGCAGTTCACCGTCGCCCCACGCGAGGTGTCCGGCGGGCCGGCCGTCGATGAGGTGGACGTGCCGGACGCGGTCGCCGAGCGCGTCGAAGGCGTCGTCGACGCTCTCCCCGGCGACGGCCATCGTCACCGTGTCCAGGACGGCTCCGAGGTGGTCCGCGCCGATCTCGTCGAGCATGGCCGCGAGGGTGCGGGAGTCGTTGACCAGGTTCGACTCCACGCGCTGGAGCGGTTCGAGCACACACTCCACGCCGAGGGAGCCCGCGTACGCGGCGATCTCACCGATGGCGTCGACGGAGCGGCGCCAGGCGGCTGCCGGGGCCTCGTTCTCGTATCCGCGCCCGGGGGTCAGGAGGAGCAGTTCCGCGCCGAGTTCGACGCACAGTTCGGCCGCTCGGCGGAACAGGGCGATGCTCTCGGCGCGCAGCCAGCCGACCGGGGAGGCCACGTTGACCGGGTACATCACCTGCTCGGGCGTGAGGCAGTACGCGGTGAGTCCGCGCGCCTCGACGGAGCGGCGGATGCCGCGGGCGTCGGCGTCACTGAGCCGCGGGACGTGCAGGTGCGGGGCGATGCCCCACAGTTCGAGCTTCTCGCGCCCGAGGTCCGCCGCGTCGTCGAGGAAGGTGTCGAACGGCAGGTGCTGGTAGGCGAAGTTGGACCCGGTGAGCTGCCGGGAGGAGAGGGCCATGAGGGTACGGGACTCCTGTCATGGAGGGCGTGCGGTCACTTGCCGATGCCGTCGGCGAGGCCCTTGACGATGTAGCGCTGGCCGAAGAAGAAGAGCAGCACCACCGGGACCGCGGCGATCGCCATCCCGGCGAAGACGACGGGGAAGTCCGTGCCGTGCTTGCTCATGAGGCTGGTGAGTCCGACCGGGAGGGTCTGGACGTCGCTGCCGTTGGTGAACACCATCGCGAAGAGGTATTCGTTCCAGGCGAACAGGACGTGCAGCAGGACCGTGGAGGTGATGATCGGCTTGCACATCGGCAGGATGATCCGCCAGAAGGCGGTCCAGCGCCCCGCGCCGTCGATCTGGGCCGCCTCGTCGACCTCGCGCGGGAGGTCGATCATGTAGGCGCGGATGAGGAAGGTGGTGAACGGCACCCGGAAGGCCGTGTACAGGATGAGCAGCGCCCAGAAGCTGTTGTACAGCCCCAGCCCCTGGAACATCTGCACGAGCGGTACCAGTGCCACGGTGGGGGTGAGCATGAGCCCGCCGAGGATGACGGCCGTGAGCACCTTGTTGAGCGGGATGTTCACCCGGGTGAGGCCGTATGCCGCCCAGGCGCTGATGAAGACGGTCGCGATCGTCGAGGTCACCGTGACGAGCACACTGGCCATGAGGTAGTCGCTGACCCCGCGGTTCCACGCCTTCCGGTAGTTCTCGAGGCTCCAGGAGTCCGGGAGCGCGAAGGGGTTGTCGAAGAGTTCGGCGTTGGTCTTGAAGCCGTTGAGGACCATCCACAGCAGCGGATAGAGCACGACCACCGCCAGGCCGAGCAGGAAGGCCCACAGGAACAGGCGCGCGATGACGCCGAGGAAGCCGAGACGAGTCACCATTCCACCCTTTTCCTACGGGTGACCCACAGCTGCGCCATGGCGATGGTGAGCGTGATCACGAAGAGTACGGTGCCGATCGCCGCCGCCGAGCCGAAGTCATTGCGTACGAAACCACTGCGGTACAGCCAGGTGCCGAGCACCTGGGTCGAGTTGTTCGGGCCGCCGCTGGTCATCACCATGACCTCGTTGAACACCTGGAAGGCGCCGGATACGGTCACCATCGTCATCAGGCCGGTCATCTCGCGCACCAGGGGCAGCGTCACCTGGAAGAAGCGGCGGACGGCGCCGACGCCGTCGAGGGCGGCCGCCTCGTACAGCTCGGAGGGGATGCGCTGGATCGCGACGGCGAAGAGCAGGGTGCAATACCCGAAGCCCTGCCACTGGCTCATGGCGATGACCGCGAACATCGCCGTGCTCTCCTGCCCCAGCCACGGCTGGGCGAACTCCCGGAGCCCCACCGCGTCGAGCACGTGGTTGAGCAGGCCGATGTTGGGTTCATAGACGAAGTAGAAGAGCAGGCCCGCGACGGTCAGGGAGATCGCCGAGGGGATGAAGTAGACGGCGCGGAGGGCGCGTTGCCACCGTTCGCGGCGCACGCTCTCGACGAGCGCGGCGAGCAGCAGGGCGCCGAAGACCTGGAACACGACGGAGATGACCGCGTACCAGAGGTTGTTGGCGAACGAGGACCAGAAGACCGGGTCGTCGAAGAGCCGGCGGTAGTTCTCCAGGCCGACGTACTCCTGTTCACCGCTGTAGATGTCCCAGGTGAGCGTGGAGAACCCGAAATTCTGCACGAGCGGGAGGTAGACGAAGACTCCGAGCACGACGAGGGCCGGTATGACCCAGGCCAGCCCGAGTGCCCGTCGGCACATGGTGCGCACGGCGTGTTCCCTTCGGCCGCGCGGCTCACGTGGCCGACTCGGAGGCCCGGCGCACGCTCTCGATCACCTTCTCGGGAGACATGCCGCCGCTGATCAGCGCCTCACCGCCGGCCAGCCAGGCGTCAGCGACCTCCGGGGCGGTGACCATGTCGAGCCAACCGACCAGGGCGGGTGCCTGGTTGACCTTCTGGATGCCTTCGAAGACGGCTTCGCTGGACGTCTTCGGGGTGACGGCCCCGACCACCGTGCTGGGCTGCCCGTACGGCGGGGAGGAGAGGGTCGCGGCGTTCTTCGGTGCGGTCACGAACTTCATGAAGTCGACGGCGAGGGCCGCGCGCGGCGACCGCGCGTCGACGAAGTAGCCCTCCGGCGCCCCCTCGATCACCTTCGGGTCCCCCTTCGCGCCGCGCGGGGCGGGCAGGGGCACGATCCCGAGGTTCTTCGGCTTGAGGGGCCCGCCCGAGGTCGTGCTGTCGAACTCCAGGATCTCCTGGTAGTACATCGCCGCCTTGCCGCGGGCGAACGCCTCCTGCGCCGAGGTGTACAGGACGCCGTTGGTGCCGCCCCGGGTGTCGGTGCACGCGTCGACGAGGGTCTTGAACTGCCGCAGGGCCGTGAGGTACCCCGGGTCGTCGAAGGTCGCCGTCCCGGGATGGTTGTCCGCCTCGCGGACGGTGGCGGGCACGTTGTACGCGAAGAGCTGCTGGAGGTAGTGGAGCGCGGGCCAGCCGTCCTTGTTGCCGAAGGCGATGGGTTCGTATCCGGCCTCGCGCAGGTCGGGGCAGCTGTCGATCAGCTCGTCGAAGGTGGTCGGGACCTCGACGCCGGCCTCGGCGAACGCCGCCTTGTTGTAGCCCAGGAACTTGCCGTTGTTGTAGAGCGGTATGCCGTAGTACTTGCCGTCGTGGGCGAAGGCGGACAGGGACGACTTGCCGAAGGTCTTCCCCCACGGGGTGCCGGGCCCGATGACCTCGGTGAGGTCCGCCGCCCGGCCGCCGCGGACGAAGTTGTCGGCCCACTTCCCCGGCCAGGTGAAGTAGATGTCGGGGAGGGCGTCGGAGGCGGTGAGCGTCTTGGTCTTGTCCTTGATGCTCTGGTCGGTCTCCTGGATCAGCTCCACCTTCACCCCGGGGTGCTTCCGCTCGTAGGCGGCGGCGAGGTCCTCGAAGTAGGGGCTGAGCGGGTCCCCCGCGAACTTGGTCAGGACGCTCAGGGTGCCGGAGAACTCCGGCTCGGCGCCGACGTCGGCCGCCGGTGCTCGCGTCGGTCCGGTGAAGCAGCCGGTGAGGGCGAGCACCGAGGCCCCAAAGAGTGCCGCGTATCTCGTCGTTGCACGAGCGCGCATGGGCTTCCTTTCGCTCGGGAGGGGACCGCCGGTGCCGCCGGGCACCTCGGTTCCGCCGCGGAATCCGTGACGTGGACCGCTTGTGTGCGGCGACTGTACAGAGATTCTGATACCGGTACCAGAGTCGAGACAGAGAACTTCCCCGAGTCCGCTCCGAGCCGCCACGATGCCGTCGGCGTCCGACCCATGAGCATGCATTAACCCGCTGGCCAGGCGGCGAGTTGCAGGCTGTACGGGGGCTGCTGCGACCGCACGGTATTGACGGTCCCGATCACGTGTGCCAGCGTGAGGCCCGCGTGATACCGGTATCAGGTCGCTCGGCGCCACCGGCCGCACCCTCCCCGAAAGGACCCGAAGATGCTCGGATTCAACGAGCCGGAAGTTCTCTCCCAGCTGGCGAGCACGGTGGCCCTGCGCCCCCGCATCGAAGAGCTCGCCGACCGCCTCGTGGACGAGGGGTTCGACCATCTCTTCCTCGTCGGCGCCGGCGGCACCTACGCCCAGATGTGGCCGTACGAGCACCTCGCCCGGCGCAGTTCGACGCTCCCCGTGCGTGCCGTGATCGCCGCAGAGCTGGTCGCCTCCGGCGATGCCGCGCTCGGCGAGCGTTCGGTGGCCGTCTTCACGTCCGTGTCGGGCACGACGGAGGACAGCCTCGGCGCCATCGAGTTCTGCCGGTCCAAGGGCGTCCGCACGATCGGCTTCACGGGTTACGCCGACTCCCCCATCGCCCGGGCCGTCGACGTCGCCCTGGTGTCGGAGCCGAAGGCGTGGCCGTTCGACCCCCAGATGCTGCTCTTCATGGGCCGCCTGCTCTCACGCCGGGGCGAGTTCGCGGGCTACGAGAAGCTCGCCGACGAGCTGGCCGCCATCCCGCGCCTCATGGTCGACGTGGCGAAGCAGGCCGATCCGTCGGCGAGCGCCTTCGCCGAGGCCCACAATGACACCGACTACCACTTCCTCGTCGGCGGCGGGAACCTGTGGGGATTCACGTACCTCTACTCCATGTGCATCCTCGAAGAGATGCAGTGGCTGCGCACCACCCGCGTGCACAGCGCAGAGTTCTTCCACGGCTCCCTCGAACTGCTCGAAGAGGACACGAGCGTGATCATCTTCCAGGGGGAGGACGAGACGCGGGCGCTGACCGACCGCGTGGAGGCCTTCGCCCGGCGCATCTCGCGCGACGTGACGGTCTTCGACACGCGTGACTACGCGCTGGAGGGCATCAGCCCCGAGTTCCGCGGCCTCCTCGCGCCGCTCGTGCTCGACACCGTGATGGGCAGGGTGAGCAAGCACCTGGAGCGGGTGCGCGACCACTCGCTGGACCTGCGGCGCTACTACCGCGTCATGGACTACTGACCCGGGCGAGAACTGGGGTGGGCCGGGCGCCGAGGTGGGCCGAGCCCAGGTGGGCCGGTCTGCTGCCCGGCGTGGTGGCCCGCCCACCCGAAGGCGGCCCGTCCACCCGCTGCCGAAGCCGGCCGCCCCGTACCTCCCCTCGTACAGGAGAACCCAAATGAGAGTCCTCGGCTTCGGCGACAACATCGTCGACCGGTTCGTCGACCGCGGCATCGACTACCCGGGGGGCAACAGCGTCAACGTGGCCGTGTACGCCCGACGGCTGGGCGTCGAGGCCGCCTATCTCGGCGTCTTCGGCGACGACGGCCTCGGGCGCTTCCTGCGGGAGTCCATCGGTGCCCAGGAGGTGGCCATGGACCACTGCGTCGTACGCGCGGGCGAGTCCGGCCTCTCCACCTTGCGTGTCGACGACGGGGAGCGCGTGTTCCTCGGCTGGAACGGCGGCGGTGTCACGGTACGGGAACCGCTCCGGCTCGACCCCGAACTGGCTGCGTACGTCGCGTCGTTCGACCTTGTGCACTCCAGCGTGTACGCGCGCGGTGAGAGCGAACTGCCCCGGCTCGCCGCGTCCGCCCCCCTCGTGATGTTCGACCTGTCGAGCGAGGACGAGTACCGCACCCCCTCCTACCTCGACCGCGTCTGCCCGTACGCGGACCTGGTCCTGCTGTCCTGCTCACACCTCGACGAGGCCGCGACGCACACGCTCCTGGCGGACGTCGTGGACCGGGGCGCGGGGATGGCGCTCGCCACCCGTGGCGTCGACGGAGCCATCGCCCGTACGGACCGGTGCAGCGTCGCGGCACCCGCGCGGCAGGCGGGGGACGCGGAGCCGCTCGTCGACACCATGGGCTGCGGCGACGCGTTCCTCGCCGGCTTCGCGATCTCCCTCGTGCGCGAGGGATGGTCCGCGGACACCCCGCTCCACCGGACGACGATCGAACAGGCGCTGCGCGAGGGCGCCGACGCCGCGTACGAACAGTGCTTCGTGGAGGGAGCCTTCGGGCACGGCCGGCCCGTCGGCAGTCGGCTGTGTCTAGCATGTGGCGAGCCGTCGACCAGGAGAAGTGAGGTACGGAAGCCGATGCCAGCAGACCGGGGCGACCCGCCGCGGACGCCGAGGACACCGACGATCTCGGAGGTGCCGCCGAGGCCGGCGTCGGCCGCGCGACCGCGGCGCGCACCCTCGGCGGGTACGGGTACGTCAGCCCCGAGTTGAAGGAACGCGTGCTCACGGCGGCCGAGAAGCTCGGGTACCGCGCGAACGCGCTCGCGCGGAGCATGTCGACCGGGGTGAGCCACACCCTGGGAGTCGTCGTCGCGGACATCGGCAACCCCTTCTTCGCGGGCATGGTGCGCGGGATCTCCGACGCCTCGCGCGCACGGGGCTTCGACACCATCGTGCTGAGCACCTATGAGGACCTCGACGAGGAGATCGCGGCGACCAACGTACTGATCGACAAGCGCGTGGACGGCGTCATCATCGCCTCGGCCGCCGTCGGCCGCGGCGAGGTCACGCACATCCGCACGGCCTTGAAGCAGGGGGTCCCGGTCGTGCTGGTGGACCGGGCGATCGGCTCCCTCGATCTCGACACCGTCGTCATCGACAACAGGGACGTGGCGCGTGAGGCCGTCGAGACGCTCATCGCGGCCGGGCACCGCCGCATCGGTTTCGTCTGGGGGCCACCGGTGCCGCAGGCGCCGGCGACCCGCCGGGCGCTGCTCGCCGCGGCGGCCCGCAACGTCTGGACGGACGGGGAACGGCTGCGCGGTTACCTCGACGCGCTGGACGACGCGGGCATCCCCTTCGACCCGGAGCTGGTGATGGTCGGGCCCAAGACCGAGGAACAGGCGACGACCCAGGTCGGCCGCATGCTCGCCCTGCCCGACCGCGCCACCGCGCTGTTCTGCACGGAGACCGACGCGATGACGGGCGCGCTGCGGGCCATGCGCGCACGCAAGTTGTCGTACCCGGGCGACCTGTCGCTGATCGGCTTCGACGACAGCGCCTGGGCGGCGGTCATGGACCCGCCCCTGACGATGATCGAGCAGCCGGTGCGCCAACTCGGCGCGAAGGCGGCGGAAGCACTGCTCGACTCGCTCGAAGGAGCGGAACCGCGCCGCGAGACCCACACGCTTCACGCACGCCTGGTCGTGCGCTCCTCGGTCGGGCCACCGCCCGCGCCCTGAACCTTTCGCACCAACACTTATTTCGCACAAACACTTATCAGTCAAAGAGTCCCCCATTTGGGGAATTGCATCACTCGAATGCCACGTATCCGCGGGAATGAGTGCGCGTTATCTCGAATATGACCCAGGAACTTCCGGAGCAGACCCCCCACGCGCGCCCCGACAAGGCCCCTCTGCCCGTGCGCAGGAAAGTCAAGCCTACCCCCCACCTGCGGAACTCCGCCTCGGGGACACCGGCGGCGGTCGGCGAAACACACCACCGGGCCCTTGGCGGACCTTCCACCGAATCCCTCCTGCTGGACTTCTTGGACCATATGAACGCACTGGAATCGGGCCTCGCGCAGCGATGGAGCGATTCTTCCGACAGGCCCGATGTCGCCATGTCGGAATGATCTGATAAGACCATGCAGAATGAGCCTGTCTACTATCATCCGGGATACTCAGGCGATCATGCGTCCGGGTACTTCAATGAACACCGCGGGCAGTACGGCCACCCCGAAGGCCGTTACCCACCCCTGTCGGAGCCACCTGATCCGGGCTGGGACCCGGCCGAGGAACTGGCGTACCTGCTTCAGGACGCGATCGCGGAACAGCCGCCTCCGCCCGTTCCGCCAGCTGATGAGGTTCCGGGCACGCAGACCGCCGTCGGCTCCCCGCTCCGCGCTCTGCAGGACATCACGACCGAGCTGCCGCCGCTGAGGAAGAACCCGCAGAGCCACCGCAAGACACGTGAGCAGCGGCGCACGCACCTTGTCCGCACCGCGAGTTGCGCCATCACGACGCTGGTGGCCATCACGGCCTCGGCGGTGAGTCTCTTCAGCACGGCGGTCGCCTATGACCCGCTGAGGCTCATCGCGATCAGCCACACGGAGAACAGCTCGGTCACCTGGTGGCCCGTCCTCATCTTCGGCCCCTGGCTGGTGGCGTCGCTGTCCGTGCTGCGGGCCGCGTTGCATCAGCGCCGCGCCGTCCACTCGTGGTGCGTGGCCGTCCTCTTCTCCCTCATCACGATGCTCCTGTGCATCGCCCGTGCGCCCAGGGACGTCATCGACATCACCGTCGCCGCCCTGCCCAGCCTCGCCTCCCTGGCCTGTTTCCAGCAGCTGGTCCGACAGGTCACTCTCACCCGGCCGCCCAAGCGCGCCGCACCTCGTCACCGTCTTCCGCAGGCCCGCGTGCCGCTGCCCGCCGAGGAACCGGCCCACGACACGGCGGCCACCGCCGTCCCACTGAAAGCGGAAGTACCGCGCCCGCGCTCGGCAGGGCTCGGGGAACAGCAGTAATACCGAGGCAAAACAGAGACAGAACAGAACAGCAGTAACAGCCGGAAAAGGAGCCTACGGCTTCGAAGTGGGCTTATCTGCGCTGGACGGCCACTCGAACAGCACGACGCGCCAGCGGCCCTGATCGTGCGTCAGTTCCACTGTCTCCCGCAGCGGCCGCCCGTTCGTGGAGGTGGTCGTCAAGTCCGCCTTCCCCAAGTAGGTGCCCATTTGCTCATACCGAACAGGCATCTCGGTAATGGTGAGCCCCCGGCCGCCTTTGTCGCGCATGATCCGCTTTGCTTGCGCCCGTGACCAAGGCTCGTCCGGGGCCGCGCCTACGGCCAGGAGCGCCTCGCGGTCACGGGCATTGAGCGCTTTCACGTACTTCCTGACGGCGTCGGGGGCCCCTGCTGGAGGCTTGCCGGACTCGGCCCCGTCGTCCGACGTGGTGCCACAGCCCGCCAGGAGGAGCAGCCCGGCTGTCACCATGGCGGTGAAGCACTTCTTGTCACTCCTGCGCGGGGAGTTGCTGGCCACGGTGGCCCTCCGGTCGGCGTACGCATGGTCCATGGTCACGCTCTCCAGTGTGCCGCACTCCCGGGTTCCGGGCCCGCCCGTTTCCCAGGTCGGCTGCTACCCTGCCGCGCGACATCAACCGACCGCCTGTCGTACGGGTTGGATGGGAAGCCTCGGGGATGGATGAGCTCATGGGTGCGGAAGACGGCGCGCGGAACAGTGCGGACGAGGGCGCCCAGGACGGCCCGGAGGACGGTGCGGAGCGCCCAGAGCTGGGGCCCCATCGTCACACGTATCACCCGGAGCCCGGGAAACCCGCCGCATACGCGCTGCTCCTGCTGGCCCTGACCCCTTTCTCGGCCCTCGTCTACCTCCTGACGCTTCTCCTCTGCGCGCTCTTCGGGTGGGAGGTCTCCCTTGCCACCGGGGTCCCCGCCGGGCTGGCGCTGCTGGGGCCGTTCGCGGTTCGGGTCGTGTGGTTGCGGCGGCACACACGAGTGGAGTTCCGCCTTTACGAGAAGGGGCTCGTCGCGATCGCGGCCGACGGTACAGAAGCGGTCTTCCTCTGGCGGACCACCGCTGTCTTCACCAGCGGCTCGTATCACTACAAGCTGTCCAACCCCGAGGGGACGGTGGTCACACTTGGGGCGGCGCACCGTGGCCTGGTACTGGACGGCGAGAGAATCCGGGGCCTGCGCACCCGTACGGTGATCCGGGGCGCCCGTCTCCCCCAGGAGGAGGAATGGGGCCCGGCGATCCGGCAGGGTGTTCGTGACGCGCAGCTGGTTCCGGCCACCGAGACAGCCCTGGCCGGTGGTGAAGTTCCCTTCGCGGACCTGGTGTTGAGCCGGGACGGCCTGACCATACGTCGCAGGCGCGGTCAGGACGACTTCACCGCCTGGGAGGACGTCGACTCGCTCTCCCTCACGGCCGAAGGCGACCTCTATGTCACCTCGCGCGGCAGTGACTTCCCGACACATTTCATACGACCCGGGTACCAGGTGGCCAACCTGGAGATCTTCCTCGATGTCGCCGATCGGCTGCGCGCGGACAGACCGCGGGCCACACGAGCACCAGCCGATCCTACTCCTACTCCTGCTCCTGCTCCTGCTCCTGCTTCTGCTTCTGCTTCGGCTTCTGCTTCGGCTTCGGCTTCGGCTTCGGCTTCTACTGCTACTTCGGCTCCGGCTTCGGCTGCGACACCGCCCGGGTCCGCCGCGGACACCCGCGATGACGATGACGCGGAGCCGCTGATCCCGGTACCGGAACTCCTAAGCCTCTACGTCACCTTCGGAGTGGCCACGTACGCGGCCTGGCGCCTCGGCACCCGAGACGAGATCGACGGAATGGGTTCCGCGCTCCTCGCCGCCGCCAGGGCCGCCCTCGGGGGACTCATCGGGGCGGTCCTCGGCGTTGGCCTGGCGGCAGCCGTCATGGCGGTGCCGAAGGTGGTGGGCGAAGTGATCCTGGAAGCTCTGATCCGCTGGTTCCGGCATCGCCGATACGTCGCCGCGGCCGTCCTCGCGCTGTCCACGGTCGTCCCCTCGGCGGCCCTGCTCCTCGTCCTGTTCCGCGCGTTCCCCTCGCGTCTGGTCCCGCTGGTGGTGCTGCTCTTCTTCGGTGGCTGGACGCTGCTGCTCGCGGTGCGGCGGTGCGGCACCTCCGAACGCCTGGTCGTGCGCCACCTTCCGGACCTGCCCGGCGTGTTCCTGGTCGTTCTCGCCGCCGAGCAGCTCGTCTCCGGCGACGTACTGACCCTCACGCCGGCCGCCGGACTGTTCTTCCCGCTCGCCTTCTGGCTCGCGCTGCGCGGCTGGCGGAAACTGAACGAGTCGGTGCGGCCGACGGTGCGGGCGGCCGCCGACATCGTCCTGTCCGTGCAACTCGGACTGGTGCTGACCGTGCTCATGGTGTGGCTGGCCAACGTCCTGTCGTTCACCCCGCCCCAGGTCACGGTCGTGCGTCCCGTGGTGGAGAAGGTCCAAGGACTCACCGAGGTGCACAGGCTGTACTGGCTGGCGGCCTACACGCTGCTGGCCGTCGGCAGCTACGCCGTACTGCGCTGGCCTGACCGCGTCGCGCGGGTCAGACAGCGGTTGCGTCCGGCACGCTTCAGCGAGTCCCGGCTGCCCGCGGGCGCCACCGCCAACTTCGTACGGCGGTCGCTGTCAGGGGTCAATGTCGGCCTCATGGTCGCCCTGCTGTTCGTCGTCGTGGCGGCCCCGGTGTCCGAGGGCGCGTGGAGGCGGCCGGTGGCCGAGAGATACGTGCTCGAGGTGCAGCGCCGGGAGTACGCCGAGGGGGCCGCGGCCGCAGTACAAGGAGATCACCAGCAGGTCTCGGTGAACCCCCGGGCCGCCGCCCGCCTGAGGGCCGTGATCCTCGCCGTGGACCGGGCCGCCCCTTCGACGCCGGGCGAGCCCGTGAACGGGACGGCGCTGGGCATCGCCCGGCATGTCGGCCGCTTCCAGGCGGCCACCCTCGCGGTCGACGAGCCGGCGCCACAGCCGGCCCTGGCCCCGGAGGCCGACGACCTCGGCGGTCGGCTCGACGAGCTCGACGAGAACCAGCGACGCACCGCGGAGCGGGAGGAACAGACCGACCGGTTCGCGGAGCTCGCCTCCCTCGCGATCACCCGTACCTTCGACGCCGTGGACCTGGGTGACAGTCAGGTCGTACAGCTCGTCAAGGAGTATCTCGGCGGGCTGGTGGAAGACGGCCCGATGAAGAGGATCTTCCACCGGTGGGGCGAGGGCATCGGCACACCCCCGCCTGACGGCGGCCGCCTCCTGCGCATCGACGTCCGCCGCCTGACGTCGGTGGCGTACGAGCGCACCCAGGCGGCAGTGCGGCGCGCCGACGCGGACCTGCTCACCTTCTACGGCCGGTTCGGCGTCGGCGTCCCCGCCGACGACACGTCGCTGGCGCCGGTGATCGACCTGGCGAACCAGCGCCGGTACCTGCAACAGGGAACAGGCCCCTGCGCGGGCTGCGCCGGCTCTCCGAACGGCGGTTCGGGCACAGGTGGAGGAAGCGGAGGTGGCGGCCGGCGCTGAGCCGACGCCGCCCGATTCCAGGAACTCCCCGAGGCATTCCATTTGCTGGGTAATTGCATATTCATACTAATTCTGCAAGCGGTTACCGGCCGCCGTGGTGGGAATTACTTGACGGGTGGACACGCCGACACAGAGGGGGAGGTCATCCTGTTTTAGGCAGGCGCCCGTCGCGCAGTTCACCAATTCCCCTTTCTTGTGGTCCCCGCGCCGCCCTGCCCTTTTCTGATCTACCACGAATTCCCCCCTCATCCCCCCATGCCGCAACAGGGAAGGTTTATGTCGGAGTTGCAGCGCGCTGCACGCGAGAGAAAATCGCGATCATCGGAATGGGCTGCCGGTTGCCCGGCGGAGTATCTGACTATCGGGCTTTCTGGGAAAACCTCTCCCAAGGAAAGGACTGCATCGTTCCGACGCCGTCCGACCGGTATGACGTCAGGACGCTCGCCAGCCGGGACCAGGCAAAACCCGGCAGACTGGTCGGCGGGCGCGGCGGATACATCGACGGTTTCGACGAGTTCGACCCGGCCTTCTTCGGCATCAGCCCGCGCGAGGCCGCCCATATGGACCCGCAGCAGCGCAAGCTTCTGGAGGTGGCCTGGGAGGCGCTGGAGGACGGTGGCCAGAAACCCGCCCGGCTCGCGGGTCAGGACGTCGGTGTCTTCGTGGGCGCCTTCACTCTCGACTACAAGATCCTCCAGTTCTCCGACCTCGGTTTCGAGACGCTCACCGCCCATACCGCGACCGGCACGATGATGACGATGGTGTCGAACCGGATCTCGTACTGCTTCGACTTCCGCGGCCCCAGCCTCTCCCTCGACACCGCGTGCAGTTCGTCCCTGGTGGCCGTGCACCTGGCGTGCCAGAGCCTGAGCCGCGGGGAGAGCGGGCTGGCGCTGGCCGGCGGAGCCCTCCTGCACAGTGCTCCGCAGTACACCATCGCCGAGACCAAGGGCGGCTTCCTCTCCCCCGACGGCCGGTCCCGCACCTTCGACGCCTCGGCCAACGGCTACGTCCGCGCGGAAGGCGTCGGCCTGATCGCACTCAAACGCCTGGACGACGCGTTGCGCGACGGCGACCCCGTGCACGCCGTCATCATCGGCAGCGGCGTCAACCAGGACGGGCGTACCGACGGCATCACCGTCCCCAACGCCGATGCCCAGGTGGCGCTCATCGAGCGGGTCTGCGCCGAGGCGGGCATCACACCCGGCGACCTGCAATACGTCGAGGCCCACGGCACATCCACCCCGGTCGGCGACCCCGTCGAAGCGGGCGCGCTGGGCCGTGCGCTGTCGATCGGGCGCACACCCGGCGCCCGGTGCCATGTGGGCTCGGTCAAGGCGAACATCGGGCACTGCGAGTCGGCCGCGGGCATCGCCGGGCTCATCAAGACGGTGCTGTGCCTCAAGCACCGCACCATCCCGCCCCACATCAACCTCGACGAAATCAACCCGGCGATCGACCTGGCCTCGCTGCCGTACGATATCCCGACCCGTGCCGTTCCCTGGCCCGACCACGAGGGCCCGGCGCGTGCGGGGGTCAACTCCTTCGGTTTCGGCGGCACCAACGCGCACGTCCTGCTCGAGGCCGCCCCGGCGCACGGCACGGCCTGTGTGCCGGGGCAGCGCCGCGCCCGTTCCGGCCCCGCCGTGCTGCCGCTGACCGCACGTGACCCCGCGACGCTCACTGAGGTCGCCGAGAACATCCGGCGCGAACTCTCCGGCGCGCACGGCCCGGCGCCCTCCCTGCCCGACCTCGCCTACACCCTGGCCCGCCGCCGTCAGCACCTCGACGCGCGGCTGTCGGTGGTCTACGACTCGCCCGCCACGCTGCGGGAGGCCCTCGACGCACACCTGCGCGGCGAGGCCCACCCCCGCGTGCTGCTGGACCAGCGGCGGCCCGCGAAGGACCGGCGGCTGGTCTGGGTTTTCACCGGCATGGGCCCGCAGTGGTGGGGCATGGGACGCCAACTCCTGGACAGCGAACCGGTCTTCCGGGAGGCGGTCGAGGCGTGCGACCGCGCGTTCCGTGAGTTCGCCGACTGGTCGCTGATGGAGGAGCTGGCCGCCGACGAGGCCGGTTCCCGGATGAGCGAGACCTGGCTGGCCCAGCCCGCCAACTTCGCGGTACAGGTGGGCCTCGCGGCTCTGTGGCGCCGTCACGGCGTGTCGCCGGACGCCGTCGTCGGGCACAGCACCGGTGAGATCGCGGCCTTCTACGAGGCCGGTGTCTACACCCTGCGGGACGCCGCGGCCATCGCGGTCCACCGCAGCCGGCTCCAGCAGAAGCTGGTGGGCACCGGCACCATGCTGGCGGTGGGCCTGCCGGAGGCGGAGGCCCTGCGCCGGGTACGGCCCCACGGCGACCGCGTGGCGGTGGCCGCCGTCAACAGCTCGACGGCGCTCACCCTGGCCGGGGACGAGGAGGCCCTCGCCGAGATCGCCGACCGTCTCGGGGGCGAGGGAGTCTTCGCCAAATTCCTCAGCGTCCGCGTTCCGTACCACTGCGCGCGCATGGACGCCATCAAGGACGACCTGCTCTCCTCGCTCGCCGGTCTCCGGCCGCGCCCGGCACGCGTCCCCCTCTGCCTGACCGCGGGCGGCAAGTGGGCGGGCCGGTACGCCGAGGGCCCGGAGCTGGACGCCGACTACTGGTGGCGCAACGTCCGCGACAGTGTGCGGTTCACGACGCCGTCGACCGGCTGGACCGACGACGGCCACGGCGTCTTCCTGGAGATCGGTCCCCACCCGGTCCTCGGCCACGCGATCGGCGAATGCCTCGCCGCCCGGGGCCGCGAGGCGCGGACGGTGCCGTCGATCCGCGCCAGGAGGACGAGCGGGAGCGCTTCGCCCTCTCCCTCGCCGCCCTGCACAACCTCGGCCTGGACATCGACTGGGCCGCCGTCCACCCGACCGGCAGGACGGTCCCCCTGCCCCGCTACCCGTGGAAGCGCGACCGGTACTGGACCGAGCCCGAGCCGGTCGAGCGGGTCCGCCTCGGCCGGCTGGACCACCCGCTGCTGGGCCGCCGTCTCCCCACGGCCGAACCGACCTGGGAGGCGCGGCTGGACGTCGAGTCCCTGCCGTATCTGCGGGACCACCTCATCCAGGGCAGCGCCGTGTTCCCGGCGGCGGGCTATGTGGAGATGGCGACGCAGGCCGTCCGGGTGACGACCGGTGGCAGCGCCGCCCTCGTCGACATCGAGCTGCGCAAGGCGCTGTTCCTGCCGACCGGCCCCGAAGGCGCCACCGCCCCCGCGGCACCGGTACAGCTCTCCTTCCGCGGCGAGGACGCGGAGTTCACCATCGCCACCGCCGCCCGCGGCGACACCGGGGAGCGGACCGTGCACGCCCGCGGTGCCGTACGCTCCGCCCAGCGCGGGCACCACCGGCCTCTCCCCCGGCTGGACGCCGACTCGATCCGTCACGGCAGCGCGCGCCACCTGACCGGCGCCGCCTGCTACAAGGCGCTGGCCGCCCTCGGCTACCACTACGGACCGGCGTTCCAGGGCATCGAGGAGGTGTGGCTCGGCCCCGGCGAGGCGCTCGCCCGCATCCGGCCGCCCGCGCCGATCGGCGATGACGCCGCCCGCCACCACATGCATCCGGTTCTGCTCGACTCCTGCTTCCAGACGCTGCTGACACCCCAGCTCCTCGGGAGCGAGGGCGCCGAGGCCACATCGGGCACCGGTGTCCGGCTGCCGCTCTCGATCGGCGAGGTGGACCTCGACGCCGTCGGCGACCAGCCGCTGTGGGCGCACGCCGTCCTCACCCGCGACACGGACGGCGAACTCGTCGGCGACATCGCGGTCCACGCCGACGACGGCCGCCCGCTCGGCCGGGTCACCGGTTTCCGCGCCGCCGACGTCGAGAGTGCCTCCACCACCGTGGGCCTCGGCACCATCGACTCGTGGCTGGCCGACATCACCTGGACCGAGGCCCCCTGCGCCACCGACCCCCTCGGAACTCCCGTGGGGGACTGGCTCGTCCTCGCCGACGGGCAGGCGTCGCCGACGAGCTGCGGCCCGGGTCACCGCCCACGGCGGCCGCTGCCACCTGGTGCGGCCGGGCCCCGCCTACCGCCTGAGCCCCGACGCGCGGGAGTCGGTGATCAGGCCCGGTTCCCCCGCCGACCTGGAGCGGCTCCGCACGGAGCTGCGCGCGGCGGGCGGGCGCCGTACGACCATGTCGTACACCTGTGGAGTCTGGACCTGCCGCCGATGGACGCGGCCGGCACGGCGGCCGACGTCCGTGACCGCGCCGACCTCGCCGGCTACTCGCTGGTGGCGCTCGCCCGCGCGCTCCCCGTCCACCAGCCGGGGAGCTGGCTGCACATCGTCACCCACGGCGGCCAGGCCGTCGTCCCCGGCGATCCGGCCGAGCCGCTGTCCGCGCCGGCCTGGGGCATCGGCCGCGTCCTGGGGCAGCAGGAACTCCCCGGCCACCGCGGCACGCTCATCGACCTCGATCCCGGTACCGGCGAGGACACCGCCGCCCGTGCCGCGGACGCCGAGGCCCTGCTCCGGGAGATGGCCCCGTCCGACGGTGAGCACGAGGTGGCGCTGCGCGACGGCCGCCGCCTCACGAGTCGTCTCACCCCGGTCACCGGCCTGCCCGCCCGCTGCCGCTGCGGCTCCGTGCCGACGGCGCGTACCTGGTGACCGGTGTGATCGGCGCGCTCGGCAGGATTCTGTGCCGTCGGCTCGTCGCCCGCGGCGCCCGTCGGCTGATCCTCGTCGGCCGTACCGCGCTGCCCGACCGGGACAACTGGCACGCCGTCGCCCCGGATTCCGCGACCGGCGACCGCATCCGCTTTGTCAAAGAGCTGGAGGCACTCGGCGCACAGCCGCTCCTCGCCCCGCTCGACATCGGTGACGAGACCGCCCTCACCGCCTGGCTCGCCGACTACCGGCGGCGCCAGTCACCGCCGATCCGCGGTGTGTTCCACCTCGCCGGCCAGGTCCGCGACACCCTGCTGCCGGAGATGGACCGCGCGGCTTTCGACGCCGTGTACACCCCGAAGGTCCTCGGCGCGTACCTCCTCCACCGGCATCTCGCCGACGAGCCGCTCGACCACTTCGTGCTCTTCTCGTCCATCGCCTCCCTGCTGACCACCGCGGGCCAGACCAACTATGCCGCGGGCAACGCCTTCCTCGACGCGCTCGCCCACCACCGCCGCGCCCGCGGCCTGCCCGCCCTCAGCATCGACTGGGGTCCCTGGGCCACGGGCATGATCGAGGAGCTGGGTCTGGTCGAGCACTACCGCACCCGCCGCGGCATGAGTTCGCTCTCCCCGGAGGCGGGCATGGCCGTCCTCGAACGCGTCATCGGCCAGGACCGGTCGCAGCTGCTCGTCGCCACCGTCGTGGACTGGCCGGTCTTCCTCGCCTGGTACCCGCAGCCGCCGCCCCTGGTCGCCGACCTGGCCGCGGCGGCCGACGAGACCGACGCACCGGTGCCCGGGCACGACAGCGCCCTGGAGGCCTTCCGGGCCGCCTTCCGCGCCACGGACCCGGCCGCCCGCGAGGCCCTCCTCACCGACCGCTTCACCCAGGTCGTCGCCCATGTGCTGCGGATGCGGCCCGAACAGGTCGACCCCGGCGCCGGGCTGGGCGCGCTCGGCCTCGTCTCCCTGCTGGCGATGGAGCTGCGCTCACGGGTCCAGGCCGACCTCGGCGTCACGCTCCCGGTCGTCGCCCTGCTCGGCAACACCCCGGTCGGTGACCTGATCGGCCTCGTCCACGAGGAACTCACGAAGGCGGTCGCGGCGGGCACGGACGAGACGGGGGCCGCGGCCGCGGTCGAGTTGTTCCACGACGAACGGCTGCACCCCCTGACCCAGAACCAGAAGGCTCTGTGGTTCCTCAAGCAGCTCAACCCCGACGGGTTCGCCTACAACATCGGCGGCGCGGTCGAGATCCGCACCGCACTCGATCCCGAGCTGGTCTTCGCGGCGTTCCGCGTCCTGATCGCGCGCCACCCCAGCCTGCGGGCCAACTTCACCCACGAACAAGGCCGGCCGGCGCAGAAGACGGCTCCCGCCGAGGAAGCCGCGGCCCGGGCGGACGTCGCGCTCTTCGACGTCCAGGAGTGGCCGTGGGACGACATCCACGCGCTGATCGTCAGCGAGTACCGCAAGCCCTACGACCTCGCCCACGACCCGCTGATCCGGCTGCGCCTGTTCCGGCGCGGTCCGGACCGCTGGGTGCTGATGAAGGCCGTCCACCACATCATCTCCGACGCGATCTCCACCTTCACCTTCATCGAGGAGCTGCTCGCCGTCCACGAGGCGCTGTGCCTGGGCCGTACCCCGGAGCTGCCCGAGATCCCCGCCCGCTACCTCGACTTCCTCAACTGGCAGAACCAGTTCCTCGCCGGCCACGACGCCCGGCGGATGCTCGACTACTGGAAGGCGCACCTGCCCGCCGACATCCCGGCCCTCGGCCTGCCGACGGACCGCCCCCGCCCGCCGGTCCAGACCCACAACGGCGCGTCGGAGTTCTTCGTCCTCGACGCCGACCTCACCGCCCGCGTCCACGCACTGGCCCGGGAACACGACGTCACCGTGTTCATGGTGCTCATCAGCGCCTACTACCTGCTGCTCCACCACTACTCGGGCCAGGACGACATCATCGTCGGCAGTCCGGTGACGGGCCGCACCCAGGAGCAGTTCGCCAAGGTGTACGGCTACTTCGTCAACCCGCTGCCGCTCCACCTCGACCTGGCCGGACAGCCGACCGTCGCCGAGCTGCTCGGCCGGGTCCGCGACGTCGTGCTCGGCGGCCTGGACCACCAGGAGTACCCGTTCGTCCTGCTGGTCGAGGAACTCGGTCTGAAACACGACCCGAGCCGGTCCGCGGTCTTCCAGGCGATGTTCATCCTGCTCACCCACAAGGTGGCCACCGAGAAGTACGGCTACCGCCTGGAGTACATCGAACTGCCCGAGGAGGAGGGGCAGTTCGACCTCACCCTGTCCGTGTACGAGGACGAGGCCGACCACCGCTTCCACTGTGTCTTCAAGTACAACACCGACCTGTTCCTCGCCGAGACCATGCGGCGGATGGGCTCCCACTACGTCAACCTCCTCGACGCGCTCACCCGCGCGGCTCCCGCCGAGCCCGCCCGCCGACTGGAGCTGCTCGGCGCATCGGAGCGCGAGCGGCTCGTCGAGGGCTGGAGCGGGGCGGGGCGGCGGGCCGCCGTGCCCGACGTGCCCGTGCACCGGCTCGTCAGCCGGATCGCCGCCGAGCGGCCCGGGTCCGTCGCCGTCTGCGCTCCCGCCGAGGATGGCCATGCCGCACGCATGACCTACGGGGAGCTGGACGCCCGCAGCCGCGCCCGTGCCCGGTGGCTGCGCGGGCTGGGCGTGGGCGACGGCGCGGTGGTGGCCGTCTGCCTGGAGAAGTCGCCCGAGCTGATCGTCACCCTCCTCGCGGTACTGCGGGCCGCGCCGCCTATCTGCCGCTGGACCCCCGCGACCCGGACGACCGGCTGGCGTCCCTGATCACGCACACGGGCGCCGCCTGGGCCGTGACCGACACCGCCGGGGGCGAACGCCTCGCGGGCCTCGCGTGCCGCGTGCTCACCGTGGACGACCCGACCGCGGACTCCTCCCCCGCCGTGCGGACCGGGGACACGTCCGGGCCGAACCGATCCGAACCCGACGTCGACCTGGACGCCCCGGCCTACGTCATCCACACCTCCGGCTCCACCGGCCGCCCCAAGGCGGTCGTGGTCAGCCACCGCAACCTCGCCTCGGCGTACGAATCGTGGCGCACCGAGTACGGTCTCGACCGCGACGTCACCGTGCACCTCCAGACGGCGAACCCCTCCTTCGACGTCTTCACCGGGGACCTGGTGCGCGCCCTGTGCTCCGGCGGCACCCTGGTGCTCGTCGGACGCGAGCTGCTGTTCAACACCGCGCGGCTGTACGGCGTCATGCGTCAGGAGGGCGTCGACTGCGGCGAGTTCGTGCCCTCGGTCGTCCGGGGGCTGCTGGCCCACTGCGAACACACGGGCAGCCGACTGGACTTCATGCGCCTGATGATCGTGGGCTCCGACACCTGGAAGGTCGAGGAGTACGACCGGCTGCGTGCCCTGTGTGCCCCGCGGACCCGGGTGGTCAACTCCTACGGCCTCACCGAGGCCACCATCGACAGCACATACTTCGAAGGGCCCACCGACGGCCTTGAACCGAGCCTGACGGTGCCCATCGGGCGGCCGTTCCCCGGCACCGAGCTGTACATCGTCGACGAGCACGGCGAACCGGTGCGCGCCCGGCGTCACCGGCGAGCTGTGGATCGGCGGCACGGGTCTCGCCACCGGATACCTCCACGACGCCGAGCAGACCGCGCGCCGCTTCATCACCCGCACCCTCGGCCACGGGCCCGGTGCCCGGCCCGTCCGCCTCTACCGGACCGGCGACCTCGCGCGCTGGGACAGCACCGGCTGCGTGCACCTGCTCGGCGCCGCCGACGCACAGGTCAAGGTGCGGGGCCACCGGGTGGAGCTGGGTGAGGTCGAGTCCCGGCTCGCCCAGTGGCCCGCGCTGTCCCAGGCGGTCGTCACCGTGCGTCCGGACGAACGGGGCGAAAGCACCCTGTGTGCGTACGGCGTGGCGGCGCCCGGCGCGGAGCTGGACTGGCGGCAGCTGCGCCGTCACCTGGCCGAGCACCTGCCGACGCAGCTGATCCCGGCCTCCTTCACCGAACTGCCCGAGCTGTCCCTCACCTCCAGCGGCAAGGTCGACCTCACCGCGCTGCCCGCGCCCCGGCCCGCCCCCGACGACACCCCGTACGACCCGCCCGTGACGCTCTACGAGACCCGGATGGCCGACCACTGGAGAGGCGTCCTCGGCATCGAGCGGTTCGGTCTCCAGCACGACTTCTTCGCGTCGGGCGGCAGCTCCGTGAAGCTGATCGAACTGATCCACCACCTGCAGAACGAGTTCAACATGACCATCCCGGTCAGTCACCTCTTCCGGGTGACCACGTTGCACGGCATGGCGAGGACGGTGGAGCACATCGTCACCGGGCGGCTCCCGGGAGCGCAGCCCTGGCTGCGGTTCAACGCCGCCGCCGGGCCCGTCGTCTTCTGCTTCCCGCCCGCCGGCGGCCACGGGCTGGTGTACCGGCTCCTCGCCGCTCACCTTCCGGAGTACGAACTGGTCGCCTTCAACTACCTGACCGGTGACGACAAGACGGCCCGTTACGCGGACCTGGTCGACTCCCTCCAGCCCGAGGGCCCGTGCGAGCTGCTCGGCTACTCGCTCGGCGGCAACCTCGCCTTCGAGGTCGCCAAGGAGCTGGAGCACCGCGGGCGCGAGGTGCGCGACGTCGTCGTCCTCGACTCGTACCGTGTCACCGCTCCCCACGCCATCGGTGCCGAGCACCTCGAGGAGTTCGAGCGCGAGTTGCGCGAGCACCTGCGCAAGCACACCGGGTCCGAGGAGGTGGCCGAGGAGACCCTCGCGCAGGCCAGGGAGTACGTCGGCTTCTGCGCCCGCACGCCCAACCTCGGCACGGTGGGTGCCCGCCTCACCGTGATCTCCGACGAGCACAAGACCGCGCTCTACGCCGCCGGGGAGCCCGGCTCCTGGCACGGCGGCTCCACCGGTCCCACCGAGGTGCTGCCCGGCTCCGGCGCGCACGCCGACATGCTCGACCCGGGGCATCTGGAGCGCAACGCCGGTCTGGTCCGCGCCGTGCTGACCCGCGGCCCGGCCGGGGACCACGTCGGAGCGGCCAAAGCACCCGGTGCGGCGACGGGAGGTGAGCGGCATGGGGCGTGAGAACACGTCCGGCCGGCCGGGCCGGCGGCACACGATGATCATCATCGGTGGAGGGCTCGGCGGCCTCTCCACGGGCTGCTACGCGCAGATGAACGGGTACCGGACCCGGGTCTTCGAGATGCACGAGCTGCCGGGCGGCTGCTGCACCGCCTGGGACAAGGGCGACTTCACCTTCGACTGGTGCGTCAGCTGGCTGCTCGGCTCGGGCCCCGGCGACGAGATGCACCAGATCTGGCTCGAACTCGGCGCGCTGCAGGGCAAGGAGATGCGCAACTTCGACGTCTTCAACGTCGTACGCGGCCCCGACGGCCGGGCGGTGTACTTCTACTCCGACCCGGACCGTCTGGAAGGGCACCTGCTCGGTCTCTCGCCCGCCGACGCCAAGCCGATCAGGGAGTTCTGCGCGGGCCTGCGGAAGTTCAAGGCGTGCATGGCCGCCTACCCGTTCCTCAAACCGGCGGGGCTGATGGGCCGGTTCGAACGCCTGCGCATGCTGGCGGCGTTCGTCCCGTACTTCAACGTCATCCGCAAGTCGATCACGACGCTGATGACGGACTACTCCGCGAGGTTCTCCGACCCGCTGCTGCGCGAGGCCTTCAACCACATCCTCTACGAGTACCACCCCGCGTTCCCGGTCCTCCCCTTCTACTTCCAGCTGGCGTCGCACGCCAACGGGACGGCGGGCGTGCCCGAAGGGGGTTCGCTCGGCCTTGCGCGGTCGGTCGAGGAACGCTACCGGCGGCTCGGCGGCGAGATCACCTACAACGCCAAGGTCGAGGAGGTGCTGGTCGAGGACGACCGGGCCGTGGGCGTCCGGCTGAGCGACGGCCGGGAGTTCCGGGCCGACATCGTGGTCTCCGCCTGCGACGGCCGCACCACGATGCTGGAGCTGCTCAAGGGCCGGTACCTCAACCCGACGTACGAGCGGCTCTACACGAGGACCATCGACGAGCCCGGGATGCTCTACCCCGGTTACGTGAGCGTCTTCTTGGGCCTGGACCGCCCCTTCCCTCGGGGTGAGCCGTGCACGACGTATCTGCTGGACGAGGAGGAGGCGGCCTCGTTCGTCGGCATGGGGCACCCCAGCATGAACGTGCAGTTCCGCAGCGCCCACTACCCGGAACTCTCGCCGCGTGACACCAGCGTCGTCTTCGTCACCTACTTCTCCGACACCGGAGTCTGGCGGGAGCTGACCGAGGGGCCGGAACAGCACAGCCGGGTGTACAAGGGGGAGGAAGTGCACACCCTGGCGGTGCGCCGCGGCCCCGCGTACTACGCCGCCAAGCGGCAGGTGCAGCGCGCCGTCACGGAGTTCCTCGACCGCCGGTTCCCCGGTCTCGCGGAGTCGGTCGTGGCGCGCGACACCGGCACCCCGCTCACGCAGATCCGCTACACCGGCAACCACAACGGGACCATCGCCGGCTGGCTGCCGTTCGTGGACGGCGCGGAAACGCTGGAGAAGGAAGTGAACAAGAACGGTCCGGTCGCGCCGGGGCTGAGGGACTTCTACCTCTCCGGGACCTGGTCCACGATCGGCGGCCTCATCCGGGCCGCGGCGGCGGGCCGTCACGTCACGCAGTTCATCTGCCGCGACGACGGCGTGGAGTTCACCGCCGACATCGACCGGACCCAGCCGCCGCCCACCCAGGCCGTCATCCCGGTCGGCCGGCCCCCGGTCTGTGACGGCACCGCCCTGAAGACCAAGGAGTGCGAATGAGGATCGAGAAGTGGGTCGTGCGCGAGCACGTTCCAGGTGTTCCGGACGTCGACCGGATCTACGAGAAGGTCGTCGAGGAGGTGGACGTCTCGCTCGCGGACGACGAGATGCTCTTCGAGACCCTTTACGTGTCGCTCGACCCCTACCTGCAAGGGCTGGCCCTCGAAACGCCCCTCGGCGAGCACATGGTCGCGCACAGCATCCTGCGCGTCGTCTCGGCCGGCCCGCGGGCCGCCTTCTCCGTGGGCGATCTGGTGCAGGGCTACGGCGGCTGGCGCAGCCATGTGATCGGCACGGGTGCGGGCTGGCGGTGGGAGCACGGCGCTTTCCCCGTCCCCTTTCCCGCCTTTCGGCGGCTGGACGCACGGCGCTACGACGAGACGCTGCCGCTGTCGACGGCGCTCGGCGTCATGGGGCCGCCGGGGCTGACCGCCTGGGGCACGCTGACCAAGTTCTTCACCGTCGAGCCGGGCGACACGTTCGTGGTCAGCGGCGCGTCCGGGTCCGTCGGGTCACTCGCCGGCCAGCTCGCCAAACGAGCGGGCGCACGCGTGATCGGCACCACCAGCTCGCCGGAGAAGGCCCGGCACCTGACGGCCCTCGGCTTCGACGAGGTCGTCCACTACCGCCAGGGCGACGACGCCGGCAAAGCGCGTGAGGCGCTGCGCGCGGCGGCACCGGGAGGCGTCGACAAGTACTTCGACAATCTGGGCGGAGCGATCACCGACGCGGTGTTCTCCATGCTGAACGTCGGCAGCCAGGTCGCCGTCTGCTGGCAGTGGGCGACACAGATCGCGGGCGACCACATGGGCCCGCGCCTCCTCCCGCACATCATGTTCCCCCGCACGACCGTCCGGGGGATCTTCGCGGAGGAGTGGTACGACGACGAGACCCTCGACGCCCTCCACGACGACCTCGGCGGCATGGTCCGCCGCGGCGAGATCGCCCACCACGAGACCGTCCGGCACGGCTTCGACGCCATTCCCGCGGCGTACCGCAGCCTGTACACGGACCCGGCCGCCAACCGCGGCAAGCTCCTGGTGCGCCTGTGACCACCCGCTCCACCCCGTACAGGAAAGGCCGACGATGACGACGACGGCACAGCGCGAACCGCTCGCCTACCCCTTCGAGCAGCCCGACGGCCTCGGGCTCCACCCCGTCTACGCCGAACTCCGGCAGCGTCCGCCGGCCCGGGTAAACATGGCGTACGGCGAGGACGCCTGGCTGGTCACCCGGTACGCCGACGCCAAGGCACTGCTGGCCGATCCCCGGTTCAGCATGGCCGCGGCGGTCGGCCGGGACCGGCCCCGCGTCAGGCCGGTCGCGGTGAGCGGCGGGGGCCTGCTGTCCACCGACGGGCCGGACCACCACCGGCTGCGCGCCACGGTGGCGAAGTCGTTCACCGCGCGACGCGTCGAGCGGCTGCGCGAGCGCGTGCGCGAGATCGCCCAGGGGAGCTGTCGCGCGACATGCTGAAGTCGGGTCCTGTGGCGGACCTGGGCGACCGGTTCGCCTTCCCGCTGGCGATCACCGTCATCGGCGAACTGCTCGGCATCAGCCAGGACAACCACGTCCGCGTCCGGGACTGGCTGGACGTCATGATGTCCCACACGGTGACGGCCGAGGAGTTCCACAGGTGGAACTCCACCTTCGCCGCGTATACGGCCGAGCTGGTGGAGCTGCGTCGCCGGGAACCCGGCGACGACCTCTTCAGCGCGCTGGTGCGGGCTCATGACCAGGAGGGCCGCATCAGCATGGGGGAACTGATGGCCCTCGCCCCGGTGCTCATCAGCGCGGGGTTCGTCACGACCTTCAACCAGATCGCCAACTCCTGCTACGTGCTGCTGGTCCGCCCCGACCGCTTCGCCTCCCTGCTGGGCCGTCCGGAGGCGCTTCCTCGGGCCGTGGAGGAACTGCTGCGGTTCGTGCCCCTGCCCAACGGGTTCGCCTTCCCCCGTTATGCCACCGAGGACATCGAGCTGGGCGGGGCCCGCATCCGCGCCGGTGATCCCGTCCTGGTCGACACGGCGGCGGCCAACCGGGACCCGGAGGTGTTCGACGACCCCGATGACCTCGTCCTCGACCGGGCGGTCAACCCGCACCTCAGCTTCGGACACGGCCCGCACTACTGCATCGGCGCCCACCTGGCGCGCGTGGAACTCCAGGTGGCCCTGGAGGTCCTCCTGGAGGACATGCCCGGCCTGCGGCTGGCCGTCCCCGAAGAGGAACTGCGCTGGAAGACGGGGACGATGGTGAACGCCTGCACGAGCTGCCGGTCACGTGGTGAATCGGCAGCGCGTGCAGGCCGGCTCGTGAACGACCGAGGGGCCGTTTCAGATTGCTCTGAAACGGCCCCTCGATCTGCGACTCTTTCGAGTCGGGACGACAGGATTTGAACCTGCGACCCCTTGACCCCCAGTCAAGTGCGCTACCAAGCTGCGCCACGTCCCGGTGTGTTCGGTGCGGTGTCCCGCGTGATCACAGGTAGAACTCTACCCCACCTGTGAGGGTGCTCCGTTCCCCGGTGACCACCGTCAGGTACGCGCGACAATCCACGTATGAGCACTGCACCTGGACCGTACGACAGTGGCCGTGAGCGCGACCGTGACGAGGAGGGCGGGCCCGCAACCAGCGGCCGCGCGACGGGCTCGGCCGGCCGTTGCCCTACGGCACGGACGGCGTGGCCCGGCAGCCCGAGGGCGTCGCGCGCACCCCCGAGGAGTCCGTCGCCGAGGCACAGGCCCTGCTGGACGCGGGGCGGCCCTTCCACGCGCGCGAGGTCTTCGAGGACGCGTGGAAGTCGGGTCCACCGGCGGAGCGGGACCTGTGGAAGGGACTGGCCCAGCTGGCCGTCGGGCTGACCCACGCGGCCCGCGGCAACACCACGGGCGGGGCGCGGCTGCTGCTCCGGGGGGCGGGGGCGGTCACCGGCTGGCGGGCGGGCCGGGC
>RBWT01000425.1 GCA_004010275.1 Streptomyces huasconensis
CGTCCTGACCGCCTGGCGGGAATGGACCACGACCGTCCCCGACACCATGAACTCCAGCGTGGGGCTCATGGTCCACCCCGGACTGCCCTTCGTCCCCGAGGCGCTGCGCGGCCGGTACGTCGCCCACGTCAGGATCGCCTGCACGAGCGGGACGATCGAGGGCCGCAGGCTCGTCGCCCCGCTGCGCGCCGTCGGCCCACGGCTGCTCGACACCCTGCGGGACATGCCCTACACGGCGAGCGGGAGCATCTTCGACGACCCGGTCCACCCGCACGGCTACACCGGTGACAGCGCCCTGCTCGGCTCCCTGGACTCCGGCGCCCTGCGTGCGGCCGTCGACATCGCGGGCCCCACGGCCCCGGTCATGTGCGTCGTGGACCTGCGCCACCTCGGCGGCGCCCTCGCCCGCCCCCAGGGCGCGCCGAACGCCGTCGGACACCGGGACGCGTCGTACATCCTGCGGGTGCTGTCCCCGGTCGGTCCCTGGACGCGGGACGAGGTCGTGCCCGTGCACGAGCAACTGCTCACCGCGGTGGGACCGCGAACGGTCGGCCGCAGCGCCAACTTCGTGTACGGCGCCGGCCATCCCGCCTCCCCGCGGCCTGTCACCACCCTCTACGACTCCGACGCCTACGCACGCCTCACCCGGCTCAAGGCCGTCCACGACCCCGGCAACACCTTCCGCGTGAACCACAACATCCCGCCCGCAGCCGGGGCCTAGGACGTGTCCGGAAGGTCTTGGCCCGCCCTTCGGGCGGACGGCCATACTTTCCGGACACTCCCCAGGGACTCTCGTTCGGATCAGGCCGGGCCACCGGTGGCCGCCCAGTGGATCACCGGTAGAGCGAGGAAGGCCACATATCCCAGCAGGGCGGGCCCGCCGGGCGCGTAGCGTTCCCCGGTCCGGCGGAGCCAACCCCGCCAGGCCCAGGCGTGAGCGGCGAGCGGGGCGAGGAACGACGCGAGCCACGGTGCGGTCCACGACTGCCAGGTCGCGCCCACGGCCACCCGCAGCGCGCACGCCACGAGCAGCAGTGCCGA
The DNA here is from genome assembly GCA_004010275.1 of Streptomyces huasconensis. Taxonomy (GTDB): domain Bacteria; phylum Actinomycetota; class Actinomycetes; order Streptomycetales; family Streptomycetaceae; genus Streptomyces; species Streptomyces huasconensis. The sequence goes on from RBWT01000425.1 coordinate 1,042, forward strand.
GGCCATGGCCAGGCTCGCCGCGGCCCCGACGGCCGTGGAGTACAGCTTCTCGCCGGGCAGCGCGAACCGCCCGCGCACGGTCTTGCGCGCGACCTCCCACGACAGGTACGCGAGGACGACCGCCGACACCGTGAGGGCGGAGGGACCGGGCGGCGCCGCGGCGCCCGCCGTCCGGGCGAGGAGCACGGTGTACACCACCACCCCCGGTCTTCAGCGATCGTCACCACGATGTTGCCGTGGACGCTGTCGCGGAAGCGCGCGGAGACCCGCTCCAGCCACAGCAGGAAGAGGCTGTACGCCGTGATCGCGCCGCGGCGGCCGCCGGCCCGGCCCGGGCCGCCGCGCCGGCGAGACA
>RBWT01000426.1 GCA_004010275.1 Streptomyces huasconensis
CCAACCGCCCCCGCCCCACCCACCTCCTGGCCGAAACGCGCTCTTCGGAGCCGTGAGCGTGGGTACATTTCCAAGGGCCCGTTGTGGGCGCGTATCGCCCCCGTCGGCCAGGGCGTGGTCAGCCACCTCAGCCACCGACCGTCGACGAGGAGCACGCAGTGAGCGGATGGTTCATCTACGAAGGCGTCGGGGGTCCGGATTCGGACAAGATCCGGCGGCTGCCGGAGCCGCCGCCGTGGCGGGCGTTCGACGCGCCACCGGTGGAGTACGAGGTCCCGGGCATCGACTCGGCGACCCGCCGCCGCCTCGGCGACAGCAACGTCCCGATGTCCGTGCAGGGCGCCGAGGCGCTCGAACTCATCAACGCCGCCCTCTACTTGAGACGCCCGCTCCTCGTCACCGGCGAGCCCGGCTCCGGCAAGAGCACCCTCGCGCACTCCCTCGCGTACGAACTGGACCTCGGCCGGGTGCTCCAGTGGGCCATCGTCAGCCGCAGCGAGCTGAAGGACGGCCTCTACACCTACGACGCCATCGGCCGCCTCCAGGACAACCAGCTCGGCCGCGACCACGCCGAGGACATCGGCCGCTATCTGCGGCTCGGACCGCTCGGCACCGCGCTCATCGCCTCCGACCGGCCGCGCGTACTGCTCATCGACGAGCTGGACAAGAGCGACATCGACCTGCCCAACGACCTCCTGAACGTCCTGGAGGAGGGCGAGTTCGGCATTCCCGAGCTGGAGCGGATCGCCGACCGGCCGGGGCAGGAGACCGTGCGCGTCCTCACCGACGACGGGCGCCGGGTCCCCGTCACCCGCGGCCGGGTGCGCTGCCGGGCGTTTCCCGTCGTCGTCCTGACCAGCAACCGCGAGCGCGAGTTCCCCGGCCCGCTGCTGCGCCGCTGCGTCCCCCTCGACCTCGAACCGCCGCGCGACCAGCGGCTCGCCGCGATGGTCCTCGCGCACTTCGGAGCCGGTTCGTACGACACGAACCTCGACCTCGTCGACCAGTTCACGGACGCCGAGTCGGACGGCGCGCTGCGCCCCACCGACCAGCTCCTGAACGCCATCTTCCTCGCCCAGCACGCCGCGCGGCAGCAGCCGGAGCGGCGCGAGGAGATCGCCGGGCTGCTCATGCGGCCCCTCGACCGAGGGCCGCGGTGACGGCGTGATGTCCGCCCCGCACCGTGCCGACGCCGTGAGTGAAGCGCTCGCGGCGCTCGTCGCGCGCCTGCGGGACGCCGAACTCGACCCCACGGTCCGGGAGCTGGCGGACTCCTTATGGCTCGCCCGGCAGGTCGCCGCGGGCACTGGTGCCGAGGAGGGACCCGCGGTCGAGCCGCCGCCGCCCGCACGGCCGGGTGGCGCGCCCACGACGACGCCGGGCTCACCC
>RBWT01000427.1 GCA_004010275.1 Streptomyces huasconensis
CCCCGGCCCCCGGCGCCCCCGCCCGCTTCGCCGTCTTCGACGTACCCGACCGCACGGAGCTGGTGCGCCGGGGCGCGCAGACGTGCGTGGCAACAGTGCTGACCGGCCGCCTCCTCTACCGCGCCCGCTAGCCGCTGAAGGGGGCGCCGGAGGCGCTTTCAGGGGCGCGGGGAACTGCGCGACAAGCCACAACCAACCCGCACCCGTTAGCCCCTGAAGGGGCGCCGGAGGCGCTTTTGCAGGGGCGCGGGGAACTGCGCGACAAGCCACAACCATCCCGCGCCCGCCAGACCCCCGAACCCGGCAGACGCCCCGCGCATCAGCCCGCCGCAGGCGAAACACCCCCACCCCCGGCACCCAAGGCCCCCGCCAAAAGAGAAGACCGGCCTGACACAATGGGCCGGGTGACCCGCGCATCCTTGGACAAGCAGCCGCACGAAGTCGCCACGATGTTCGACGACGTCGCGGAACGATACGACCTCACCAACGACGTGCTCTCCCTCGGCCAGGCCCGCCTCTGGCGCAAGGAGGTCGCCAAGGCCGTCGACGCGCGCCCCGCGCAGAAGGTCCTGGACCTCGCCGCCGGCACCGCCACCTCCTCCCAGCCCTTCGCGCAGGCCGGCGCGTACGTCGTACCCTGCGACTTCTCGCTCGGCATGCTCCGGGTCGGCAAGGAGCGCCACCCCTGGATGCCGTTCACGGCGGGCGACGGCACGAAGCTGCCGTTCAAGGACGACACCTTCGACGCCGTCACCATCTCCTTCGGGCTGCGCAACATCCAGGACACCGACGCCGCCCTGCGCGAGCTGTACCGGGTGACGAAGCCCGGCGGCCGGGTCGTGATCTGCGAGTTCTCCAGCCCTACGTGGGCGCCGTTCAGGACCGTCTACACCGAGTACCTGATGCGGGCCCTGCCGCCGGTCGCCCGCGCCGTGTCCTCCAACCCCGACGCGTACGTCTACCTCGCCGAGTCGATCCGCTCCTGGCCCGACCAGCCCGCGCTCGCCGCCCGGCTGAAGGACGTCGGCTGGTCGAAGGTGGCCTGGCGGAACCTCACGGGCGGCGTCGTGGCGCTGCACCGCGGCTTCAAGCAGGGCTGAACCGCGACGGGTTCGCGGGCCGGGAACCGGCCGCCGGGCAAGACGTGTCCGTTCATACGACCCTCGGCAGAACTTATGCGGTTCTTATAGGGTCGGTCCCTCCCGCTCGTGGGGATCTCCTGGACTGTGACGGAGCGTTAGATGGCGTCGTACTGCCCGCACTGTGGGGCACCAGCCCCCGATGAGGCCCGCTTCTGCATGAAGTGCGGGAAGGAACGCCTCCCGGAGGAACGCCTCCCGGACCCGCCCGCCCCCGACGCACCACCGGTTCCGGACACAC
>RBWT01000428.1 GCA_004010275.1 Streptomyces huasconensis
CGCGCTCGATGCGGCGCAGGTCGGCGGCGGCGGTGTCCACGACCACGCCCCGGTCCGACTCCAGCTCGACGACGCGGGTCGCGAGCGCGAGGGGCCGAGCAGCCCGTGCACCATCAGCCGGTCCACGGTCGTCAGGGCCCGTACGATCCATGGCGTGGCCAGCGTGATCAGCAGGCCGGTCGCCGCCGTGGCGCCGATCTCGAAGGGGTTGTCGAGGTAGATGCGGTGGTTCTCGTCGCCGTAGAGCTGGATGCCTGCCTGGCCGCCGTACATCGGGAAGAGCCAGAACCACAGCGGGTACGTGAGCATCAGCCAGCCGTACGACCAGAAGACGACCGTCACGACGAACGAGAAGATCGCCCAGGGCATCAGCAGCACGGAGTAGAGCAGGTGCCGCCAGGACGCGCCGCTTTTGAGGACGGCCCCGACGAGCGCCATCGCGCCGCCGCCCTTGGGCCGCAGCGGTTCCGGGGGAGCGACCTCCAGGCCGAGCAGGCCGCGGGCCCGCGTCCGCTCCAGGGCGCCGATGCCGCGGCAGCCGGCCAGGGCGCCGGCGAGGACCGGGACCCCGATGAAGGTGACCAGCAGCCCCGCGCCGAGCGAGAGCATCGTGACCGCGAAGACGAAGGACGCGATACCGATGGGCAGGCTCAGCAGGGTGTAGCCGAGCTCCTTCCAGGTACGGGCCTCGATCGGGGCGCGCAGCCCCGCGGGAAGGTGGTGGCGCCGCTCTCCGACGCCGGTTGCCCGGAAGTCCGGCCGGTCCATCTGCGCGTACCCCTGTCCGTACTCCGTGGCCATCGCCGCCATCCGTTTCTGCGTGAGTCGTGAGTGGTGAGTCGTCGGTCGTGAGTCGTGAGCCGTCAGTCATGGGCCGTGAGCCGTGCTGACGCCGCCCCTTTCTCCGTCCTCCCAGCCTCGCGGTCGCGCCGCCGCCGGGCCATGGAGCGCGTCGGCGTCTTGGGACGGGGGTTTTCCCTACCTCCGGGAGGCGCGGGCAAGGCCATCGGCAGGAGGGCCGGCCGGCGTCACTCCCTGCGCGCCCCGGAAGGCTGGTCCGCCGCCGTGCGGTCGCGCCACGGCAGCTCCGCCGTGATCGTCGTCGGTCCGCCCTGCGGCGAGTCGATCACGAAGAGGCCGTCGACCACGCCGAGCCGGTCCGCGAGCCCTGCCATGCCGGTGCCGCCCTCCAGCCGGGCCCCGCCCCGCCCGTCGTCCCACACCTGGATGAGCAGCCGGTCGTCCGCGCGCCACACCTCGACGCTCGCGTTCCGCGCCCCGCTGTGCTTGCTGATGTTCTGCAGCAGCTCGGAGACGGTGAAGTACGCG
>RBWT01000429.1 GCA_004010275.1 Streptomyces huasconensis
CGCCCGCCGCGGCGCCCGACGCCGGGGCGAAGTCGTGGCGGCCGTGGCGGTTCCGGATGTCCAACGACGTGTGGGGCACGCCCGCGGTCGCCGGCAACCTCGTCTACGTCACCTCCTTCGAGGTCCGCGCGCTGGACGTCGCCAGCGGCCGCCGCAGCTTCAAGACACGGGACGTCGCCTGGTCCATGGCGGTGGCCGACGGACGTATCCACGCCTCCGACGGCCCGACCCTGTACGCCCTCGACGGCGCCGACGGCACCGACCTGTGGCGGCTGCCGACCGACGCGTGGGTGTACTCCCTCCAGGCCGCCCGCGGCACGGTCGTCACCGGCACCCGCGGCGGCGGCGTCCAGGCCTGGGAGGCCGCCAACGGCGAGAAGCTCTGGGAGATCACCGGGGCGCAGACCGACTTCGAGACCCCGGAGGCCGGGCCCGCCGTGTTCGACGGCACGGTGTACGTCTGGAAGGACGCGCGGCTGCGGGCGCTGGAGGCGCGGACCGGCGAGGAGCGCTGGTCGTACCCCGTGGGCGACGCGGCCTCCTGCGGCGGGGTCCCCGTGCGGGTCACCCAGGCGCCGGACGGCTACGTGTACGTCTCCGCCGGCACCCGCGTCCTCGCCATCGACGTGGCCGCCGGGCATGTGCGCTGGCACTTCGAGGCGCCCGCCGCGTTCCTGTGCCCGCCCGCGTTCGCGCCGGGGCCCGCCGTCACGGGCGGCGGGGTGTACCTCGCCGACTACCTCGGAACGGTGTACGCGCTCGACGCCACGGACGGCCGTGACCGCTGGCGCATCGCCACGGAGTCCCGTTCGTCCGTCGAGCCCGTCCTCGTCGCGGACGGCCACGTCCATGTGGGCAGCGGCAAGGGGCTCTACACGCTGGACGCCGTGACCGGCACCCCGAAGTGGCGGTTCCAGGCCGGTGGCGAGGTCGTCGGTACGCCTGTCGTCGCCGACCGGCGCATCCACTTCGGCTCCACGGATCACCTGCTGTACACGTTGAAGGCCGACGACGGGCGGCTGCGGTGGAAGCTGGCGACCGGGGGGGAGATCACGGGGGCGCCGGTGGTGCGGGACGGTGTGGTGTACGCGTGCAGCAAGGATCGTTGTGTGTACGCGTTGGACGCGGAGCGGGGGACGGGGACGTCGCCCCGGACGTAGGGGCGGGCCCCTGTCCTGGGGGTGGCCCTGGGGTTGGGGCCGGGGGTTTTCGGGTGC
>RBWT01000430.1 GCA_004010275.1 Streptomyces huasconensis
GTCAGGGGCGCGGGGAACTGCGCGCCCAGCCACAACGGACCCGCACCCGACCAGCGGAGAGCAACCGCCCGAAACCACGCCCCCCCGCCTACAAAAGCGACGGCACCTGATCCGCGAGACCGACCGCGCCGCCCGCTCCAACGCACTGGCCAGCAGGGCCAGATCCGTGGGCCCGTTCCCCAGCTCACGGACGGGCCGCCGCGCCGGCGGGTCCCCCATCCGCTCCCACTCCAGCGGCACCACCGTGGGCCGCAACGTCGCCGTCCGCGGAATCCGGCCGGTGACCCGCCCCGCCTGGAAGGGGGTGGCCCTGCCGTCCGGGGAACGCAGCTCGCCCCGCCCCGGCGCGGGCTCCTCCGGCCCGGCCGTCACCGCGTCGAGGACCACCCGCAGCGAGGCCCGCTGGCACAACTCGGTCTCCGGCATCCGCTCACTGCGCGCCGTGGTCGCCACGAGGTGCACGCCGAGCCGCTCGCCGTCCGCCGCGAACCCAGGGCGCGTACGACCGAACCGGCCGCGGGCCGCCCCGGGGAGCCGAGGGCGGGCGCGAGCAGTGCGTCGAAGTCGTCGACGAGCACCACGAGCCGGGGCAACGGCGGCCCGGGCTCGGCCCGCTGCCGCGCCGCCATGGGCCGCAGCCGCATCGTGGAACTGGACGGCGCGTCCAGGTCACCGTCGGACGGCTGCGCGGACCCGGCGGCGGTGGAACCGCCCGCGCCGCCACCGGACGCCCCGGAGGACGACGGCGAGCGCTGCGCCACCATCCGCCCCGAGACCTCCCGCCGCGTGTGCCACTCGGCGAACCCGAGCCTGCCGAGCAGCTCGGACCGCCGCTTCAGCTCGGCGGCCAGGGACTGCCGCGAACTCCCGCATGCGCACCGGGTCGTTGGCCACCAGGTGGGTCGTGACATGCGGCAGGTCCGTGCAGACACCGAGCCCCGCGCCCTGCCGCCCGGCGCCTCCACCACCGCTGTCCCGGCCGTCGACGAGCACGATGCCGAGCCGGTCGGGCCGCTCGGCGGCGGCCAGCGACGCGGCGAGGGAACGCAGCAGTTCGGTGCGCCCGCTGCCGGCCGGGCCCTCGGCGAGCAGATGCGGCCCGTCGGCCGCGAGGTCCGCGACGACGGGCCGCGCGGCCCACGCCGAGCAC
>RBWT01000431.1 GCA_004010275.1 Streptomyces huasconensis
CTCTACCCCGCCGCCTCGGCCGAGGCGGCCACGCCCGCCCCCGCCGCCGACGCTTCGGTGCCGGCCACGTTCACCACCGCACCCGCCCTGGCGGAAACGCGGACTCCGTCCACAGGTCGGGCGCCCGAGGCTGCGGTCATGACTGCAACCGAGAACACCCAGACCCCTGCCTCTGCTCCCGTCGCTGCCCCGGTGGCCGAGACCCGTCCGGCGCGCACCACCAGGCCGTCGTCGACGTCGCGCCGCCCGGGCGCGAAGAAGGCGGCCCCGGCCAGCACCCCGGCGGGCTCCGCCGATCCCCGGTTCGAGAACGGTCCGTTGGCGGTCGTGGACGTCGAGGGCGGGCAGGTGTTGGCGTACTGCACCGGCGGCCTGGTCCTGGACGTGCCCGCCAAGAGCATCCCTGCCCTGGTCGACTGGACGCTGCGTGAAGCGAAGCTCGGTCAGCCGAAGCTCGCCGGTCCGGGCAAGGACGCCGACCCGCTCATCGTCCTCACCGAGGCCGCGCTGGAGCGCTACGGCCTGCCCGTCACGCTCACAGAGGAGGAGCGCCTCGCCGGGCGCCTGCCCGAGGGCCACAAGGTCATCAAGCAACTGGCGCGCGCGGAGTGGAAGCTGACCAAGCGCGGCTTCGGGCCGTGGGCGAGGATCTACCGGCCTGCGACCGGTTCGGAGCGGGCCTGCGTGCAGCTGTGCATCCCGTCGTGGAACGCGCTGGACACCCGGCACTGGGGTGAGGCCGGGCAGCTCCCGCCCGCCGAGCTCGCCCGCGTCCTGGGCGTGTACGCCTCCCGCGTGATGACCCCGCGCGGCTCCACCGCCGTGACCGGCCTGGAGCTGATGACCGCCCTGCACCCGCCGACTCGGGCCTCCGAGCCGGACGCCGACGGCAAGCGGCACTCCGAGCACAACCCCGGCTCGCTCGGCAAGGACGCCATCGACCCGATGAACTGGCCGCCGTGCGAGGTCCCCGACGGCCACCCCGTTCTCAAGGACCTGCCCCGCTTCCACGTGCGCGGCCCGGCGGAGAAGCTGTTCGAGGAGGCGTACGACTGGGCGCGGCCGATGACCGACGCGGAGTGCACCCTGCGCCACCTGGTCGGCATCGACGTCAACATGGCCTTCGCCGCCGGCGCCAACGGCCTGA
>RBWT01000432.1 GCA_004010275.1 Streptomyces huasconensis
CCGGTGGCCCTACGGCCAGCCGCCGCAGGCCCGCAGCCGCTACGGCTACCCCCGCAGGCTCCCCGCCGCAGCCCGGCTACGGCTACCCCCAGCAGGCCCCGGGCGGCTACGGCCAGCCCCAGCAGCCCGGCCCCTACGGGCAGTTCCCGCAGCAGGCCCCCTACGGGCAGGTCCCGCCGCCTCCGCCCCCGCCCGGCGGTGGCACGAAGAAGGCCGGCCTGATCATCGGCGCCGTAGCGGTCGTCGCCGCCCTCGGTGTCGGCGCGTACTTCCTGTTCGGCGGCAGCGACGGCGGAGGCGGTTCCTCCGTGGCGGACGACGGGCCGCACAAGCTGGTCACGCCCGAGACGCTGCTGAGCGAGTACGAGAAGGACGCCACGCGGACCGGCGGCTTCAGCTCCAGCGACCTCGAGGCCGCCGAGAAGGCCGGGGTCAAGAACCCCGAGGACGTCGACGCCGGCTACAAGACGGAGGCGGGCGACAACCCCTTGGCGCAGAAGGCCATCCAGTTCATGGGTGTCTACGGCGAGGTCGATGACCCGGGCAAGGTCGTCGACGGCATGTTCGCCAAGCTCAAGAAGGACTCCATGGAGCCCGGCGGCTCGGACAAGGGCCGGCTGGTCGGCAGCCCGAAGGACTTCAGCACGGATGAGGTCGTCCTGAAGTGCCAGAAGTCCGTGATCGAGAAAACGGGCCCGAGCACCGGCTCGTCCTCCGGCCCCAAGGAGGCCCACATGCCGGTCTGCATCTGGGGCGACCACAGCACCGTCGCCGTCGTCGTACCGGTCGAGGTCGCCGACGCCCTGGCGGGCAAGGTGTCGCTCAAGGACGCCTCGGCCACCGTGCTCAAGGTCCGCAAGGAAGTGCGCGTCAAGCTCTGACGCGAGGAACGACACGGCACCGCCGCACCACCAACGAGGGGAACCCCACGCAGTGAGCTACCAGCAGCCCGGCCCGTACGGCGGCCCGCCGCCCCAGCAGCCCGGCCCCTACGGGCAGCCGCCCCAGGGCGTCCCGCCGCAGCAGCCCTACGGGCAGCCGGGCGGTTACGGCCACCCCCAGCAGCCCGCCGCCCCCTACGGGCCAGCA
>RBWT01000043.1 GCA_004010275.1 Streptomyces huasconensis
GGGTGGGCCGCGGGCCCCGATCCGCTGCTGCCGCGGTGCCCGTGCTGCTCGGGCTCGCCGCGGTCGCCGTGCTGGTGCGGTGCTACCCCTGGCCGGTGCGGCTCGCGGCGCGGTGGGCGGGCCGGGGGAGAGGCGTCGTGGGGCTCGTCGCGCTGGCCCGTGCGGCGAAGGAGGCCCCCGCGCGCGGGCTCGCGCTGCTCGTCCTCGTGGTGACGGCTCGCCGGAGCCGTCTTCGGTGGCCTCGTCTCCGGGACGCTGGCGGAGGGGCGCAGGTCGGCGGCGGCCTGGCAGGTGGGCGCCGACGCCTCCTTCCTGGGGGCGGGCCGGGACCCCGACATGGCGGCGCGGCTGCTCGCGCGCGTGGCGTGCGAGAGACGGTGGCGGTACGGCAGCTGCGGGTCGACCCGGTGAGCGGCACGGACGGGGGCAGGTACGGGATCTCCAGCCTGATCGGGGTGGACGCGGGACAGCTGCGGGCGGCGAACGGGAGTTCGGCCGTGCGCGGGCGCTGCGTCAAGCCGGGCTGACCGGCGGCGGTGGGGGCAGGGAGATCAGAGTGCTCGCCTCCGATGGCCGCGCGGGGGATCTGCTCACCTTCACGCGCCATGGCAAGGAGACGCGGCTGCGCGTCGTCGGGCCGCTCCCCGAGGCCGTGGAGCGCGACCCCGCGCTCGGTCCCGTCCGCGGCGCCACCGAGGCACGGCAGCACTTGCTGCTCACCGACAACAAAGACCTCACGGCCTTCGCCGCCTCGGAGTTCGAGGAGTCCGCGCTCCTGCTGTACGGCGAGCGCCTGGACGCCCGAGCACTGCGCTCCCTCGTGCCGCGCGCCGCTCCCGCGGCCGCCACCGGCGAACTCCGCATCCGTACCGAGGAACAGGCCGAGGCCGACGGCGACGGACTGATCGCCGCAGTGGAGAGCGCGCACACCGCCTGCACCGCCCTCGCCGTGCTCCTCGCGCTGCTCGCCCTCGTCCTCGACCTGCTGCTGTCCGCTCCCGCGCGCGGGCGTACCGCCGCCCATCTGCGCACCCTCGGCCTCGGCGGGCGCGCCACGTCCGCGCTGCACCTGCTGCAACTGCTGCCCATGGTGCTCGCGGCCTCGCGGGCGGCGTCGCGCTCGGCCTCGCCCTGCCGGCGCTGCTCGGGCCCGCCCTCGACCTGCACGCGTTCACCGGCGGGCCGACCGCGCCCGGCCGGCACGTCGACGACCTGTTCACCGCGGCCCTGGCGGCGGGGCTCTGCGTCCTGGTCGCCGTGGCGGTGGCGGTGGAGACCTGGCTCGGGCGGCGCCGGGGGCTCGGGGCGGTCCTGCGACTGGGGAGAACCGATGACTGACGCGTCCCGCCGTACCGCCGTGCCCGACCTCTCCGCCCTGGAGGCGCGGGCCCGTACCGCGCACCTCCCGGCCGGCGACGAGGGTCTCGTCGTCTGCGACAACCTCGTCCGCGTCCACCGCACCGAGGAGGTCGAGGTGCAGGCGCTCCAGGGCCTTGACCTGGTGGTGGCCGAGGGCGAGTGTGTGGCTCTGGTCGGCGCCTCCGGATCGGGCAAGTCCACGCTTCTGTCGATCCTGTCGGGGCTCGATCTGCCCACCGCAGGCCGGGCGAGGGTCGCGGGCCACGACCTGCTCGCCATGGGGCGCCGTGAGCGCCTCGGCTACCGCAGGCACACCGTCGGCTTCGTCTGGCAGCAGACCGGGCGCAACCTCCTGCCCTATCTGACCGCGCTGGAGAACGTGGCGCTGCCGATGAAGTACGCGCGCGTGCCGCGTCGTGCACGCGGTGCGAGGGCCGCCGAACTGCTCGCCGTGCTCGGCGTCGCGCACTGCCGCGACCGGCTTCCCGCCGCCCTCTCCGGCGGGGAGCAGCAGCGTGTCGCCGTCGCGGTCGCCACCGCCAACTCCCCGCGCGTCCTGCTGGCCGACGAGCCCACGGGCGAACTGGACACGGCCAGTGGCGAGGCCGTCTTCGCGGCCCTGCGCCGCGCCAACGAGGAGCTGGGCGCGACCGTCCTGGTCGTCACCCACGACCCGCTCGTCTCCGAGCAGGTCCGCCGCACCGTCCGCATCCGCGACGGACGTACGTCGACGGAGACGCTCCGCGAACAGGGCGGCGCCGGCGAGGAGTTCACGGTCCTGGACCGGGCCGGGCGGTTGCAGCTGCCGGGCGAGTACGTGGAGCGGTACGGGTTGCGCGGCCGGGTCGGCTCACGGCCGAGCCGGACCATGTGGGCGTATGGCCGGACGGGCCGGACGGGACGGGCGCGGAGGGCGGCGGTGGGTGATCGCGGGCGCCCTGCCCTTGTCCGGGCCGAGGCCGGGTGACGATACTGACGCCCAGTTCGAACAAGGGTCCACAAGGGGAGCGTTCTGTGCCGGAAGCCATGGTCGTCGTCGAAGACCTCCACCGCACGTACGGCACCGGCGCGCCGCCGTGCACGCCCTGCGCGGCGTCTCCTTCACCGTCCCGCGCGGCGAACTCGTCGCCTTGAAGGGACGCTCCGGCAGCGGCAAGACGACCCTGCTCAACCTGGTCGGCGGACTCGACGCCCCGGACGGCGGCAAGATCACCGTCGACGGGCTGGAGCTGGCGGGCCTCGGCGAGAGCGGCCTCCTGGAGCTGCGCCGCGACCGCGTCGGCTTCATCTTCCAGTCCTTCGGGCTCATCCCCATCCTCACCGCCGCCGAGAACGTCGGCGTCCCCCTGCGGCTGAAGAAGACCGACCCACGCGCGCGGGAGGAACGGGTCGCGCTGCTGCTCGCCCTCGTCGGCCTCGCGGACCACGCCGAGCAGCGGCCCGGCGAACTCTCCGGCGGCCAGCAGCAGCGCGTGGCCATCGCCCGCGCCCTGGCGAACAGGCCCGCCCTCTGATCGCCGACGAGCCCACCGGGCAGCTCGACGCGGAGACCGGACTCGCCGTGATGGAGCTGCTGCGCGCGGTCGTCCGCAGCGAGGGCGTCACCGCACTGGTCGCCACGCACGACGCGGCACTGCTCGACCTCGCCGACCGGGTCCTGGAGCTGCGCGACGGGGAGATCGTCGAACACTGACCGGTACCGCGCGCGCATCGGGGTGTATCCACCCGGGCGCATCAGGGTTGTGTCAAGGACGGTCGCCCCGCGCCCCCTCGCCCGTAATGCCGGATTTGCTGGCCGTAAGGTCGAACCTGCGTACGCAGTGAGACGCTGCGTACACAGTTGTTCGAGGAAGACAATGAGGCCATGGCACGCGGCAAGCTTCGGATCTATCTGGGCGCGGCACCCGGCGTCGGCAAGACGTACGCGATGCTCTCCGAGGCCCACCGGCGCGTCGAGCGCGGCACCGACTGCGTGGTCGGCTTCGTGGAGCACCACGACCGGCCGCGCACCGAGGTGATGCTGCACGGCCTCGAACAGGTGCCCCGCAAGGACCTGGAGTACCGCGGCACCGCCTTCACCGAGATGGACGTCGACGCCGTCCTGGAGCGCGCCCCCGCCGTCGCCCTCGTCGACGAACTCGCCCACACCAACGTCCCCGGCTCCCGCAACGCCAAGCGCTGGCAGGACGTCGAGGAGCTCCTCGCGGCGGGCATCGACGTCGTCTCCACGGTCAACATCCAGCACCTGGAGTCCCTCGGCGACGTCGTCGAGTCCATCACCGGCGTGCGTCAGCGCGAGACCGTCCCGGACGAGGTGGTGCGCCGCGCCGACCAGATCGAACTGGTCGATATGTCGCCTCAGGCGCTACGCCGCCGCATGGCCCACGGCAACATCTACAAGCCCGACCGCATCGACGCCTCCCTCTCCAACTACTTCCGCCCCGGCAACCTCACCGCCCTGCGCGAACTCGCCCTCCTGTGGGTCGCCGACCGCGTCGACGAGTACCTCCAGCAGTACCGGGGCGAGCACAACATCCGCTCCACCTGGCAGGCCCGCGAACGCATCGTCGTCGGCCTCACCGGCGGACCCGAGGGCCGTACGCTCATCAGGCGCGCCTCCCGCATGGCCGCCAAGGGCTCCGGCAGCGAGATCCTCGCCGTCTACATCGCCCGCAGCGACGGCCTGACCGCCGCGTCCCCCAAGGAACTCGCCGTCCAGCGCACCCTGGTCGAAGACCTCGGCGGCACCTTCCACCACGTCATCGGCGACGACATACCGGCCGCCCTCCTCGACTTCGCCCGCGGCGTCAACGCCACCCAGATCGTCCTCGGCTCCTCCCGCCGCAAGACGTGGCAGTACATCTTCGGGCCCGGCGTCGGCGCGACCGTCGCCCGCGAGTCGGGTCCGACCTGGACGTGCACATCGTCACCCACGGCGAGGTCGCCAAGGGCCGCGGCCTGCCCGTCGCCCGCGGGGCGCGCCTCGGCCGCTCCCGGATCATCTGGGGCTGGCTGGTGGGCGTCGGGGGGCCCGCGCTCCTGACGCTGCTGCTCACCCACGTCGACGCCGACCTCGGCCTCGCCAACGACATGCTGCTGTTCCTGACGCTGACGGTGGCCGCCGCACTCCTCGGCGGCCTCCTGCCGGCCCTGGCGTCGGCGGCCGTCGGCTCACTGCTCCTGAACTACTACTTCACGCCGCCGCTGCACCTGTGGACGGTCTCCAACAACAAGAACATCGTCGCCATAGCCGTCTTCGTGGGCGTCGCCGTATCCGTCGCCTCCGTGGTGGACCTCGCCGCCCGGCGCACCCACCAGGCCGCCCGGCTGCGCGCCGAGTCGGAGATACTGTCCTTCCTCGCCGGCAGCGTCCTGCGCGGCGAGACCAGCCTGGACGCCCTCCTGGAGCGGGTCCGCGAGACCTTCGCCATGGAGTCCGTGGCGCTCCTGGAGCGGGCGGGCGACACCGAGCCCTGGACCTGCGCGGGCAGCGTCGGCGACGGCCGCGCGCCGAAGCGCCCGGAGGACGCCGACGTCGGAGATGCCGGTCGGCGACCACATGGCGCTCGCCCTGTCCGGCCGCGTCCTGCCCGCCGCCGACCGCCGGGTCCTCGCCGCGTTCGCCGCGCAGGCCGCCTCGTCCTGGACCGCCAGCGCCTGCAGTCCGAGGCCGACCAGGCCCGCACCCTCGCCGAGGGCAACCGCATCCACACCGCGCTGCTCGCCGCCGTCAGCCATGACCTGCGTACGCCACTGGCGGGCATCAAGGCGGCCGTGTCCTCGCTGCGGTCCGACGACGTCGACTGGTCCGAGGAGGACGAGGCCGAGCTGCTCGCGGGCATCGAGGACGGCGCCGACCGCCTCGAACACCTGGTCGGCAACCTCCTCGACATGTCCCGGCTCCAGACCGGCACCGTCACCCCGCTGATCCGCGAGATCGACCTCGACGAGGTCGTCCCCATGGCACTCGGCGGCGTCCCCGACGGCAGCGCGGAACTGGACATCCCCGAGACGCTGCCGATGGTCGCCGTCGACAAGGGCCTGCTGGAACGGGCGGTCGCCAACATCGTCGAGAACGCCGTGAAGTACGCCCCCGAGGGCAAGCCCGTCAAGGTCTCGGCCAGCGCACTGGGCGAGCGCGTCGAGCTGCGTGTCGTGGACCGCGGGCCCGGCGTCCCCGATACCGCCAAGGACCGCATCTTCGCGCCCTTCCAGCGCTACGGTGACGCTCCGCGCGGCGCGGGCGTGGGCCTCGGCCTCACCGTCGCCCGCGGCTTCGTCGAGGCCATGGGCGGCACCCTGGCCGCCGAGGACACCCCCGGCGGCGGCCTGACCATGGTGCTCACCCTGCGGGCGGTGGCCGGGCGGCCGCCGGACCGCCCCGAACTGCCGACGTTCCCGCCCAGGTCACGCGGTGACACACCAGTGACCCCGAACCACAAACCAGAAAGGCAGGCCGGCATGACCCGGGTGCTCGTGGTCGACGACGAGCCGCAGATCGTACGCGCCCTCGTGATCAACCTGAAGGCGCGCAAGTACGAGGTGGACGCGGCATCCGACGGCGCCACGGCGCTCCAGCTGGCCGCTGCCCGCCACCCCGACGTCATCGTGCTCGACCTCGGACTGCCCGACATGGACGGCGTCGAGGTCATCAGGGGCCTGCGCGGCTGGACCCGCGTCCCGATCCTGGTGCTGTCCGCCCGGCACAGCTCCGACGAGAAGGTCGAGGCCCTCGACGCGGGCGCCGACGACTACGTCACCAAACCCTTCGGCATGGACGAACTCCTGGCCCGCCTGCGCGCCGCCGTCCGCCGGGCCGAACCCACCGGCGCGGGCGAGGACGACATCATGGTCGACACCGAGGACTTCACCGTCGACCTGGCCGCCAAGAAGGTCAACCGCGACGGCCGCGACGTACGCCTGACGCCGACCGAGTGGCATCTCCTGGAGGTCCTGGTGCGCAACACCGGCCGCCTGGTCAGCCAGAAGCAGCTGCTCCAGGAGGTCTGGGGCCCTCCTACGGCACCGAGACCAACTACCTGCGGGTCTACATGGCGCAGCTGCGCCGCAAGCTGGAGGCGGACCCGGCCCATCCGCGGCACTTCATCACGGAGCCGGGGATGGGCTACCGCTTCGAGCGCTGAACCCCTGCGTGAGCGGGCATGCGGACAGGTGAGCGCACCCCTGGCTCCGGTGTCGGCACCCCCCGGTACGCTTCTTGTATGAGTGCTGTTCCTGGTTCCGAAAAGCCGGCAGGCCGTTTCCGGCGCATGCTCGACCGGCTGTCCTCCTCCCAGGAGGATCTGGAGTCGGAGGAGCTGCGTGAGGACTCCGAGACCGCGGGCTGTGTCCGCATCGGAGACTGCCAAGACCGCCAGATAGTCACCGTTACTGGTACCTTGCGCACGGTCACCCTGCGACCACGCGCCGGGGTCCCCGCGCTGGAGGCCGAGCTGTTCGACGGCTCCGCGGCGCTGGACGTGGTGTGGCTCGGCAGGCGCTCCATCGTCGGGATAGAGCCGGGGCGCAAGCTGATCGCATCGGGCCGGATCTCGATGAGCCGCGGCCGCCGGGTGCTCTTCAACCCCAAATACGAACTCAGACCGCTCGGACGGGAGTAGCCGGTGACGTCCCTCGACAAGCCGACGGACCAGGGGAACGCGGACCAGCAAGCCGCGTCCGATTCCAGGGCCGTGACCGAGGCAGCCCTCTTCGAGGCCTTCGGCGGCGTGCGGGGCATGGTGGAGACGGTCGTTCCCGGCCTGCTCTTCGTGACCATCTTCACGGTCAACAAGGACCTGCACATGTCGGCCATCGCGGCCCTCGCGGTGTCCCTGGTGCTCGTGGTGGTCCGCCTGGTCATGAAGGACACCGTCAAGCACGCCTTCAGCGGCGTCTTCGGGGTCGCCTTCGGCGTGGTCTTCGCGATGATGACCGGCAACGCCAAGGACTTCTACCTGCCGGGCATGCTCTACACCCTGGGCCTCGCCCTGGCCTACATCATCACGACCCTGGCGGGCGTTCCCCTGATCGGCCTCATCCTCGGCCCGGTCTTCAAGGAGAACCTCTCCTGGCGCACCCGCAACCCGGGCCGCAAGAAGGCGTACGCGAAGGCCAGCTGGGCCTGGGGTCTGATCCTGCTCGCCAAGTGCGCGATCCTCTTCCCGCTGTA
Organism: Streptomyces huasconensis; assembly: GCA_004010275.1. Classification (GTDB taxonomy): domain Bacteria; phylum Actinomycetota; class Actinomycetes; order Streptomycetales; family Streptomycetaceae; genus Streptomyces; species Streptomyces huasconensis. The sequence continues at coordinate 7,532 of RBWT01000043.1, forward strand.
CTGGTGGGCGGACACCACGCAGTTCGGCTGGGTCCTGGTCGCCCTGAAGATCCCGCCCTTCCTGCTCGCCGTCTACCTCACCTGGGTCTTCCTGGCGAAGGCCCCGCCGCCGATCGACGTCTTCGCGGAGATGGAAGCGGCGGAGAAGGCGGAGGCCGCCGAGAAGGCGGAGGCGGAGCGCGGTACCCCGTAGCGGATGACGTACGCGATGGGGGCGCCCGGTACCTACCGGGCGCCCCCATCCGCGTACTGCCGCGACGGTCAGCCCGCCGCACTCTCCCGGCGTACCGAGAGCAGGTCCTCCAGCTGCTCCTCACGCGCCTGTGCGGCCACGAAGAGAAGCTCGTCGCCCGCCTCCAGGGAGTCCTCCGGCGTCGGCGCGAGGACGCGCGTACCCCGGATGATCGTCACCAGCGAGGTGTCCTCGGGCCACTGCACGTCACCGACGCGCGTGCCCGCGAGGGCGGACTCGGGCGGCAGCGTCAGCTCGACGAGGTTCGCGTCGCCGTGGCTGAAGCGGAGCAGCCGGACGAGGTCGCCGACGCTCACCGCCTCTTCGACGAGGGCGGACATCAGGCGCGGCGTGGAGACCGCGACATCGACGCCCCAGGACTCGTTGAAGAGCCACTCGTTCTTCGGGTTGTTCACCCGGGCGACGACGCGCGGAACGCCGTACTCCGTCTTGGCGAGCAGGGAGACGACGAGGTTGACCTTGTCGTCGCCGGTCGCGGCGATCACGACGTTGCAGCGCTGGAGCGCGGCCTCGTCCAGGGAGGTGATCTCGCAGGCGTCGGCGAGCAGCCACTCGGCCTGCGGGACGCGCTCGACGGAGATGGCCGTCGGCGCCTTGTCGACGAGAAGGACCTCGTGGCCGTTCTCCAGGAGCTCACCGGCGATGGAGCGACCCACCGCACCGGCTCCGGCAATGGCGACCCTCATCAGTGACCGCCTTCCTCGGGGCCTTCGGCGAACGCCGCTTCGACCTTGTCGACCTGATCGGTGCGCATCATCACGTGCACCAGGTCGCCCTCCTGGAGGACCGTCTGCGAGGTCGGCAGGACCGCCTCACCCAGCCGGGTGAGGAAGGCGACGCGGACGCCGGTCTCCTCCTGGAGCCGGCTGATCTTGTGCCCGATCCAGGCCTCGGACGCGTGCACCTCGGCGAGCTGCACGCCGCCGGTGGGGTCGCGCCACAGCGGTTCGGCGCCCGAGGGGAGCAGGCGGCGCAGCATCTGGTCGGCGGTCCAGCGGACCGTGGCGACCGTGGGGATGCCCAGGCGCTGGTAGACCTCGGCGCGGCGGGGGTCGTAGATGCGGGCCGCGACGTTCTCGATGCCGAACATCTCCCGGGCGACCCGCGCGGCGATGATGTTCGAGTTGTCGCCGCTGCTGACGGCGGCGAAGGCGCCCGCCTCCTCGATGCCGGCCTCGCGCAGGGTGTCCTGGTCGAAGCCGACGCCCGTGACGCGGCGGCCGCCGAACCCGGAGCCCAGGCGGCGGAAGGCCGTGGGGTCCTGGTCGACCACGGCGACCGTGTGCCCCTGTTGTTCCAGGGTCTGCGCGAGAGCGGAACCGACTCTCCCGCAGCCCATGATGACGATGTGCACGACCGTCCTTCCGGCTGTGTCAATACTCTGTGCTCAGGCTGAACGGTAAAAGCGTCTCAGACCGGAGCCCAAGCTACACACGCGCGGTCCGCGCAGGGCACCCCCGTGCCTGCCGGACGGATGGCCCGCGGGCTCAGTCCACGCTGCGCAGCAGGCCCTCGACGGTCTGCAGCCGGTGGCCCAGCTCCATGAGCTGGAGGCGGGTCGCCTCCTGCTCCGACCTGGCGCGTTCGACGGCCTCGCGGTACTCCTGCATGGCCTGCGCGTACTGCCGGTCGCGCTCGCGGTTGCGCTGCGACTGGAAGTAGGCGACGGCGACGACCGCGCCGGCGAGTATCAGGAAAAATGCGACCGGGATGATCACGTCGTCCACTAGGGCGTCCCTCTGTCCGATTGCTGTCCGTCGTCGTCCGCCCGGCCCTGCCGGACGGCCGCGGAGATCGTATCCACGTTCAACCGCACGTCGAACGGCGCCAGTTCGAAGTACTTGAGCGCCTTGCCGTCGTCGGAGAGTTCCAGGCGGCCGACGACGAGACCCGCCTTCTCCATGCGTTCGAGGTGCATGTAGAGCAGGGGGCGGGACACCCCGAGGCGCCGGGCCAGTTCGCTGACGTACAGCTGGCCGGAGGCGAGTTCGCTGATGATCCGGATGCGCTGGGCGTGGCCCACGGCCGCGAGGAAGGCCAGTAGCTCCTCGCTGTCCATGGCCCACCTTCGCGCTGGTCCCGATACCTGTCAGCCAAGGCTTACGCATGACGGGTTCCGCTGTCAATCCGCTACTCCGCGGTCTCACATAACAGTTGACGGCTCATTCCTTCACCTGTCAGTCTCCACTTACACATGACAGTCGAAGAGGTGGGGCGGGGATGGGCGTGGGGATGGGGACGGAGACGGGAACGGGGACGGATGCGAGGGCGGGGGCGGGCGGAAGAACGGTCGGTCACGGTGCGCGTGGCCCGGTGGAGTGCGCTGCACCCCTGGCGGGCGATGCTCGGCTGGCTGGTCTTCGTGGCGTTGTGCCTGGGCGGCGGGATCGCCGTCGGCTTGAACAGCGCCACCTCGGAGGACTTCCGCGTCGGCGAGGCCGGCCGGGCCGAGGCCCTGGCCGCCGAGGGCGGAGTTCAGCTCAGGCCGACGGAACAGGTGCTGATCCGGGCCGCGTCGGGCCCGCTGGACGAGGCGGCGGCCGACGCGGCCGTCAAGGACGTGACCGCCCGGATGAAGGCACTGCCGGAGGTCGCCTCCGTGGCGGAGCCGGTGCGCTCGGCGGACGGGCGCGTCCTGCGGGTCCAGGTGGAGCTGAACGGCCCCGAACAGGAGGACCAGGATCACGTCCCGCCGCTCCAGGCCCAGACCGAGAAGGTCGCGAAGGCCCACCCGGGCCTGGTCATCGAGGAGACCGGCGACGCCTCCGTGAGTAAGGGCGTCAGCGATCAGCGCGGTGAGGATCTCGCGTTCTCCGAGGCGATCACGCTGCCCATCACGCTGATCACGCTGGCGGTGGTCTTCGGCTCGGTCGTCATGGTCGGCGTGCCGATGCTGCTCGCCATCACATCGATCATGGCCACGATGGGCCTGGCGATGGTCGCCTCGCACCTGCTGCCCGACACCGGTGTCGGGATGAGCATGATCCTGCTCATCGGCATGGCCGTCGGCGTCTACTACACGCTCTTCTACCTCAAGCGCGAGCGCGAGGAACGGGCCAGGGCGGGCGGCCGCCTCACCTCCGAGGCGCTCGTCGAAGCCGCCGCCGCGACGGCCGGCCGGGCCATCGTGGTCTCCGGACTCGCCGTCATCGTCTCCACCACCGCGCTCTTCCTGGCCCGTGACGTCATCTTCGACTCGCTCGCGACCGGCACCATCCTGGTCGTCGCCGTCGCCGTGGTCAGCTCCGTCACGGTGCTGCCCGCGCTGCTGGTCATGCTCGGCCGCCGCACCGAGCGCCGCGCGGCGAAGCGCGTCGCCCAGGGCAAGTCCGTACGCGCGTACGGGGAGAATCGGCTTGGCCGCGCGTACGGCGAGAAGGGGCCCGGCCGCGTTTGGCACGCCCTGCTCACGCCCGCCCGCAAGCACCCCGCGCTCACCCTGGGCGTGTCGGTCCTCGTCATGCTGGGGCTCGCGCTGCCCGCGCTGGAGATGAACCTCAAGAACCCGGCGCGGGACAGCTTCTCCCGCGAGATCCCGGCGATGAAGGGGTACGACAGGCTGCTCGCGGCCTTCCCGGAGCTGCGCGTGCGGCACCTGGTCGTGGTGCGGGCGAAGGTTTCGCAGGTCGATGAGGTCCGGCAAGCCCTGCGGGAGCTGGACCGCGCGGCGAAGGCGGACCCCCTCTTCACCGCCCGCTCGGCCGGGGAGCAGGGGAGCGGCGGCTCTGGTACGCAGGTCCTCCGCTCCTCTGATGAGCAGAGGGCCCGCGGCTCCGGCACCCCGGCCGCCCACTCCTCTGAGGAGCAGAGGACCGGCAGGCTCCGGTACGCAGGTCCTCCGCTCCTCTGATGAGCAGAGGACCGGCGCCTCCAGCACCCCAGTCACCCACTCCTCTGAGGAGCAGAGGACCGGCAGCTCCCGCACCCCACTCACCCACTCCTCCGAGAAGCAGACCCCCACAGCTCCGCTCCTCCGCTCCTCTGAGGACCGGAGGACCACGACACTGGAGCTCAACTCCCGCCACGCGACGTACTCGAAGCAAGCCGAAGCCTCACTCGACCGCCTGCGTCACCGCCACATCCCCGCCACCCTCGGCAAGCTCTCCGCGCTCCCCGGCGTGGAGACGGCCGTCACCGGCGAGGTGGCGCGCGGCGTGGACTACGTGGAGCACCAGAACGGGAAGCTGCCGCTCGTCCTCGGCTTCCTGCTCCTGATGACCTTCGCCATGACCGTCCACGCGTTCCGCTCGGTCGTCCTCGGCCTCCTCGGCGTCGGGCTCAACCTGCTCTCCGCCGCCTCCGCGCTCGGGCTGCTCGTCCTCGTCTTCCAGGGCCGGTGGGCGGAGGACCTGCTCTCCTTCGTCTCGCTCGACGGCATCTCCTCGCGCGTGCCGCTCTTCCTCTTCGTGATCCTCTTCGGGCTCTCGATGGACTACCAGGTCTTCGTCGTCAGCCGCATACGCGAGGCCGCCCTGAACGGCGTACCCACGCGGCAGGCGGTCCTGGACGGCATCGCCTCCTCCGCCAAGGTGGTCACCAGCGCGGCGCTCGTCATGGTCACCGTCTTCGCGAGCTTCGTGATGCTGCACATCCTGGAGATGAAGCAGATGGGCTTCGTCCTCGCGGCGGCCGTCCTGCTCGACGCGTTCGTGATTCGCGTCATGATCCTCCCGGCGGCACTGCTCCTCCTCGGCCGCGCCACCTGGTGGCCGTCCGGTGCGGTCCGCCGCGCGCAGGAGCGGCCGGCTCCCCGCCGTGAAGGGCCTGACGGGGGCGATTCCATCGGGCCCGAGCGGGCGTACCCCGGGGGAAGTTTTGAGCGGCACTCTAAACCGGGAAGCGTCCCACACAGCGGATAACCGGAGCAGTTGGGGGTGGTGGGTTGGGCGGCCGTCCTTGCGACCGCTTACGATCCTCTGCGTGTCCAAACTGACCGACGTGCCCAAACGCATCCTGATCGGGCGCGCACTGCGCAGTGACCGGCTCGGAGAAACGCTCCTGCCGAAGCGCATCGCACTCCCCGTCTTCGCGTCCGACCCGCTCTCCTCCGTCGCGTACGCGCCGGGAGAGGTCCTCCTCGTCCTCTCCATCGCGGGTGTGTCGGCGTACCACTTCAGCCCGTGGATCGCGGTGGCGGTCGTGGTGCTGATGTTCACCGTGGTCGCCTCGTACAGACAGAACGTGCACGCGTACCCGAGCGGTGGTGGCGACTACGAGGTCGCCACCACCAACCTTGGCCCCAAGGCCGGCCTGACCGTCGCGAGCGCCCTGCTCGTCGACTACGTCCTGACCGTGGCCGTGTCGATCTCCTCGGGCATCGAGAACCTCGGCTCGGCGGTCCCCTTCGTGGTCGAGCACAAGGTGCTCTGCGCGGTCGCCGTCATCGTCCTGCTCACGCTGATGAACCTGCGCGGCGTGAAGGAGTCCGGGAAGCTCTTCGCCATCCCGACGTACGTCTTCGTGGCGGGCGTCTTCATCATGATCGCGTGGGGCGCCTTCCGGGGCATCGTCCTGGACGACACCATGAAGGCACCCACCGCCGACTACGAGATCAAGCCCGAGCACCAGGGCCTCGCGGGCTTCGCGCTGGTCTTCCTGCTGCTGAGGGCGTTCTCCTCGGGATGTGCCGCGCTCACCGGCGTCGAGGCGATCAGCAACGGCGTCCCGGCCTTCCGCAAGCCGAAGTCCAAGAACGCCGCGACGACGCTCGCCCTCATGGGCGGCCTGGCCGTCACCATGTTCTGCGGCATCATCGCGCTCGCCATGGTGACCAAGGTCCGGATGGCGGAGAACCCGGCGAAGGACCTCTTCCACGACGGCGTCTCGGTCGGCTCGGACTACGTCCAGAACCCGGTGATCTCCCAGGTCGCCGAGGCCGTCTTCGGCCACGGCAGCCTGCTGTTCATGATCCTGGCCGCCGCCACCGCGCTGGTCCTCTTCCTCGCGGCCAACACCGCGTACAACGGCTTCCCGCTGCTCGGCTCGATCCTCGCCCAGGACCGCTACCTGCCGCGCCAGCTGCACACCCGCGGCGACCGCCTCGCGTTCTCCAACGGCATCGTGCTCCTCGCGGGCGCCGCCGCCCTGCTGGTCTTCATCTACGGCGCCGACTCCACCCGCCTGATCCAGCTCTACATCGTCGGCGTCTTCGTCTCCTTCACGCTCAGCCAGATCGGCATGGTCCGGCACTGGAACCGCCACCTGGCCGCCGAGAAGGACCAGAACAAGCGCCGCCGCATGATCCGCTCCCGCGCGATCAACACCTTCGGCGCCTTCTTCACGGGCCTGGTCCTGGTCGTCGTACTCGTCACCAAGTTCACGCACGGCGCCTGGGTCGCGCTGCTCGGCATGTGCATCTTCTACGTGACGATGACGGCGATCCGCCGCCACTACGACCGCGTGGCCGAGGAGATCGCCGCCCCGGACACCCCCACCGACGACAGCGTGCGCCCCTCCCGCGTCCACTCGATCGTCCTCGTCTCCAAGATCCACCGGCCGACGCTGCGCGCCCTGTCGTACGCGAAGCTGATGCGCTCGCACACCCTTGAGGCGCTCAGCATCAACGTCGACCCGGCGGAGACCAAGGCCCTCAAGGACGAGTGGGAGCGACGCGGCATCACCGTGCCGCTGAAGGTCCTCGACTCGCCCTACCGCGAGATCACCCGGCCGATCATCGAGTACGTGAAGAACCTGCGCAGGGAGAGCCCGCGCGACGTGGTCAGCGTGATCATCCCCGAGTATGTGGTCGGCCACTGGTACGAGCACCTGCTGCACAACCAGAGCGCGCTGCGCCTCAAGGGCCGGCTGCTCTTCACGCCGGGCGTGATGGTGACGTCCGTCCCCTACCAGCTGGACTCCTCCGAGGCGGCGAAGCGGCGGGCCCGCAGGCGCCAGGAGTGGAACGCGCCGGGCGCGGTGCGGCGGGGGCCGGTGGAGAAGCCGCGGCGCACGAAGGAGAAGGAGAAGGACAGGGAGAAGGAGCCGAGCAAGAGGCTCTGAGCTTCTTGGGTCCCTCTCTGTGGCGAGCGGCCGGGCGACACCCACGTAGACTGGTGGGCTGTTGTCCGGCCGTTCCCTTTTCACGTTGTGGAGTCACCCCGCCATGCAGGCAGAACCGAAGAATCCGCAGGCGGGGAACTCCCTGGTCGGCCAGGAGTACGAGGTCGAGATCGGCCCCGTCGCGCACGGCGGCCACTGCATCGCCCGGACCGCCGAGGGCCAGGTGCTCTTCGTACGGCACACGCTGCCCGGCGAGAAGGTCATCGCACGCGTGACCGAGGGTGAGGAGGGCGCGCGTTTCCTGCGCGCGGACGCCGTGACGATCCTCGACCCCTCCAAGGACCGCGTCGAGGCCCCCTGCCCCTACGCCGGCCCCGGCCGCTGCGGCGGCTGCGACTGGCAGCACGCGAAGCCGGGCGCTCAGCGCCGCCTCAAGGGCGAGGTCATCGCCGAACAGCTCAAGCGCCTCGCGGGCCTGACCCCCGAGGAGGCCGGCTGGGACGGCACGGTCATGCCGGCGGAGGGCGACAAGCTGCCGCCGGGCGAGGTCCCCTCCTGGCGTACGCGCGTGCAGTACGCGGTGGACGCGGACGGCAACGCCGGCCTGCGCCGCCACCGCTCGCACGAGGTCGAGCCGATCGAGCACTGCATGATCGCGGCCGACGGCGTCTCCGAACTCGGCATCGAACAGCGCGACTGGTCCGGCATGGCGTCGATCGAGGCGATCGCGGCGACGGGCTCCCAGGACCGCCAGGTGATCCTCACCCCGAAGCCGGGCGCCCGGCTGCCGATCGTGGAGCTGGACAAGCCGGTGTCGGTGATGCGGGTGGAGGAGAAGGACGGCGGCGTCCACCGCGTCCACGGCCGCCCCTTCGTCCGCGAGCGCGCCGACGGCCGTACGTACCGGGTCGGCAGCGGCGGCTTCTGGCAGGTCCACCCGAAGGCCGCGGAGACGCTGATGCTCGCCGTGATGCAGGGCCTGCTGCCCCGCAAGGGCGACACGGCGCTGGACCTCTACTGCGGGGTCGGCCTCTTCGCGGGCGCCCTCGCGGACCGGGTCGGCGAGCAGGGCGCAGTGCTCGGCATCGAGTCCGGCAAGCGGGCGGTGGAGGACGCGCGCCACAACCTGGCGGGCTTCGACCGCGTCCGCATCGAACAGGGCAAGGTCGAAGCGGTCCTCCCGCGCACGGGCATCACCGAGGCGGACCTGATCGTCCTGGACCCCCCGCGCGCAGGCGCGGGCAAGCAGACGGTACGCCACCTCTCGGCCCTCTGCGCCGCCGCATCGCCTACGTGGCCTGCGACCCGGCGGCGCTGGCGCGGGACCTGGGGTATTTCCGGGAGGGCGGGTACCGGGTGCGGTCGTTGCGGGCGTTTGATCTTTTTCCGATGACGCATCACGTGGAGTGCGTGGCGATTCTTGAGCCTGCGGCAAAGAGTGCCTGACCTGCGGTTTTCGTCTGATGGTGAAGTGCCTTCACCTGATTCCAGGCAGCCATCGAGTGGAAGTGCGTGCTGATGGGTGTTTCTCCGCGACGGGGCCGGTGACCTGCTGATCTGTCGATCGGGTGCGGTGGGACAGCGCAGGATGGCGCATATGTCGGCTGGTATCTGTCGCGTCGTCTCGACGCTCATTTGACGCTGAACTTGATGGTCGGTCAGGCAGCTGCTGTGCCGGGCCGTGGCCGTTGCGCCCGTCGCGAGGGGCCCCGCCGCAGTGGACGCGACCGGCGGCGCCGTCGCGGCGGGGCCCGTATCGGTATCGAGCGCTGCCCAGTTCGCGAGAAGCCTCCGCCTGGGCCAGCAGTTCCTGGGCCTTGGCCTTCACTTGAGGGGCACGGTGAGTGCTATCGACCGCCCGTCGGGGTCGTGGAAGCGTCCGACTGGGGTCAGGTGAGTGTCGGCGAGGCGGGCGGTGCTGGTCGGCGGCCTGCCCTGCCAGGCTGGGTTCCAGCGGCAGCCGTCGACTGCTCCCCGAGCATCTTCTCGTTGGACGACCGGCGGGCCCGGACTGTCTACGGGGTGCGCGCGGTCGCTCCGGTCGTACTCCCGGTTACCGCGGCGTCTCCGGCGACCGGCACGTCAAGCGGCTGCTCCTGACGGTAGGTGGCGGCGGCCTCCCGCCAGCACCAGGCGTACGTCGCGCAGGCACTGGAGGTCGGTCAGCGGGTTGCCGTCCACCACCAGCAGGTCCGCGCGGTGGCCGGGGGCGAGGAGGCCCGTTTCGGCGGCGATGCCGAGGGCCTCGGCCGCCTCGGTGGTCGCCAGGTCGATGATCTCGGCCGGTGAGAACCCGATGTGCTCGAAGAACTCGAGGCTGGAGACGAAGTCGTCGAACACGGCGTGGGCTACGCCCGCGTCCGTACCGGCGACGAGGCGGACGCCCCGGTCGGCCATCCAGCGCAGCCGGGCGAACATCTCGTCGGCGCGGCGGGGGCCGAAGCGCTCGGCGAAACCCCGCCAGTCGGGACTGGCCGCGGGGCAGACGTGGATACCGCGCTCCGCGATCACGGCGACCACGTCCTCCCGTACGTCGAAACCGTCCTCGGCGATCCAGGTGCAGTGTTCCAGGGTGTCCACGCCCGCGGCCACGGCCGCGGCGATGCCCTCGGTACCGTGTGCGTGGGCCGCGACGCGCAGGGCCGCCGCGTGGGCCTCCTCAACCACCGCACGCAGCTCAGTCCCGGTGAACTGCGCCTGCCAGATGGGCGGTCCGCCCTTCGTGATGCCCCCGCCGGTGGCCATCACCTTGATGACGTCAGCGCCGCCCGCCACGTTCCGCCGCACCAGGTCCCGTACGGCGTTTTCGGTGTCGGCCTCGCCGCCGAAAAACCAGCAGTGGCCGCCTGTCCGCGTCACGGGGGTGGTGGCGCTCAGGATGCGGGGCCCCGGCAGCACCCCGGCAGCGACGGCGTCGCGCAGCCGCGCGGCGAGCCCGGCACGGTCGCCGAGATCGCGCACGGTGGTCACCCCGCAGTCCAGCAGCCGCCGGGCCCGCCCCGCCATCGCGAGCAGCAGGTCCTTGTCGTCCGTGGCGTGCAGTGTGCCCACCGGGTCCGAGCCGGCGTCGAGAGCGAGATGCACATGGCAGTCGATCAGTCCCGGCAGGACGGTGGCGTCGGGGAAGGACAGGGTGGGAGTTCCCGGCGCCGTTCGGGCCCCGGCCTCGGAACGGTGCCCGGCGTATACGACGGTCTCCCCGCGCACCAGGACCGCCCCGTCGCGGACGTGACGCCCCTTCGCGCCCGTCACCACCGTCCCGGCCGTGATCAGCAGGTCCATGGGTGGTCACACACTCCTCTTGTCGGTCGGTGCTCAGGCGGCGTCGAGCGCGTCGGAGAGCACGATGAGTTGGCGCACGTCGTCGTTGATGCCGTCGCGACGGGCAGGGCTACCGGGACCGCCCGGGTCGGCGCGGGGGCACCAGCGGCGTGGGCCTTCAGCGCCGCGCGCAGATGTCCGGCGAGCACGCCGCGCGGAAGTGTCTCCACGGGCTCGCGCAGCGCCCCGAGTTCGGCGAGGTGGGGGCTGAGCCGCACGAGTCCGTCACGGCACTCGATCACGCGCCGGTAGTAGCGGTGATGGGTCCCGCTCAGCAGCCGAGGGCGGCCCGCTCGGCCGTTCCGTGCGAGCGCCCGAAGGAGTCCTCCGGGAAGGCCTCGTGGAGCGCCGTCCACAGCGGGGTCAGCCGGTGGTACACCCTGCGGTGCCGCCACCACAGATGCACCGCCGCGAGTCGGTTCGCCGTACTGGGATAGAGCACCCCGATGACGAAGAGCGGGATCGCCACGTCGAGGAGGAGCTTCGCCCCCAAGATGACGGGCAGCGGAACCGGGCCGCCGAGCGACCGGACTACGACGAGCACCTCGCGCAGCGCGCCGGCCGCCACCATGGCGGACAGGGAGACGGCCACTACCCACAGACCGTGTGCCAGCGGCCCGCGGGACAGCCGGGCGTAGCGGCAGGTCCACCACAGAGCCATGGAGAGGGCGTAACACAGATAGAGCCCGGCGACGAGATAGAACGTGGCGACCCCGCCCACCTGCATGTTCGCCGTGGCGTACACATGACCGCGCTGGCCGGGGGGTGTCGCCGCCATGGCCAGGGTGATGACGGCGGTGGTGGCCGCCATCGGGATCAGCTCGAGCCGGGCGCGTCGGCGTCCCCTTTCCTGGTCGGCCACCGAGTGCAGGTAGAAGCACATGAGCCAGTAGACGGTACCGAGCAGCAGGACGTTCTGCAGCAGCTTGGTCGTCCCGGCGCCGACCAGCCCGTCGACCAGACGGGTGCCGCTCGGCAGGCCCAGGGGGAAGGAGAGGCCGGCATGGACGATGCAGAAGGTGACCGACTGGAGCAGCCGGTCGTGCGGGGCCCGGACCAGCTGGGAGACCTTCCAGACGAGAGCCAGCAGCAACACCGCGCCGAGCAGCGGGGTCAGCACGCCTACAGCCACCCCTGCCGGTCGCCCAGCGCCGCTTGGATGCGACGGGTCGCGCGGTCCCCGGACGGACGGGGCCTGGTCTCCTCCAGCATGGCCCACCCCATGATGATGGTGGCAATCAACTCGGCCTCGCGCTCCTGCTCTTCGTCGTAGGAGGTGCGCCCGAGCATGCTCTTGACCACGTCCGGGGAGATGTTGGGCATCAGGGCCTGGAGTACGCCCCCGTCGGCTTCCCGGTTGGAGTGGCCCGCCAGGATGTGCCCGACCTCGTGCATGATGATGTGGTCCTGGTGCGCCTTGCTCGTCTCCCGCTGGTGGAAGATGTAGTCGGCGCTGTCGGTGCCGATCCAGAGGCCCGAGGGGCCGGAGACGGGGAGCCCGTACGGGACCAGCCGTATGGGGCGGCCGCGGCGCTCGCCGAGCAGCCTGCAGAGAGTCTCCACGTCCAGCGGTGGTTGTACTTGGAGTGACTGGAGCTCGCGTTTGCATCGTCTGCGCAACGCACGTTCCTTCACCGAACACCAACCTCGCGCGTCTCGTCCATGCCCCCATGTAACAGTAGGCAAGCAACGGGATACAGGTGGAATCAGGCCATGATCAGGGCCTTGCGGTGTTCGCATTCGCGTCGCCGGGCGTCTGGCCCGGCAGGCCCTCCAGTGTCCTGACCCTCTCAATCAGTTCGCTGATGGTGTCGAGGCTCTCGCGGGACAAGCCGGCGGCCCGGAGCGCCACGTGCTGCACCTGGGAATCGCGCAGCGCCGAGAGCAGTTCGAGCTCCGCGTGCACGGTCGCTGCCACCTCGTCGTCGAAGAAGTAGGCCGGAGGGACGCCGAAGAACTTGGCGATCCCTTCGAGGTGCTTGAGCGTCGGGTTGTCCCGCCGCCCCCTGCGCAGGAGCCAGATGTAGCTGCCGGAGACGGGTATCCCGGTGTCGGTGATGGCGCGGGCCACTTCCTCGGTGTTGTACGGGCCGCGGCCGGCGGGAACCACCGTGTCGAACAGATGGTTGAGCTTGTCGGCCAATGAACGCACCGCACCGCTGCCTGAGCTGACCAAGAGCACCTCCCTACTCGCGAGGCAATGTATCCGCAACCGCCAGGTGAGTCGATGGCCGGTCAATGCTCTGTTGACAGTGTCCAGCCCTCGGACTAGCGTCCCCCGCCGTGTCGAGCTTTGACTCATGTTGGATTCGAGATCAGCGAAAATAAACTTGAGTTGCCGCGTCGAGCGGTTCCCACGTCAGACGAGGGAAGGCATGGAACTGCGCGTACTCGGACCGATCGAAGCCCTGGACCACGGCCAGGCCAGGGTGCTGGGCGGCATGCGCCCCAGAACCCTGCTGGCGGCGCTCGTGCTCGCCGGCGACCAGGGGCTGTCCCAGCGTGAGATCCACCGGGCCCTGTGGGGAACGGCTCCTCCCACCACCGTAAGGGCACAGGTCCACACCTATGTCTCCCGGTTGCGCGGAGCCCTGGGGGACCAGGCCCAGTTCGTCCGCAAGTCCGATGGGTACGCCCTGTGTCTGCACGGCGTCACCGTGGACTACCGGGAGTTCTTACGACTTTCGACTCAAGGACGTGACGCCCTGGTGGCGGGTCGCCAGGAGCAGGGCTCCGGGCTGCTCGCGGCGGCGCTGGGGCAGTGGCGGGGACGTGCGCTCACCGGCGCCACCGAATTCCTGGACGGCCAGGAAGGCCCCCGGCTCGACGAGTTACGCCTGGCCGTCCTGGAGGAGAAGGCCGACGCCGATCTCATCCTCGGCCTCGGCCGTCAGGTCGTCGACGAACTCACCCCGCTCGTCGAGGAGTTCCCCTTCCGGGAACGGCTTCGTGCCCAGCTCATGACCGGGCTCTACCAGTGCGGCCGGCAGGCCGACGCCATCGCCGTGTACCAGGAGGGACGTGCTGTACTCGCCGAACACCTCGGCGTGGACCCGGGGGAGGAACTCAACAGCACATTCCACGCCCTTCTCTCCGGCACCCTGACCGCCCAACCGCCCCGCCCCCTGCCGCGCGCGGCGGGCACGCACCCCCGACGGCGGCGGCCGTGCCGAACTTCCGCCCGCCCTCCTGGACTTCAACGGGCGCGACGCCGAACTGCGCCTCCTGCGGACTTGGCTGGCCGCCGGCGACAGGCACACCCCCGCGGGACCTGTCGTGATCACCGGCATGGCCGGCATCGGAAAGAGCGTCCTGGCGGTACGCGCCGCGTCCGAGAACGCCGACGCGTTCCCCGACGGACAGTTCCACGTGTGCTTTCGGGACGCCACCGGCCGCGCCCGTGACCTCCCCGACGTACTGGACGAGCTCCTCAGCGGCCTCGGGGAGCCACCCGCCCCGCGCGCGGGGCTGGAGGACCGGTTGCGGCTGCTGCGCCGGAGGCTCGCCGAAGGGCGGCGGCTCGCGGTGCTCGACGACGTCGGTGCCGACGTACCCGTGGACGCCTTGGTCTCCGGGTGTGGGTGCAACCAGCTCCTGATCACCGGCCGGCCGCGCTTCGCCGACCTGCCCGGCGTCCGGGTGCTGGCGCTCGGCGCGCTGCCGCAGAGCGAGGCCGTCGCCGTGCTGACTGGGATCGCCGGCCGCACCACCGCGGACGCAGGCGACCGCGCCGCGCTCGAACGGCTCGTCCAGTTCTGCGATCTGCACCCCGGCGCGCTGCGCGCCCTGGCGGCCCAACTCACCGCCAAGCCCCACTGGACCCCGGCCCGCCTCGCGGACCGGCTGACCGACCCGCGCCGCAACATGCTCGATCTGCTGCGGGTCGGGGGGCTCGACGTCGGAGAGTCGCTGCGCCGCCACTACGCCGAACTCGCCGACCCGCTCCGCCGGGCCCTGCGCCGGCTGGCGATGCTCCGGGCGCGCGGCATCTCCGTCTGGTCGGCCGCGGCTGCCCTCGAACAGTCCCCCAACGACGCCGAGGACCTGCTCGAACAGCTCGTCGACGCCCACATGCTGACCGTAATCGGAAGGGACGACGACGGCAGCTTTGTCTTCGGCCTCTCCGGACTGCTGCTGCAAGTTCTCACCGACGAAGCGGAACGCACGGAGCCGGAAGGTGTGCGGACCGCGGTCGTGGGACGCGTCCTGGCCGCGTGGGAAGCGCTGGACGGCACCGGGCAGGAAACGCGGGAGCCACCGGGGTGCATGGCGGCGCGAGGCATCGAGAGCGCCGGCGCGCGCTTCGGCACCAGGCTCGTGGCCCTCACCCGACCCCTGCCCGCCGGCCCCTTCGCCACCAGCGCGGAGTTCTGCCGCGCCTATGTGCGCGAACTGCGCGCGGCCGTCGGCCGCCCCGAATGTATAGCCGAGATATAGCGCTCAACCACGCCCGTATAGCGGTGCTTCGCATGATTGCCGCAAGCGATCCATTCACCCGCCAACTGCCGGAGGGCCCCAACGTGTCTGAAGCAGCACCGAACCACGGGTTCACGGATTCTGCCGAACTCCGAAGCGTCAATCGCGCCACGGTGGAGAAATACATGAGGACCACCGGGCAGGACCGCCTCGAACGTCACCTGCTGTTCACCGAGGACGGGGAGGGCGGCCTGTGGACCGCAGACACCCCCGGCCCCATCGCCATCCGCGGCCGGGACCGGCTCGGCGAGCACGCTGTGTGGTCCCTCAAGTGCTTTCCCGACTGGGTCTGGTTCAACGTCGAGATATTCGAGACGCAGGACCCCAATCGCTTCTGGGTGGAGTGCGACGGAGAAGGCAAGATCCTGTTTCCCGGATACGCGCCGGGCCACTACAAGAACCACTTCCTCCATTCGTTCCTGCTCGACAACGGAAAGATCCGGCAGCAGCGGGAATTCATGAATCCCTTCCAGCAACTGCGAGCCCTCGACATCGAGGTGCCGGTCGTCCGGCGGGAGGGCATCCCCACGTGAGGGCCATGATCGCGTGGTGGGACCTCACCGAGTCCACCCAGAGTGTTGAGAGCCTGCGCACCTTCCTCCGCGACGAGGCCGTCGACGCCTGGTCCGAGCAGCCCGGCCTGGTGCTCAAGCTCTGGATCGCCGACGACGAGAACAACCGCTGGGGCGCCGTCCTGCTGTGGGAGTCCGCCGAGGCCGCGGCACCGCCCCACCCCCGCAGCGCGGCCGAGCTGATCGGCTACCCGCCCATCCACCGCACCTGGTTCGACATCGAGGCCACGGTCGAAGGACGGCACGCGATCCCCGCGCTCGCCGGCCTCGGCCGGGCACTGGAGGCACTGGACCGATGACCACGTCCGTCACCACCGGTGCGGCTCCGATGGAGCCCGCCGAATTCCGGATACCGCCCCCGCACCCCCTGCCCCTCCTGGGGACCTGGCTCGACGCGCCCGCGGAGCAGGTGCGCGACCCGGGCGCTCTCGCGCTCGGCGACCGCCGGAGAGGACGGCCGCGTCTCCAACCGGATCGTCCAGCTCACCGCGCTCACCGACACCGGTCTGGTCTTCACCAGCCATCGCGGCAGCCGCAAGGCACGCGAACTCGCCGTCCGACCCTGGGCGTCCGGCGTTCTCCACTGGCGTGAGACGGGTCGGCAGGTCAGCATCTCCGGCCCCGTCGAGCAGCTCACCGACGCCGAATCGGACGCCCTGTGGGCAGCCCGGCCCGTCACCACCCACGCCATGTCGGTCGCCTCCCGGCAGAGCGAGGTCCTGGAGGACGTCGAGGCGTTGCGCGCCGAGGCCGAACGGCTGGCGGCCCTGGGGCCGCTGCCCCGGCCGGACGCGTACGTCGGCTACCGGCTGATCGCGCACTCCGTGGAGTTCTGGGAGTCCAGCCCGGACCGGCTCCACCGGCGGCTGCGCTACGACCTGAAGGACGGAGACTGGTCGGCCCTGAGGCTCCAGCCGTGACCCCGGCCCATGCGGTGGCCGGCGGTGCTCCGCCGGCCACCGCCGCCGGGCGCGGCCGCACCGTCCTGGTCCTCTGCTTCGCCGTCATCGTCTTCGACGGCTACGACCTGATCGTCTACGGTGCCGTCCTGCCCGAACTGCTGCGCTACGAGCCCTGGGGCCTCGAACCCGCCCAGGCAGGTGCCATCGGTTCCTACGCCGCCGCCGGCATGCTGGCCGGAGCCCTCGGCGCGGGCGCGCTGGCCGGGCGTCTCGGACAGCGGCGCATCCTGCTCATCGGCGTGGCCTGGTTCTCCACCGCCATGGCGGCCTGCGCCGTGGCGACGTCCGCCGAGGCCTTCGGACTTTGCCGCGCTCTCGGCGGGATCGGACTCGGAGCGGTGATGCCCATGGCCGTCGCGCTGACCGCTGACCACTCCGACCCCCGCCACCGCGGCCGCAGCAACGCCCTGATGTTCTCGGGCTACTCGGTCGGCGGGATCCTCGCCGCCGCGCTCGCCGTCTGGCTGCTGCCTCGGCTCGGCTTCCGCGCGCTGTTCTGGGCCGGGGCGACGCCTCTGCTGTTCCTGCCGGTGCTCGCCCGTCTCCTTCCCCGGGACTCGCGCCGCGCCACGGCCGGGCAGCCGGCCGCGTACCGTGCCCGCGGCGCCTTTGGCGAGCTGCTCTCCGCGCGGCACCGGTTCCCGGCCGTGCTGTTCGCCGTGATCAGTTTCTTCGGTCTGCTGCTCGTGTATGGCCTCAATGTCTGGCTTCCCCGGATCATGCAGGCCGCCGGCCATCCGCTGACCGACTCCCTGTTCTTCCTGGCCGTCCTCAACGCCGGCGCCATCGCCGGAACACTCGTCTCCGCCCCGCTCGGCGACCGGGTGGGCATGCGACCGGTGATCGCCGTCGCCTTCGTCCTCGCCGGGGGATCGATCCTGCTCCTCGCCACCGCGCACGCCCCACCCGTGCTCCACGCCCTCACCGCCGTCGCCGGCTTCGGCACGATCGGCACACAGATCCTCGTCAACGGCCATGTGGCCACGCACTTTCCCGCACCGCTGCGCGCCGCCGCCCTCAGCTGGACCTTGGGCGTCGGCAGGCTCGGTGCCATCGCGGGCCCCGCCTTCGGCGGTCTCCTCGCCTCGTCGGGCGCCGGAGTCGAGTGGAACTTCTACGCCTTCGCGGCGCCCGCGGCGCTGACCGCCGGCCTCGTCCTCCTGCTGCCCACCCGCAGTGGCGCTCCGTGACACCGCCGTACCCCGCCGGTGGCCCCGTACCCCCACCCACGACCGATGGGATGCCCTGACCATGCATCAGTACCTCGTGGCCGACGCCTTCACCAACACCCCCCTGGAGGGCAACCCGGTCGCCGTCTTCCTGGACGCCGCGGACCTCTCCGACGCCCGTATGCAGCGCATCGCGCGGGAGATGAACCTCTCCGAGACCACGTTCGTCCTGCCCCCCACCAACGGCGCCGACGCCCGAATCCGGATCTTCACCCCGGTCAACGAACTGCCCTTCGCCGGCCACCCCATGCTGGGCACCGCCCAGGTACTCGGTGAGCGGTGGAGCGTCGACCGGCTCCGCCTGGAGACCGCGATGGGCGACATCCCCGTGAAGCTGGAACGCACGGGCGACCGGATCACCCGCATCCGCATGGGGCAGCCGATCCCCGTCTGGGAGCCCTACGAGAAGACCGCCGAACTCCTCGATGCGCTTGGCCTCGCCGAGTCCACGCTTCCGGTGGAGGTCTACCGCAACGGCCCGCGCCACGTCCTGGTCGGCCTCGACAGCATCGAGGCCCTGGCGGCCCTGCGACCGGACCACCGGGCGCTGAGCGGCTTCCCCGACATGGCGGCCAACTGTTTCGCCGGCAGCGGCCGGCACTGGCGCAGCCGCATGTTCTCGCCCGCCTACGGCGTGGTCGAGGACGCCGCCACCGGCTCCGCGTCCGGGCCGCTCGCCATCCACCTCGCCCGCCATGGGCTCATCGAGGACGACACGGAGATCGAGATCGTGCAGGGGGCCTGGATGGGCCGCCCGTCCACCATGTACGCCAGGGCCGTCCGGGACGGCCACCGGGTGACCGCCGTGGAGATGAGCGGCAGCGCGGTCACCGTCGCCCGTGGAACCCTGCTCGCCTGACGCCCGGCCAGCGGGGGAAGGAAACACACAGAGAGATGCCACGGCGCAACGCCCTTGCCGGCCACTGGATCACAGTGGCCCGAGACCGCGAACTCGACTACATCCATCAGGCGCTCGCGACCACGCGAGGCGTGCTTCTCACCGGCGAATGGGGGGTGGGCAAGAGCCGGCTCCTGCAGGCCGCGCTGGAACGGGCCGCGGCGACAGGCGCCCGTACGCTCAGAGTGAGCGGAGCCGTCCCCGTCGGCAGCTCCGGGTCGCTCGCGGAGTGCCTGGAGGACCGGATCGCCGAGGACGGGAGCCGGGAGGAACCACCGCTGGTACTCGGCCTGGACGACGCCCACCTCGTCGACCCCGTCGTCGCGGCCTCCTTGTACGCACTCGTCCGCGGGGGCCGGGTGCGGCTCGTCGCCTCCGCGCTCTCCGGTGTGGCCCTGCCACCCGGCATGAGCATGCTCTGGGTCGAGCGCCTCGTCGAGCGGCTGGACGTCCCGCACTTCGCCCGGACCGGGGCGGCCAAGGTGCTCCGGGCGCGGCTCGCGGACAGCTGTCCGCCGACGCGCTGGAACGGCTCTGGTCGGCCACCCGCGGCAACGCACTGCTGCTGCGCGAACTCACCGACGCCGGGCTCGCCCGGGGCGCGCTGCGGGAGGAGGACGGGATCTGGCAGTGGCACGGGGAGTTGCCCGCCGAGCCGGCCGGCCGGCTCGGTGCCCTGATCCAGCTGCGGCTCGGCGGGCTGCGTCTGGACGAGCGGGAACTCCTCCAGCTCGTGGCGCTCGCGGAACCCCTGGAGGCCGACCTGGCCGGCGTCGCCGGTCTGGGCCGCGCCGCCGAGTCCCTCAACCGCAGCGGCCTCGTCGTCACCGAACGCTCCGGCAGGCGGCTCCGGCTCCGGCTGGTCTATCCGCTCTACTCCGCCGTCGTCCTGCGCGCCCTGCCAGAACTCGCCGGACGCCGACTGCGGCGCCAGCTCGCCGACGTGATCGAGGCGACCGGCACGCGCCGCCACGACGACGTGCCCCGCATGGTCGGGCTCCGGCTCGCCGCCGGGCAGACCCCATCCGCCGAGCAACTGGTGACGGCGGCCAAAGCGGCCTTGCGGGCCCACGACTTCGACCGCGCCGAGGAGCTGGCCTCACTCGCCCTGCCGCAGGCCCGCACCCAGGCCACTGCCACCGGCGCCCGGCTGGTCCTCGGCCAGGCGCTGGAAGACCGGGGCAGGCACCCCGAGGCGGACCGCGTCCTCGCCGAGGTGCCCGAGCCCCATCAGGCCGGATCGGCCGAACTCACCGCCGTCCGGGCGGTCAACATGGCATTCGGTCTCGGCCGGCTGTCCGAGGCCGTCGGCGTCGTCGAACGCGGCCTCGGCGAGACCCGCGGCCCGGACCGGCTGCCGCTCCACGGTGCCCGCAGTCTCCTCGGCCTGCTCGACGACCGGTTCACCGAGGTCGTCGAGGCCGCCGCCACCCTGGACGCTGGTGCGGACCGTCCCGCCGGCCTCGTCACCGTCCCGGCCGCCTTCGCGAGTGTGGAACTGGGCGACCCCGCAGCGGCGTTGACGCGGGCACTACTCGCCCCGGAGGCCCGAGAGCAGCACCGGTTCGTCGGGGCCGCCGCTCAGTGGGTCGGCGCCTACGCCACCCTGCACACCACCGGCGTGGCCGACGCCGCCGCCCGGCTCGGCGCCATGCGCTGGTGGGACGAGGGCGATCCACGCGAACGCGTACGATCGCGCTGCTGCGCGACCCGGCTGCACCGCGCCCGCGGCAACCGGGCCGCCGCCGTCGAGGAACTGCGCCGGGCCGGCGCCCAGGAGGCGTCGCCGGACTGGCTCACCACCCGGCCCTGGTTGCTGGCCCAGCTCGCGGCCGCCCTGGCGGAGGCGGACGAGCATGCCGAGGCCCGTCCGCACTCTCGTCGAGGTGCGGGCCCTGCAGGACCGGGCCGTGTGTTACCCTCTGGCCCGCGACGGTGCCGCGCTTGAGGCCGCCGTCGTGGCGGCCCATGTGGGGGACCGGGCCAAGGCGGTCCGCCGGGCGACGGCGTTCGCCGCGTCGGCGGGCGCGGTCGGCCGGTGGGCCCAGGCGGTCGCCGCCCTCCATCTCGCCGCCCGGCTGGGCGCCGCGGACGAGGCCGCCGCTCTGCTGCCGGACACCGCCGTCCTCAGCGGTACGACGGCCCTGCAGGCTCGGCACGTCCGGGCCTTGGCGTGCTGGGACGGTGCCGCTCTGGACGAGGTCGCCGAGTCCCACGCCGCTCTCGGCTTCCTGCCGTTGGCCGCGGAGACCGCCGCCCAGGCCGCACGCGCCCACCGGGCCGTCGGCAACCACCGCGGACGCCGGGCCGCCTGGGCAGTGTGTCGTGAGCACCTCGCCGCCTTCGGCGGGAGACTGCCCGCCTGGGTGAAGGACGAGGAGCGCGGCCACAGCGTCCCCCTCGGCGGCTCGCTGACCGTACGGGAACGGGAGGTGTCCGCCCTGGTCGCCGCCGGGCTGACCAACCAGGAGGTGGCCGACCGGCTCCATGTGTCGGTGCGCACGGTCGAGAACCATCTGCACCGGACGTACGGCAAGCTCGGGATCACGACCCGCTCCGAGCTGGCCGGGCGGCTCGTCCCGCCGGACGGCGGCAGCCCGGATGCCTGCGCCGCCCCGGCGGGCCGTCACTGCTGACGGCTCGCCCGGGCGCGGCGGCTACGCGGCATCCGGTCCCAGGGTGGTCCGGGACCGTGCCGCGAAGTCCGCGGTGAGCCGCGCCACCTCCAGCGACTGGCCCCGGTTCAGCCGCGGATCACAGGCGGACTCGTAGCGGGCGGGCAGATCACCCAGGCCCACACCGGGGTCGCCGCCCACGCACTCGGTCACCTCACGGCCCGTCATCTCCAAGTGGACGCCGCCCGCGTGGGTACCGAGCGTCTGGTGCACCTCGAAGAAGCCGGCGATCTCGTCGACGACGTCCCTCACGCGCCGGGTCTTGTGGCCGGAAGGCGCGGTGAAGGTGTTGCCGTGCATCGGATCGCACACCCAGCCGACCACGGCCCCGGACGCGGTGACGCGCTCCACCAGCTCCGGCAGCACCCCGCGCACCTGGTCCGCGCCCATCCGTACGACGAAGGTGAGCCGCCCCGGCTGCCGTTCCGGGTCGAGCCGGCGCACCAGTTCCAGCGTCTCCTCCACGGTGGCGCGGGGGCCCAGTTTCACCGCCACGGGGTTGGCGATGCGGCTGAGGTAGTCGATGTGCGCGCCGTCGGCCGACGGGTGCGCTCGCCCGCCCACAGCAGATGCCCGGAGCCCGCATAGGAGTCACCGCTGCGGGGATCGACCCGGGTGAGCGGCTGTTCGTAGTCGAGGAGCAAAGCCTCGTGGGAGACGAACAGTTCCCGTGGCGGCCGCACGCCCACGGGCACGCCGGCGGGCGGCTCCCATGCCGGGGCGAGTGCCCTGATGCTGTTGAGGGTGGCCGCCGAGGCCCCGTACACGCGCAGCATCCGGTACGGGTTGGGGGTGCGCAGCGCCGGCGAGAACTCCAGGCCGTTGACCGCGTCACCCCGGTAGGCGGGCAGGGTGGCACCGTCGCGCTCCTCGGTCGGCAGGGACCGGGGCTTGGCGTACTGCCCGGCGATCCGGCCCACCGTGACGACCGGCAGCTCCGTACCCGCCGACAGCGTCGTCGCCATGGTGAAGAGCGTGTCGAGGGTGGCGGCCACGGACCCGGCCGTCAGGGCGTCGAAGGTCTCGGCGCAGTCACCGCCCTGGAGGAGGAAGGCCTCCCCCCGCGCCACCGCCGCCAGCCGGCTCCTGAGCCGGTCGCACTCGGAGGGCAGGACGAGCGGCAGATAGCCGGCCAGGCGCTCGGTGACGTCGCGCACGGCATCGTCGTCCTGCCAGCCGGGCGGCTGCGCCACGGGAGGGGTGACGGCGGTGCCGAGCGCCGGACCACCCGCGGTGGTGATCAGGGAGGAACTCATGCGATGGCCTCACGTTCTCGGGGGGAGTCGGCGGACGGCGCCAGTACCGTGCTGATGAGCCGTTCGAGAATGGCGGTGCCGTTGCGCGTCATCACCGACGCGGGATGGAACTGGACGGAGGCGAAGCCCGGTCCGCGCAGGGCGTGGACCTCGCCCGTCACCGGATCACGGCACACCCGCACCGGCCCGGGGCGGCTCGCGGGCGCGCGAACGAGTCCGCGGGGGACACGGCCGTGAAGGTGTTGTAGAAGTACACGTCCTCACGCCGCCCGAACAGGTCGATCGCGCGCTGCACGCCCTGGTGCGGGACGTCCTTGCGGACGAGGTCGAGACCGAGCACTCCGCTGAGGACCTGGTGGCCCAGGCACACCGAGAGGAATGGCACACCGCCGTCGAGCAACCGCCGGGTCTCCGCCCGCAGATGCGCGATCTTCGGGTGGCCGAGGTCGCGCGGGTCGCCGGGACCGGGACCCACGACCACGAGGTCCTGGCCCTCGACGGCGTACTCCTCGTCGAACCGGCGGACGGACACCTCGAGGCCGAGCGCGCGCAGCAGCGTCGTGCCCCATGGCGGTAAAGGTGTCCTCCGCGTCGATGAGCAGGGCCCTGCGGCCGCGCAGTTCCGGTACCGGCAGCGACCGGTGCGCCGGGGAGCGCCGCCAGAACTCCGCCAGCGGCGCGTTCCGCTCCCGCAGCGCCCGGGAGACGCGTGGGTCCGCGGCCAGCCCGGGGCCCCGCCGGCCGGCCGACCGGGGCGGGTTCGCCGGTCCGTGCAGAGCCGCCAGCAGCCCGGCGGCCTTCGCCCTGGTCTCCGCCGCCTCGGCCCGCGGGTCGGAGTCGCGGACGAGAGTGGCGCCCACGCCGAGGCGCAGCCGGCCGTCGTCGCCGATGTCGGCGGTACGGATCAGGATCGCCGAATCCAGCCGGTGGCCGCCGTCGGCGTCCCTTCCGAGCAGCGCGGCGACGCCCGCGTAGTAGCCGCGGCCGTGCGGCTCGTAGGTGCTGATGACCCGGCAGGCGCTCTCCAGCGGACTGCCGGTGACCGTGGGCGCGAAGAGGGTCTCGCGCAGTACGTCCCGCACGTCCCGGTCGCTGCAGCCCTCGATGAAGTACTCCGTGTGCGCGAGATGGCTCATCTCGCGCAACCGGGGGCCGATGACCCGGCCGCCTTCGGGGCAGATCCGGCTCATCATCTTGAGTTCCTCGTCCAGCACCATGTACAGCTCGTTGGACTCCTTGCTGTCGCCGAGGAAGCCCAGCACGTCGCCCGGGGTGGGACCCGTGGACGCGTAGCGGTACGTCCCGCTGATCGGGTTCATGACGGCCGTGCCCCGGTCCACGGTGATGTGACGCTCGGGGCTCGCACCGATGAACGTGCGCCCGGCGACGCGGATCAGAAACGTCCAGTACGCCCCGGACGTGCTGCTCAGCAGCCTGCGGAACAGGGACAGCGCCGCCCGCGGCGACCAGCCGGGGAGCTGGGCGCCGAAGGTGCGCCTGAAGACGAAGTTGGCCCCCGTCCCGGAGCCGATCTCCCGGTCGATGATCCGGCGCACCTGGGCGGCGTAGGCGTCGTCGTCGAGGTCGAAGGAACCGCCCCGCACCTCCAGCGAGGTGTCGGGGAGCCGGTCGAGGACCTCGGCCACGGGCACCGTCGACTGCTCGCGGATGTCCATGACGAGCAGCGGTTCACCGTCGTCGGGGCAGGCGAAGCCACGCTCGGCGAGCTGCCGGTACGGCACCAGCACCAGCTGTTCGTGGCCCGTGGTGCCGCCGCTCCCGGACAGGGGGATGTCCGCCAGGCCGGCGACCTGCGAGACGTCGCCCACGAGCACGTCCACCGCGGAGCCGTCGCCTGCCTCGGGGCGGTGCAGCAACGTGAAGGCGGGCGGCGGGACTTCGGCGGTCAGCCGGCCCAGCGGGTCGGGGGTCGCGACCCCGCCGGGCGTCATCGCGCGCCCGCCGCGCGGGCGCCGGCGAACGCCGACAGCACGGTGTGCGCCGGGACCACCACGGAGCAGCGGGCCGCCGCGTAGTCGAGCGCCATCCGGTGGTCGGCCGCCGAGAAGTCGGCGACCGCGTCGGCGACGACGAAGGACTGGATGTCGTGGGCCAGGGCGTCACAGGCGGTCTGCAGCACGCCGATATGGGCGTAGATCCCGCACAGCACCAGCTGGTCACGGCCCCAGGAGCGCATGAGGTCGAGCAGACCGGTGCGGAAGAACGCGCTCGGTCGCCACTTGGTGAGGACGGTGTCCCCGTCGGCCGGACCGAACCGCTCGGGCACCCCGCGGTGCTCGGGGGCAGCAGTCATCCCCGGCCCCCAGAAGTCCTTGAGCAACCCGCGCTGCTCCTCGGTCATGTCACCGGGCTGCGCCGTGTACGCCACCGGCACGCCCGCGTCCGCGGCGGCCCGTCGCACCGCGGTCACCTGCTCCTCCAACTGCTGCCGGGGTGGCCGGCCGGCAGGCAGGAAGCGGAGGAAGTAGTGCTGCATGTCGTGGATCAGCAGCAGCGCACGGTCGGGGTCGACCGTCCAGCCGGCCGTGTTCCCGGGTAGGTCGGCGGCCGCGGGCATGGGATAGGGGTGGATGTCGGATATGGCGGAGAGCACCAACGTCCTGGCTCCTTTCGGCAGCGGGGGAGGGACACGTCCCAGGGGTTCAGGAGGAGGCGGCGGTGTCGTCCGCGGCGAAGGAGTCGATGTGCCGAGCCCAGCCGCCGACGGTGGGGTCGGCCACCAGGACGTCGAACTTCGCGGGGATGCCGCCCCTTCGCCAGCGGCCGCTGAGTCGCATCACGTCGAGCGAACTCAGACCCAGCCGCACCAGGTTGGCGTCGTCGGGGATGTCGGCGGCCGCCGTGCCGATCAGTGCGGCGACCGCCTCACGGATCTCCTCGGCCGAGCGGGGCACTTCGGTGTTCATGAGGGCCCTTCTGTCTCTGATGATGGGCGGGGACGGGTCAGTCACCGTTCGCGGCCGCGCCGGCCCGGATGGCGGGGGAGGGCACGAAGTCGGCGGCGGCCGGGGCGGACTCACCGCGGGCGAGGGCGGCGAGTACCTTCTTGTCGGTCTTCCCGAGACCGGTCAGCGGCAGCTCGGTGAGGAGTTCCAGCCGGTCGGGCAGCTTGTACGCGGCCAGGCCGTGCTCCTCGAGGGCCGCCTTGATCCCGGGCAGCGTCGGGGCCTCTCCGGCCGGCACCACGAACGCGCAGGTCCGCTCGCCGAGGAACTCGTCCGGGTACGGGACCACCGCCGCGCGGGCCACGGAGTCCAGGGTGAGCAGATGGCCCTCGACCTCGGCCGCGGACACCTTGTCACCGCCGCGGATGATCACGTCCTTGATCCGTCCCTCGATGACCAGGTCGCCCTCGGGGGTCAGCCGCGCCAGGTCGCCGCTGCGGTAGAAACCGTCGTCGGTGAACGCCCGGGCGTTGTGCTCGGGGGCCTGGTAGTAGCCGCGCAGGGTGTACGGGCCGCGGGCGAGGAGCTCACCCACGGTGCCGGCCGGTACCTCACGGTCCCGCTCGTCGACGATGCGGATCTCGTCCGCGGGTGACACGGGGCTGCCCTGCGTGGTGAGCACCGTGGCCGCGGGGTCGTCCCGGCGGGTGAAGGTGAGCAGACCCTCGGCCATCCCGAACACCTGCTGGAGCCGGCAGCCGAAGGCCGGCTCCACCCGCGCGGCCGTCTCCGGGTACAGCTTGGCGCTGCCGACCTGGAGGAAACGCAGACTGCTCAGATCGGACTCCATCCACTCGCGCCCCTCCAGCCACAACTGGAGGACGCTGGGGACGACGGAGGTGAAGGTCACGCCCTCCTGCTCGATCAGCGGGAAGCAGAGCTCCGGCGTCGGGTCCGGTGCCATCACCACCGTGCCGCCCGCGCCGAGGACTCCGACGACCCCCGGACAGCCCCAGGTAAAGTTGAACTCGACCGGCAGCACGGCGAGATAGACGTCGTCGCCGGTGACCGGGCACGCCTCCCGGGCCGCGCGCACCTGGTACGTGTAGTCGTCGTGAGTGCGGGGGATCAGCTTCGGCAGCGCCGTCGTACCGCCCGACAGCAGGAAGAACGCCACGTCGGAGGGGTCGGGGGCCGGGAGCTCCACGGGCTCGGCGTCCACCTCGGCCAGCGGGACGACGTCCCCGTCGCTCTGGTCCGTGTCCCTGCCCAGCACGAACAGGTGCTCCAGCGAGTCCACCTCGTCACGGACCCGGCGGGCCAGGGCCAGATGGTCGAAGCCGCGGTGGGTCTCCGGGAAGACGTAACCGACCGCTCCGGAGAGCTCGCACAGGTGGCGGATCTCCTGGACGCGGTGGGCGGGCAGCGCGAAGACGGGCGCCGCGCCCAGCCGGAACAGCGCGAAGCAGACCACCACGAAGTCCGGGCCGTTGGGCAGCTGGACCACGACCCGGTCACCTGCCCCGATGCCCCGGGCCCGCAGGCCCGCGGCCGTGCGCCGGGTCAGCATGCCGAGTTCGTCGTAGGTGATCCGCCGGTCGCCGAGGACCAGCGCGGTCTTCGGGCCGTTCGCCCGCACCGCCGCGTCGAGCAGATCCACCAAGCTCTCACCGCGCCAGTAGCCCTCGACGCGGTATCGCTCGGCCACGTCCTCGGGCCAGGGAGTGAAACCGTCGAGCATCAGAGATCTCCTCGTGATCCGGAAGCGGGGGCGGGGCGGGCACCGGGACCGTCACCGGGTGCCCCGGTGATCTCGAGTACGGCGCACGCGGCCTCCATGCCGGTGGTGAAACCGAGCACCAGGACCTGATCACCGGGGCCCACCTGGCCGGTGGTCCAGAGGTGTTCGAGCCCGATCGCGAAGTCGGAGACGCTGGCGTGGCCGATCCGCCGGTTGAGCTCCCAGGTGCCGCGACCGGCGTCCAGACCCAGCGGATCGAGGAGGAACACCCCGAGCGGGTCCTGGTTGAAGCCGTTGTGCACGACCCGGGCGATCCGGTCGAGCGACGTGCCGGCTGTCCGCAGCGCGCGCTCCACCGAGGTGGCGATGAGTTCCCCGAAGTCGGCGAGCGGGATCGCGCCGCCCTCGGCCCACTGGTGACGCCAGCTCTCCAGCCGGCCCTCGAAGTCCATGACCCGCTCCACCGGCACCTGCGGCGGGAACAGTGGATCGGTGCCCCGGTGCATGGCCTCCATGTCCGGCTGGGACACGAAGTCCATCGCCAGCAGCCGGGCGAAGCCGCCGCGCCGCGACACCACGAGGGAGGAGCCGGAGTCCGCGAGGACGAACATCGACGAGGACGTCCAGCGGCCCACCAGCGGCGTGGAGAAGTTGTCGGCGGCCGTCAGCAGCATCGCCGCGTCGGGCTCGGGCGCCGCCGCCGAGCCGCAGCGCCGCCGACTCGAGGGCGGCCAGCAGGCCGAGGCAACCGTGCTGGACGTGGAAGGCGGAGACCGGCCGGTCCAGCGTGTTGCGCAGGATGTAGTGCGCCGGGGACCAGCCGTCCGGCCCCTGGTAGTAGGTGTTGCTGTGCAGCAGCCCGACGAAGTCGTCGACGCCGTGACCGGATCGCTCGACGGCCGTCCGCGCGGCCCGCACGGCCATGTCGACCGCGGGCAGGGAGTCCTCGACCGCGACCGACTCCAGCCCGGAGGCCTCCCGTGCCTCCTTCGGATACCAGCGCTCCTTGACCGCGTACTCGGTGGTGACGGCCGGCGGCACATAGGTGCCCACACCCGCCAGATAGATCTCGCCGAACCTCACCTCGGTGCCCTCTCCTCGCCCTGCGGGTGCCTGCCGTGCGACGTCCCGGGCATCACGCGCCGGGCTTTCCGGCGATCCCCCACCGCTCGCGGGGCACACCGCTGAGAACCACCCAGGTCTGCTCCCGGACCGCCTCCCCGAAGACGTCGACGGCGGCGTCGGTGAGACGGGCGATCAGCTCGGTCCTGGTCCGTTCGTCCAGCCGGTCCTCGTAGAGCGTCACATCGATGAGAGGCATGACAGTCCTTTCACTGCGGTACGGAGAGCGGCGTCGAGCGCCGTCACCAAGTGGTCCACCTGCGCGTCGGAGAGCCCGGGCTGGCAGGGAAGGTTGATGTGCTGGCCGAACCAGAGGTCCTCCGCCACCGGGCACTGGCCGAGGCCGTGACCACGCTCGCGCCACTCCGGCAGCAGGTGCAGCGGCAGATAGCGCAGCTGGACCTCCACTCCGCGCTCGTCCAGGCCGCGGATCACCGACTCGCGCAGTCCCGGCGGGCCGTCCACGAAGAAGGTGTGCAGGTGCTGGGCGTGCTCCACGCCGGGCCGGGGCCGCTGCGTCCGGGTGTACGGATGGCGCTCGATCACCTCGTTCAGCCGCCCGGCGATCCATCGGCGGCGGGCCACCAGCACGTCCAGCCGGTCCAACTGCGCCAGGCCCACGGCCGCCGCCGCCTCCGACAGGGTGGCGTTCGTGCCCGGCCTGCGGATGTCCGAGCAGACCTTCTCGTACGCCGGCGAGGCGTACTTCATCCAGGGCAGCAACTCCCGGCCCAGCCGAAGCCCGTCCGGGGACGCGGGCAGGAAGTCCCCGTCGACCTCGTTCGACCGGAGGCGGTCGACGCGCTCCGCCCAGTCGTCCCGGTCGAACGTGATCATGCCGCCCTCGCCGAGGGTGGTGATGTTCTTCGACGCGTGGAAGCTGAAGCAGCCGATGTCGCCCAGCGCACCGGGGCGGCGCCCGCCGTAGCGGCCCCCGAGCGCGTGCGCGCAGTCCTCGACGACGACGATCCCGCGCTCCCGCGTCAGCGCCAGGATCTCGTCCATCTCCGCGCTCCAGCCGCCGTAGTGGACCAGCAGCACTGCCCGGGTGCGGTCGTTGATCAGGGACTTCAGAGAGACCGGGTCCATGTTCAGCGAGTCCGGGTCGATGTCGCAGAACCGGACGGTCGCGGGCAGCCCCAGCAGCGGCTGCGCGGTGGCCTGGAAGGTCTGCGGGGTGACGACGACCTCGTCACCCTCCCGCAGGTCGAGCAGATGGATGGCGAGTTCAAGCGCCACTGTGCCGCTGGTCACGGAGAGGGCGTGTCGGGTACCGATGTGCTCCCGGAACCGCTGCTCGAAGCGGTCCCGGAAGGAGCCCGTGGACAGGGGACCGCCTGAGGCGATCAGTTGCTCGAGCGCCCTGGTCTCGGCGCCGCCGAGGATGCTGCCACGGCTCGCGTACGGCACGGCATAGGTTCCGCGCATGACGGGTCCTCCGGCGTTCGGATCGGGGTCGGCTGCCGCATCCCACGGCAGTGCGTGCCGAGAAATCAAGCAGGCCCGGTGCGGCCCGGGCAATGGGAATCGGCTGTTCCTGACCCGCCGCTGACAGGCTGACAGGAAACGGCGCCCATTGCTTGACGGCCGTCGCCGCGCTCACCTTTCCTGGGCACGCCCCATGAGAGCCAGATACCAGGAGGCCCGCGCATGACGGAATTCGGTGTCAATTTCTTTCCCGTGGTGGATCCGGCGGTCAAATCCGCCACCGACTACTACGACGAGACCCTGCGGCTCATCGAACTCGCCGAATCCCTGCGATTCACCCAGGCGCAGACGGTCGAGCACTACTTCACCGCCTACGGCGGCTACAGCCCCGACCCCGTGACGCTGCTCACCGCGGCCGCCGCGCGCACCAGCCGCATACGTCTCGCCACCGGCGCCGTCGTCCCCGCCTTCACCCATCCCGTGAAGCTGGCGGGCAAGCTCGCCATGCTCGACCACCTCTCCCACGGGCGGCTCGACGTCGGTTTCGGCCGCGCTTTCCTGCCCGCCGAGTTCGACGCCTTCGGGATCCCGATGGACGAGAGCCGGGCCCGGTTCGCCGAAGGCGTCGAGGCCTGCCGCCAGTTGTGGACCACGGAGGACCTGATGTGGGAGGGCCGCTTCCACCGGTTCGGTCCGGTCACCCTGCTGCCCCGCCCGTACCAGCGGCCTCATCCACCGATCTTCATCGCCTCGGCCACCAGCGCCGACTCCTGCGCGGCGGCCGGCACCGCCGGTCACCATCTGCAGGTGGTGCCGTCCGTGACCACCGGCGAACAGCTCGCCGCCATGCTGAACGCCTACCGCCGCGCCTGGGACGACGCCGGCCACGACCCGGCCGCCCGCCGTATCCAGATCAAATTCACCTGCTATCTCTCCCGCGACACGGAAGACGCCCATCAGCAGGCCGAGTTCTACGAGCGCAACTACATCGAGCACATGGCAGCCGCCGTCGCCCCGCTCGCCGGCAGCAGGTCCGCCGACTACCCCGGATACGACAAGTTCCTGGAAAAGGCGAAGAACTACGAGTTCGCGAAGTCCCTGGCGGGAAACAAGGTGCTCGCTGGAGATCCCGGCGGCGTCACCGAGCAGATCAGGGCGGTCCGCGCGGAATTCGGTACCGATCTGTCCTTCAGTCTTCAGTTCAACCCCGGCGGGCTCTCCTTCGCCCGCGCCGCCACGGCGATGGAGCTGTTCGCCGCCGAGGTCATGCCGGCCTTCCGGGAGACGTCGTGAGCGACGCCCTGGACGTCATGCGGACGCGCACGGTCCTGCGCAACTACGCACCCGAGCGCGTGGACGACACACTGGTCGACACCCTGCTGGACGCCATGGTGGCCGCACCCACCGCCTCCAACAAACAGGCGTGGTCCTTCGTGGTGGTCCGCGAGCCGGGGAGCGTACGCCGCCTCCGTGCCTTCGCACCCGGCGTCATCGGGACCCCCGCGCTCGTCGTGGTGGCCTGCGTCGACCGGTCCCGCACCGACCGGCTCCCCGGACACGTCTCGCAGAAGATCTACGAGACGAGCAAGCTCTGCGTCGCCATGGCGGTGGAGAACCTCTTGCTCGCCGCTCACGCCGAGGGCCTGGGCGGCTGCCCCGTGAGCAGTTTCCGCGAGCGGCAGATCCGCGGCCTGCTGGGCATCCCCGACCACATCGAACCGCTGCTGGTGGTCCCCCTCGGGTACCCCGCCGAAGCCCCCACCCCCTCCGACCGCCGTGACAAGAACGAGGTGATCAGCAATGAACGATGGGGCCACGCTCCCGCCGGCACGTCTGCATGAGGAAATCACCCTCCTCGCCGCCTATCTGCTGAGCAGCGGCCGGGGCCTGGTGGAGGAACCCGGCGACTACGGCTCCTACCGCTGCGCGGACGCGGCCCGCCGCACCCTCCAGCTGCTCGAGCAGGCCGGCGGCGGCAGCGCGCGCCTGCGGGCCGTCCGCAAGGGCCTGGACGACCTCATGTTCGCCCCCATGGGCGGCGACGTGAACATGGCCGAACTCCTGGACGGCCTGTGCGACGACATGGCCATCGCCCTCGAAGAACTGACGTCGTGACCGGAACAGGAGGCCCCGCATGACGGCCCAGCAACTCGCGGAGCTGTCCCACGGCATGTACGTGGAACCGCTCAGTGAGCAATGCCGGCACATATGGCGGCGGCGCGATCACGCCCTCATCGGCGTGAGCGCGGGCAACAGCTACTTCACCCAAAGCCGCCTCGCGGCTCTGCTCGCCTGGGCGGGGCGCAGTTTCGCCGAGGTCGACGTCGTCTACGTCGACACACACATCGACACCATGCTCGTCGCCGACGGCCACGAACCCGCGGCCGCCGGCAGGTCGGCCCGCAGCACCATCAGGGACGTACGCCGGCGCATCCGCCGGGCGGTGGAGGCGACCGACCTCAGCGGGACGCGCTTCCGCGTACGGGCGCTGTCCGAACTCCTCGACGACCCGCGCTACCAGGCCGTGCGCAGCCGCACGGACCGGGCCCTGCGCGAGGAACCGGAGTTCTCGGCCGTCGTGCAGGAGATGGTCCAGGAGGTCGTCAGGGGTCGGCTGCGCGACGAAAGGCCCGTGACCCCGGCGCATCTGGAGGCGGGCCTCGGATATGTCAGCGCCGAGGCCCCACTGTTCGTCGACGCGCCGACGATCTTCGACGTCCGCTCGTCGGTGACCTGCTACCACCTGCGCACCCCCGTCACGGAGTACCTCGTCGGCGCGGACTCCGCCGTGCGCGCCGCTCCGGGCCACGCCCATCTGGTCGTCCGTCCCCCGGCACGGGACGCGGGCTGAGACCCGCCGTCAGACCGGCCCCCGGCCCGTCTCCGGAGCACCGGCCCCCTGGCTGCTCACCAGTGCCGTGAGCCGCTCCAGCCGGGCCCGCAACGAACGCTGCTCCGAGGCCAGCAACTGCACCAGACCGCGCAGCCGGTCGCGCTCATCGGCGCTTCCGGCCTCCGGCAGGGGGCCGTGCGGCCGAAGGCGCCGAGGAGCCCTGCCCGCGGTCCCCAGGCCGGGCGCGGGCTCGGCCGCCGCGCCGCTGCGGTGCAGCGCCAGCGCCATCTGCGTACGGAACCGGGGCCGTCCCGGGTGGGCCCTGACGACTCCCCGCAGCTGACCGAGACCTGGTCCTGCCGGCCCGTCCGCAGCGCCGTGTCGAACAGTGCCTCCAGCGCGTCCTGGCGCACCTGCTCCAGCTCCGCCGCGACACCGGCACAGATCGGGCCCCGGACACTGCCCTCCAGCACCTCGCCCCGCCACAGCGCCAGTGCCTGCCTCAACTGGTGGTAGGCGGCATGCGGTTCGCGCTCGGCCAGGCGGCGCGCCCGTAACACCGACAGGCGGAACCGCCCGCTGTCGGTCTCCCGCTCGTCCGCCCGCAGCACGTAGCCCGCCCGGTCGGTCAGCAACCGGGACCTGTTGCCTCGCTCCGGCTCCACCAGGGCCAGGGTCTGCCGCAGCCGGGACACATGGGCCTGCAGCGCGTTGCCGGCCTTGGCCGGAGGGTCGTCCCCCCACAGCTCGTGGACCAGTCGCTCCGCGGTGACCGGAGCGCCCGGGCGGCCCATCAGCGCCCCGAGCAGCGTGCCCTGCATCGAGCTCGTCAGCCGTACCCCCCGGTGCACCCGCTCGTCGTACACCTCGGGTACTCCCAGCATCCTGAAGAGCATCGGTCCCCCTTCACGGTCTCGGGCCCGCCGTCATGCCCGGGCCCTCCTGTCCTGTCACCGAGAGGATCACGGCGGGTGCCGGCCGCGCCTGAGTGAGCGCCACTCAATCGGTGCGCACCGCACGATCACCGCCGGACGGCGCGGAACCCTTGTCGGGGAGTGGCACATCCGGCCGCGTGCCGCCGAATTGAGTACCGACCACTCACGTGCCGGGCACCGGCCGCATGGTCTGGTGGGCACAGCCGTTCCGCCCGGTCCGGCCACAGGTAGCGCAAGGAGAGGCACGCATGAGTCGATGGGACGCCGACGTGGCCGTCGTCGGCCTGGGCGCCTGGGGAGCCATGGCCCTGTGGCAACTGGCCTCCCGGGGTGTCGAGGTGATCGGATTCGAGCGGCACCACCCCGGACACGCCCTCGGATCGAGTTACGGCGGCTCGCGGATGTTCCGGGTCACCTGCCTGGAACACCCCGGCCTCGTCCCACTCGCCCGGCGGTCGCAGGACCTCTGGCGGCAGCTGGAGGACGAGTCCGGGCGCCGGCTGTTCTTCCCCACCGGGGGGCTGCTGATCGGACCCGAGGAGGGCGTCATCGTCGGCGGGACCCTCCGGGCGGCCCGCGCCCACGGCATCGAGGTGCACACCCTGACGCCGGTGGAGCTGCGCGAGCGCTTCCCGCGCCACACCGGCGTGCCCGGACACCACCGCGCGGTCTGGGAGCCCTCGGCCGGCGTCATCCGGTCCGAGGAGTCGATCGCGCCGCGACCGCCCTTGCCACCGGGACGGGCGCCCGGGTGTTCACCGGCAGCCGCGTGCGGGCCGTGCGGCCCGTCGCCGGGGGCGTGGAACTGCGGACCGCCGAGCGCGTCCACCGGGTCCGTCGAGTGGTGATCACCGTGGGCTCCTGGCTGTCCACCCTGGTGGACGGTCTGCCGCTGCGGACCCTGCGGATGCCGCTGACGTGGTTCAGGCCGACCGTCGGCGACGGCGCGTTCGATTTGGAACGCTTCCCCGTGTTCATGCGGGAGACCGACGAGGGACCCGTGCTGTGGGGCAACGGCCGGGAAGGCGGTCATGAGGTCAAGCTCGGCCTCGAGGGCTACGGCCCCGGTGCCCGTCCGCTCGATCCCGACGACGACGCCGACCGGTCGGTCCGGCCGGAGGACTGGCGGGACGTCGCCCGGATGCTGCCGGGCCGGCTCCCCGGCCTGGAGGAGCTGCCCGCCAAGGTCGCCGTGTCGCTGTTCACCCGCACGCTCAGACGGCCAGTTCGCCGTCGGCGCGCTGGACGACGAGTCCCGCGTCGTGGTCGCGGGCGGCTGCAACGCCCATGGTTTCAAGCATGCCTCGGGACTCGGCGAGGCGCTGGCCGACCTGGCCATGGGCCGCGAGCCGCGCCTTGAGCTCGGCTTCCTCGCACCGGGCCGGTTCGGCGCGACGACCACGGCCCCCACCGCGGTCGCCGCTTCGCGCGTGACGGAGGGCGTACGGTGAAGATCCCTCTCCCCTCGACCCCGCTGGCCCCGGCGGCGGACTTCCGCGACGCCATGGCCCTGCTGCCCGCCGCTCTCACGGTCGTCACCACCGTCGACGGTGAAGGACGCCGCTGGGGATTCACCGCGAGCTCGGTGGTCTCGGCCTCGCTCGATCCGCCCCTGCTGCTCGTCGGCCTGTCCCGCACGTCGAGCTGCCACGACGCCTTCACGGCCGCGCCCGAGTTCGTGGTGAACGTGCTCGACTCCGGCCACCGCGCCCTGGCCCGGAAGTTCGCCGCGCACGGCGTGGACCGCTTCGCCGGCGAGGGCTTCGCGCGCTGGCCGGGCACGGACCTGCCCTATCTCCCCGACGCCCACGCGGCATACCGCTGTGTGCGCCACGACGTGGTGACGATGGGCGACCACGTCCTGTTGTTCGGGTCCCTCACCGGCGTGGACGCACACCGCCCCGGAACCCCGCTGCTCTGGTACCGGCGGACCTTCCACACGCCCCACTGAGCCCGCCCGCCGCCGTCCAAGGAGGACATGTGTCGCACGCAGCGCACCCCGTACTGGATCTGCCGTTCGACGTCACGCCGGACCCCGACGAGTTCGTCCGCGCCGCCATGGAGTGGCACTTCGACCCGGCCACGGGATCGCCGTTCTGGCTCAGGCGTGCCCGGAGTCTCGACTTCGACCCCCGCCGGGACGTCAAGAGCCACGCCGATCTCCGGCTCTTCCCGAATGTCGTCAACGAGCTGCGTGACGTGCCGGTGACCGATCTCCTGCCCCGCGGCTACGGAGAGCGCCCGGACATCGTCGGCACGTTCGAGAGCGGCGGCACCACGGGAGCGCCCAAGCGTGTGATCTGCCTGCGGGACTGGATGGACCGCATGGTGGCCTGGAGCAACGCCAATCTCGACGCCCACGGCTTCCCCAGGGGAGCCCAGTGGCTCGGTGTCACCCCTTCGGGACCCCATGTCGTGGGCCGGATCTTCGAGAAGTCCGCGACCACCCACGCAGTCTCGGCTTCTTCATCGACCTGGACCCGCGCTGGGTGAAGAAGCTCATCGCCTCCGGCCGCGCCGACCTGGCCGACGACTACGCCGAACACCTCGTCGACCAGGCCGCCTTCGTCCTGCGCACCCAGGACATCGGCGTCATGACCATCACCCCGCCGCTGCTGGAACGGCTGGCCCGCCGGGACGAACTCGTCGATCTCGTCAACGAAAAGGTACGGGCGATCCGCTGGGGCGGAACCCAGATGGACGCCGACAGCCGGCATCTGTACCGCACCGAGATCTTCCCCGGCATCCCGCTCTACGGTCACTACGGCAGCACGATGATCCTGGGCATCGCGGGGCAGCGGTTCGGTCCCGGCGACGACGACCCCTGCGTCTTCGACACCTTCTCGCCGTACGTCACCTTCTCCGTCGTCGATCCCGCCACGGGTGAGCCGGTCGCCCACGGGCAGCGCGGCCAGGTCGTCATGAACCACGTCAGCAAGGGGTTGCTGCTCCCCAACAATCCGGAGCGCGACCTCGCCACCCGCGTCGAGTCCCCCGCAGGCGGCGTGGGCGACTCGGTCGCCGACATCGCCCCGATGGCCCGCTTCGACGACGAGACCGTCATCGAGGGGGTCTACTGATGGCCGCGCCCACCGCACCGCTCCCGCTGGACGTCCTCGGGCCGGCCGGCGCCTACCGGGCCCGCGGCCGGCAGCCGGTCACCGACGTCAGCGGCGCGCCCGCCGCCGAACTGGGGCTCGCCCCGAAGGTGTTCGTCAGCCGCGCCATGAAGGCGCTGCGCGCCGCCACCCCGCTGACCGTCGACGAACGGGTCGCCGCCATCGCCAGGGCCGGGGAGCTCTTCGCCACCGCCGAACTCGGCGGGCTCACCCCCGAGACGTACGAGTACACCGTAAGCAGGGTCGCCGGCATCCCCCTCACCGTCGTCCGCGCTGCCACCCGCACCCTCGCCCGCCGTACCGCCCACCTCCACCGCGGCCTGCAGTTCGCCCGCCCCCGGGGGGCGGTGACCGACTGGCGCGACCCGCTGACCCGGACCGGGCGGGCGGTGTGGGCACGGCGCGGTGAGGTCCTCGCCGTGCACGCCGCGGGCAACCACCCGGGTACGCACTCCCTGTGGCCGGAGGCGCTCGCCCTCGGATACCGGGTCGCCGTACGGCCCTCCCGGCGCGAACCGCTGACCCCCCACCGACTCGTCCTCGCCCTGCGGGCCGCGGGCTTCCCCGACGACCACGTGGTGCTGCTGCCCACCGAGCACGAGCCCGCCGAGACCATGCTGCGGGCGGCAGACCTGGCGTACGGCAGTGACGAGGTCGTGCGGGAGTACGCCGACGACCGGGGTGTGCTGTCGCTGACGCCCGGCCGCAGCAAGATCCTGCTCACCGCCGGCGTGGACTGGCGCGCGCATCTCGACACGCTCGTGGACTCGATCGCCCACCACGGCGGTACCGGCTGCGTCAACGCCACAGCCGTGTTCGTCGAGGGGGACCCGGCCCCGGTGGCAGAGGCCCTCGCCGAACGGCTCGCCGCCCTCCCCAGCCTGCCTCCCGAGGACGAGAAGGCCCAGCTGCCCGTCCAGGCGGCTCGTGCGGCCCGGGCGCTGGAGAGGCATGTCCTCGGCCGTGCCACGGACGCGCGCGCCTGGCTGGGCGGCGACGGCATCGCCGACGAACTGGGCGACGGCAGCGCCGTGCTGCGCCCGGCGGTCTTCCAACTCGACCGCCCCGACGCCCCCGAGGCGGGGACCGAGGTGCCCTTCCCCTGCGTCTGGGTGGCGCCCTGGAACCGCGAGGCGGGTGTGGCGCCCCTGCGCGACACGCTGGTGATGAGCGCCTTCACCGACGACGAGGGGCTCACCGACGCCCTGTGCGACGAACCCACCATCAGCAACCTGCACCTCGGGAACCACCCCACCCACTGGACCGACACCGGGATGCCGCACGACGGCTATCTCGCCGACTTCCTGATGCGCAGCAAGGCCGTGCTGCGCGGCTGACCGCCCCCGAACCAGGGCGTCGGCGTCCGTGGCCCCCCACGCACGACGCCGGCGCCCTTTCCCATACCCCGGCGCATAACGAATGCTTCTGACTCTCAGGGCAGCCAGCTATTGGACATATAACTCCGGCCCTTGGACGATCGAAGAGCCGCCCGCCTCGAACGCCCGCACGGGACGAATTGGAGTGGACCATGCCCGCACAACCCCAGGCGCCGGACCAGCCGACCCAGGCCGTCCTGGCCGAGATCTGGTGCGACACCCTCGAACTTTCTCAGGTGGGACCGCAGGACAATTTCTTCGACCTCGGCGGGCACTCCGTACTCCTGCACATGGTCCGCGACGGAATCGCCCGGCGGCTCGGCAAGGACATCCCGCTCGTCGAACTCTTCGCCCAGCCCGACATCAGCTCGCTGGCCCGCCACATCGACGGCGGGAGCCCGGCCCGGGCCGGCGCGCGGCGCGCACCGGCGGCCCGGACCGGCGGCCGCGCCCGGCTGAACAGCCGGCGGGCGCTAGGCGAGGAGGCGACCGGGGGCGCTCACGATGCATGACCTTCCCGAGCAGGACGACATCAGCGGCCACATCGCCGTCATCGGGATGGCGGGCCGCTTCCCCGGGGCGGACGACATCGACGCCTTCTGGCACAACCTCGCCGAAGGGCTCGACACCCTCACCCGCGAACCGGCCAGGCCGCTGCGCGCCACCGGCGCCGGCGAGCGCACCGGGCCCACGTACGTACCCGCCCGCGGGCCGCTGGAGCGTCCCGAGTGGTTCGACGCCGGGTACTTCGGCTACTCCGCCGAGGAGGCCCTGCTCATCGACCCGCAGCAGCGGGTCTTCCTCGAATGCGCCGTGGCGGCGCTGGAGCACGCGGGCCAGGACCCCGACCGCCACCCCGGCCCCATCGGTGTCTACGGCGGCTCCACCGAGACCGCGTACGCCCAGATCCTCCGGGACCGGCTGGAGAAGCTGCCGGGTGTCACCGAGGAGGACATCCTGCTCGGCACCGCCCCGGACTTCCTCGTGGCCCGCACCGCGGAGCGGCTCGGGCTCCGCGGCCCGGCGATCACCGTCCAGTCCGCCTGCGCCACGGTCCTCGTCGCCGTCCATCTGGCCGGCCAGGGCCTGCTCTCCGGCGAC
This sequence comes from Streptomyces huasconensis, assembly GCA_004010275.1. GTDB lineage: Bacteria > Actinomycetota > Actinomycetes > Streptomycetales > Streptomycetaceae > Streptomyces > Streptomyces huasconensis. Next base: position 46,734 of record RBWT01000043.1, read on the forward strand.
TGCGACCTCGCCCTGGCCGGGGGAGTCGCGGTCCACGCCCCGCCGAAGAAGGACGGATACACCGAGGACGGCATCCTCTCCCCGGACGGGGTCTGCCGCCCCTTCGACGCCCGCGGCGAGGGCACGGTGGCCGCCAACGGCGTCGGCATCGTCGTTCTCAAGCGGCTTTCCGACGCGCTCGCCGACGGCGATCGCGTCCACGCCGTCCTGCGCGGTTCGGCCGTCACCAACGACGGCTCGGAGCGCGTCGGGTTCACCGCCCCCAGCGTCGAGGGCCAGGCCGCGGCCGTCCGGACGGCCCAGCTGGCCGCCGGCACCGACGCGGGGACCATCACCTACGTGGAGACGCACGGCACCGCGACCCCGCTCGGCGACCCCATCGAAATCACCGCCCTGACCCGGGCGTTCCGCGAGGACACCGACGAACGGGGCTACTGCGCCGTCGGGTCGGTCAAGAGCAACGTCGGCCACACCGACGCGGCGGCCGGAGCGGCCGGACTCATCAAGACCGTCCTAGCACTGGAGCACGGGAAGATCCCGCCGAGCCTCCACTTCACCACCCCCAATCCCCAGGTCGACTTCGCGTCGAGCCCGTTCCGGGTGGCCACGCGCTCGACACCTGGCAGCCGAGGGGGCCCGTCCGCCGCGCGGGCGTGAGCGCCTTCGGGATCGGCGGCGTCAACACCCATGTCGTACTCGAACAGCGCCCGCCCCCGCCACCACCGG
>RBWT01000433.1 GCA_004010275.1 Streptomyces huasconensis
CTCGGGGGGAAGACCTCGGCCGGGGTGGGGACGGGCGGGCCGGGTCCTGCGGCGGGTCCTGGCCGGCGGCGCCGCGGCCGCCCGGGAGGGAGCGCAGGGGGGTGCGGGACGCGGGCACGGTGGGGCGTTCCTGGGCGCGGAGGGAGCGGCCTGCCAGGCGGGCGCGGACGGACCGCTCGGCGATCGTCCGGCAGCGTCGAGCAGGGCGGCGGCGAGCGTGTTGCCGCGCAGGGCGCGCAGGGCGGCGAGGTCGTCGGGGCCCGGCTGGTAACCGGCGCCGAGCACGTCGTCCAGGAGGGCGAGGTAGCCGGCCGCGGTGCCGGGCAGCGCGGCCCGGTAGCGGGACAGGTCGGCCACGAGGAAGGCGCGGAGCCTCGCGCTCTCCCGCATGGCCTCGTCCACCGATTCGGCGAGGCGGAGACAGTCCTGGACGTCCTCGTCGGGGACAGGGCTGGGGTTCAGGGCGAGGGCCAGGGCGCGGCGGAGCACACGCAGCTCCTCCGCGCTGAAGGCCATGCCGCCGCGAGATCCGTATGGCGTGGGCATGAGCTGACGATACGTGCCAAACGGACAAAATCGGCTTAACGCCAATGTGTGGCGCGGCGGAGGGGTGGCTGCGGCTGGTGGTCGCCTGGGGTTCGTCTTTGAGGGCGGGGCCGCGGGGGTATGTCCGTGCTCGCCATCTTGGCCTTGGGACCCCTGGTGCTCATCGGCTGGGGCCACACCACCACTGTGCTCCGCGCGCACATACCCCCACGTCCCCTCCGGTGCGCTCGCGGCTGCAGGCCGTCGTCGCCGACGTTCCTGGGGCGAGCGGGCGGCTGCGGGCCGTTGTCGCCTGCCCTACGGTCCGTATCGCGCCGCCGGGTATATGGGCGGCCCCGGCCCCGCCTCTGCGCTCAACACCTCGGCGCTGGACAACGTGGCGTCCTGCCCGCCCGTGCTTGCATATTTGGCCGCCGAGTAACGGCCACCCGTCCGTTGCTCGCCCCTCCCACCGCAACCTTTGGACGCCGGTTAAAGGCCCCGCCCGCCCCTACCTCGACATCTTGACGCCGGTTGACGGGCGGGTGGGT
>RBWT01000434.1 GCA_004010275.1 Streptomyces huasconensis
CCGGGGGTGTAGCGGGCGGCGGCCGTGCGGGAGGCGGGGGCCGGGCCCGACGGCTCTCGCTCATCGACGGCGCCGGCCTCGGCGGCTCGGCGGGCTTGGCGAGGCGGCGCTGACCTCACCCTGGCGGTGACGGCGAACGTGAGGCCGGCCCACTCCCGGTCGAGGCGAGCGGCAGCTTCTGAGCAGCCGCCTGCGCAGGCCCGCGCCGCTCAGAGCGCCCGCAGCCCCGCCGCCGTGGCCGCCGCGAGCCGGGCCAGGTACCCCTTGGGCAGCTTCGCCCGCACCACCACCGAGCGCCAGTAGAGCGGCCCCGACACCAGGTCGAGGGCCAGCTCCTCGTCGGCGCCCTCCCGCAGCTCGCCCCGTTCGACGGAGGCCCGCACGATGCCGCTCGCCACCCCGTGCTGCCCTTCGCGCAGCGCCTTCTGGAGCGCCTCGGCGATCTCGGGGTTGCGGGCCGCCTCCGCCTGGAGGTCGGGGATGATCTGCGAGGCCACGGGGTGCCGCAGGGCGCGCGAGGTCACCTCGTACAGCAGCCGCAGGTCGCCCTCCAGGGAGCCGGTGTCCGGCGCGGGGAGCCCCTGGACCGCTATGGCCGACACCAGGTCGAGCACGAGGTGCAGCTTGGAGCGCCAGCGGCGGTAGACGGCGGTCTTGCCGACGCCGGGCTCGGGCGATGCCCTCGATGGACATGCGCGCGTACCCGACGGAGGCCAGCTCCTCGAAGACGGCGTCGCGGATGGCCTGGGTCACGTCCTCCCGGAGCACGGCGGCGCCGGCGGGGGCCCTGCGGCGCGGCCGTGCGCCCTCGGGCGTGCCCTGCCGCCCGCCCTCCGGCCCGCCCGCCTGTTCACCCTGTGGCCCGCTCGTCGTCATACGGACAGCATAAGCAGGGCGAGCGTGACGACGATACGGTTGCGTTCCGACGTGGCGAGGTCCTACGCTCGGCGTTGCGACGATACGGTCCCGTCCCGACGTACGCCGCAGCCTCCGAAGCCTCCCCGAGCCCCGAGCGAAAGCGACGGACGTGAGCCAGGTCCTCGACGCATCCCCCGCCCCCACCCCCCACCACGGC
>RBWT01000435.1 GCA_004010275.1 Streptomyces huasconensis
GCAAAGGGCCCGCGCCAAGATGGCGAGCACGGACATACCCCCGCGGCCCCGCCCCCGAGACACAACCCAAGGCGCCCCGCGGCACTCACAAGCTCCCGCTCCGCCCGGCACTCCGCCGTCAGCCCCACCACCCTCACTGACTCGTTCGGGCGATTTCCGATCCCCGTCGTGGACGGCCCCAGCCAGCTCGCGCCCGCTTCGGCCCCTGCTCCCGACGGGGACACTTTCCGCTTTGCCCCCTTTAAGGCGTCATTTCCCGTGGCCGCACTCCGTCGCCATGGCTGCGCCCGGAGAGTCTTGACCGGTAGGCTTTCCGTGTGATCTTCAAGCGCATCGGAAACGGCCGGCCGTACCCCGACCACGGCCGGGAAAGCACCCGGCAGTGGGCGGACGTCGCGCCACGCCCGGTCCGCCTCGATCAGCTCGTGACGACCAAGGGCCAGCTCGACCTGGAGACCCTGCTCGCCGAGGACTCGACGTTCTACGGCGACCTCTTCGCACACGTCGTGAAGTGGCAGGGCGACCTCTACCTGGAAGACGGCCTCCACCGCGCGGTCCGCGCGGCACTCCAGCAGCGCCAGGTGCTGCACGCCCGCGTACTCGAACTGGACTGACGCGAGGGCCAGGCCTCCACACCCCGCCCCGCCTCCCCGCCCCCCCCCGGGCGTTGACCCTTTCGGGTTGGACTGTCACCCAGCCGATGATCATTTAGTAGGCATCACCGCCACGCGGCACTACGCTGCGCCCATGAGCATGCTCACTCCCCCCGGCATGGGCGGCAAGTACCGCATCACGGGGGACAAATATCCCCGAATGCGCCGCACCGGCGGGCCCCGCAGGCTCGTACTCGCGATCATCGCGTCCGCCGCGGCCATGGCCCTGATCGGCTGGGGCACGCTGCAGCTCATCCAGGTCTTCACCGGCGGAGACAAGGCGTCCGCCGCGGCGGAACCACCCAGGACTGCGACCACCGCGCCACCAAGGCAGGCACAGCCGCCGAGCCAGGGACCACCCCCAAGCTCGACCACCCCCGCCCCCACCTTCGCTCCCTCCCCAAGCCCGCCCAGATC
>RBWT01000436.1 GCA_004010275.1 Streptomyces huasconensis
GCGGCGACCGAGCGGACCTGCTCGTAACCGGTCATCGCGAGGAAGGTCGGGGCGCGGCCGTAGGACTTCATGCCGACCAGGTACACGCCCTGCTCCGGGTGGGACAGTTCGCGGTGGCCGTGCGGGTAGACCGTGCCGCAGGAGTGCTGATTGGGGTCGATCAGCGGGGCCAGCCCGACCGGCGCCTGGAGGCGCTCGTCGAGGGTGAGGCGCAGTTCGTCCAAGAAGGTGAGGTCGGGGCGGAAGCCGGTCAGCACGATCACCTCGTCGACCGGCTCCAGGCGGCGCCCGTCCTCGCCGACCAGCACCAGGAGGCCGTCGGCGTCGCGTTCGATCGCCTCGGTGCGGAAGCCGGTGACCGCGTCCGCGTGTCCCTCGTCGACGGCTGCCTTCGCCGCCAGGCCCAGCGCGCCGCGGGCCGGGAGCTGGTCCGCCTCGCCGCCGCCGAAGGTGGAACCGGAGATGCCCCGGCGCAGGACCCACACCCCCTTCGTGCCCGCGCCGTCAGCGGACTTCGCGAGGTCGGCGAGGTAGGCGAGGGCGGTGAAGGCGGAGGCACCCGAGCCGATGACGGCGGTGCGCCGGCCCGCGTACCGGGCGGCACGGCGGGGTCCGTCAGGTCAGGGACGCGGTAGGTGATCCGGTCGGCCGCGGCCTTCTCGCCGAGCGCGGGCAGGCCGCTGCCGCCCGCGGGCGACGGTGTGGCCCAGGTGCCGGAGGCGTCGATGACCGCGCTCGGCGAAGACCCGCTCCTCGTGGCCGTCGGCGTGGGTGACGTGCACGACGAACGGCTGCTGCTCCCGGTCGGCGTCCACGATCCGGTCCCGGCCGCTGCGCGAGACGCCGGTGACGGTGGCGCCGAGGCGGACGCGCTCTCCAAGGACGTCGGCGAGCGGCTGGAGGTACCGCTCGGCCCAGTCGCCGCCCGAGGGGTAGGTGGCCGGGTCGGGCCGTGTCCAGCCGGTGGGGGCGAGCAGCTTCTCGGCGACCGGGTCGACGACCTCGCCCCAGGTGGAGAACAGGCGCACGTGCGACCAGTCGCGCACCGCGGCACCGGCG
>RBWT01000437.1 GCA_004010275.1 Streptomyces huasconensis
CGCAGCTCCTCGTCCTCTCCGCGCCACACCCGCACCGCCCTCGGAAACCGCCGCGCGGAACCTCGCCGCACACCTGGGCGCCACCCCCGGCCCGCCGCTCGCCGACACCGCCTGGACGCTGCAGACCGGCCGCCGCGAACTGCCCTACCGCGCCTCGGTGGTGGCCGCGCACGCCGACGAGGCGGCGGCTGCCCTGGCCACCCTCACGCACGACGGGGACCCGTCCGCCTCCGGACGCACCGCGGCCCTGCTCTTCCCCGGAGCCTCCGCCCGGCCGGGGCCGGGCTGGCGGCTCGCCTCGGAGCCGGTCTTCACGGCCGCGTTCGACGCCTGCCTCGACGGCGCGGGCACCGACCTGGCCACGGCCGTGTGCGAAACCCTCACGTCGTCCCTCCCGGCCTGGCCGGACGACCCGGCGGTCACGACGTATGCGTCTTCGCCCGCGAGTACGCCCTCGCGGCGCTGTGGCGGCACTGGGCCGGGGAGCCGTCCGCCGTCTCCGGGACGGGTGTCGGCTCGCTCGTCGCCGCGGCGGTGGCCGGTGTGCTGACCCTGCCGGACGCGCTCCGGCTCGTGGTGGACGCCGCCCGCTCCGCGGGCACCCCGCGGGAGGAGATGCTGCGGGAGCGGCTTGGGAACCTGGCACTCCGCCCGCCCCGCGTCCAGCTGGTCTCCGGTCACGACGGCCGGTGGCACGAGGCCGGAACACCGGCTGACGCCGCCGACCGGGTCACCCGAGGCTCCGGTCAGGCACACTCCGGCGCCGCGCTCGCCGCGCTGGGGGACCACCCCGGCCGCGTGCCCCTCGTGCTGCCGTCCGTGACGGACAGCGGCGACGAGACCCTGACGTCCCTGCTCACCGGCCTCGGCCGGCTCTGGGCCGCGGGTGTCCCCGTCGACTGCGCGCCGTGCACGACGGCGCCACCGGACCCGAGTGCCGCTCCCCGGCTACCCGTTCGAACGCAGCCCGTATCTCGTGGAGCCCGTCGAACAGCACGCAGAACAGCCGGCCGCACAGCCCGTCGCGCCCGCCCCCGCCGCGCTCCAGGGAGA
>RBWT01000438.1 GCA_004010275.1 Streptomyces huasconensis
GACGCCACCCGCGACAGCGTACCGGCACTCTCCCCTACGAACACTCTCACAAGCCTGGTGGAGGGCGACGAGCGAGGCCGAGCAGGCGGTGTCCACGACGACGCTCGGGCCGCGGAAGTCACCGAAGTAGGAGACCTGGTTGGCGATGGCCGAGCGGTTGGCGAGGACCGTGTGGTGGTTGCCCCGCGCGGCCTCCTCGGCGGCGAGCTGGGCGTAGTCGCCCCACATCACGCCCGCGAAGACGCCCACGTCGCGGCCCTGTCCACCGAAGCGGGGGCGCGGCAGGCGCGAGGGCGGGTAGCCGGCGTTCTCCAGCGCCGACCAGGCGGCCTCCAGGAACAGGCGCTCCTGGGGGTCCATCAGCTTGGCCTGGGAGGGCGGGATGCGGAAGAACAGCGAGTCGAAGGCGTCGACATCCGCCAGGAAGCCGCCCCACTTGCCGTAGCTGGTGCCGGGGGCCGCGTGGTCGGCGGCGAAGTGGGCCTCGGCGTCCCAGCGGTCGCGGGGTATCTCGGTGACCGCGTCGTGGCCGCGGCGCAGGTTCTCCCAGAACTCGGTGAGGTCGCGGGCGTAGCGGGTAGCGGCCGCCGATGCCGATGATGGCGATGTCGTCGTCGCCCGCGGGCTGCCGCAGGGGCACGGCGGGGGCCGCGGGGCGCGCCTCGGCGGCGGCCACGGGACGTGCCTCTGCGGCGCCCGGCGGCACCGGGGGCGCGGTCTCCTCGGGGAACAGCCGCCCGGCGGCGTCGGGGTGTTCGTCCAGGAGGTGGGCGGCGAGGTCGTGCACGGTGCGGTACTCGAAGAGCAGGGTGCCGCGGGCGCCGGGGAAGTCCCGGTCCAGGTGCTGGTTGGTCTCCATGACCAGGACGGAGTCGAGACCGTAGGCGTCCAGGGTGGTGTGGTCGTCGATGCGCTCCGCCGAGAGGCCGAGCACGTGGCCGAGCAGGGCGCGCACGTGGTCTCCGCATGCGGGTCCAGCAGGGCGGGGGTGGTG
>RBWT01000439.1 GCA_004010275.1 Streptomyces huasconensis
CCATGACGGTGATCTCGCCGGCGGGCATCCGCTTCAGCGTCTTCGGGGCGATGGAGTGCCAGTCGAAGGTCGCGAACGACACCATCACCATCACGGCGACCAGAGCCGCCATGGGGATGTCGGAGACGACCGACCCGAAAACGACGCACAGCACCATCAGGAACGAGCCCGCCAGGAAGGTGGACAGGCGGGTGCGGGCGCCGGACACCTTCACGTTGATCATCGTCTGGCCGATCATGGCGCAGCCGCCCATGCCGCCGAAGAAGCCGGTGACGATGTTGGCGATGCCCTGGCCGATCGACTCGCGCGTCTTGGACGAGTGGGTGTCGGTGATGTCGTCGACCAGCTTGGCCGTCATCAGCGACTCCATGAGTCCGACCAGCGCCATCGCGAAGGCGTACGGGGCGATGGTGGTGAGCGTATCCATCGTGAACGGCACGTCGGGCAGGCCCGGCGCGGGCAGCGACGAGGGGAGTTCGCCCTTGTCGCCGACGGTGGGCACAGCGATCCCTGCCGCGACCGTGACGACGGTGAGGATGACGATAGAGACCAGCGGCGCCGGGATCACCTTGGTGATCTTCGGGAAGAACACCATGAGCGCGAGGCCGCCGATGATCAGCGGATACACGGCCCAGGGCACGTCGTGCATTTCCGGCACCTGGGCCATGAAGATCAGGATGGCCAGGGCGTTGACGAAGCCGACCATCACACTGCGGGGCACGAATCGCATCAGCTTCGCGACGCCGAGCGCGCCGAGGGCGACCTGGATGATTCCGGCGAGGATGACGGCGGCGATCAGGTAGCCGAGACCGTGCTCGCGGTTGAGCGGTGCGATCACGAGCGCGATGGCGCCGGTGGCCGCGGAGATCATGGCACGGCGTCCGCCGACGATCGAGATGGTCACGGCCATGGTGAAGGACGCGAACAAACCGACCGCCGGGTCGACTCCGGCGATGATCGAGAACGAGATCGCCTCGGGGATCAGCGCG
>RBWT01000440.1 GCA_004010275.1 Streptomyces huasconensis
CACCTGGTCGGCATCGACGTCAACATGGCCTTCGCCGCCGGCGCCAACGGCCTGAACATCGGCCTTGGGGCCCCGACGCACGTCACGAGCCCCGCGTTCGATCCGAAGCTGCCCGGCTCTTGGCTGGTGGACCTGTCCCACGTGGACCTGTCCCGCGTGAAGGTCGGCAAGGAGTGGGTGGAGCTGGACGGCTCCCTGCTGCCTTCCCCGTTCACGCCGAAGGGCGAGCGCCCCGAGGGCCCCGCCTGGTACGCGACGCCCACCGTGGCCTACGCGGTGGAACTCGGCTACGAGGTGCACCCGCTGGAGGCGTACGTCCGGTACGAGAACGGCCGCTACTTGGACGATTGGTACCAGCGGCTGCGCGACGCCTACCTGGCCACGATGGCCGACCTCGGCGTCGACGCCGACCTCAACCCGGCCGACTTCCTTGCCGCGATGGACAGCTACAAGGAACGTGACCCGGAGCTGGCGATCGTCTCTCAGCGGTCAAGGCCACGGTGAAGGGCGGCTTGGGCAAACTGCGCGAGCGTCCGCGCGGGGAGGGCTGGCGGCCGGGTGAGCACGTGGCGCGCCCTGTCCCGCCCGACGTGGCGGCCGGACATCCGGGCGGCGGTCATCTCACGCACCCGCATCAACCTGCACCGGAAGATCGTCAAGCACGCGGCGTTCACCGGGCAGTACCCGGTCGCGATCCTGTCCGACTGCGTCGTCTACGCCGCGAATGGGCCCTCGCCGCTGGACTTCCTGCCCTACCGGGAGGCAAGCCGCTGCCCGGCGGCTTCAAGCTCGGCATCAACCCCGGCCTGGTCAAGCACGAAGGCACCCAGCCCGTCCTGTGGGGCGAGGAAGTCCGCGAGCGGTTCAACGCCCCGGAACTCAACCTCGCCCGGTACATCAAGGACGGCACCGTCACCGACGTCGACAACGGAGAGTAGGAGAAGGCCGCGATGAGCCTG
>RBWT01000044.1 GCA_004010275.1 Streptomyces huasconensis
CCGGGGCGAGCGGTTCCGGCGCCGGCGGTTCCGAGGGCGGGCGGTTCCGGGGCGGATGGCTTCGGGGCGGCGCGTGGGGTCCTGGCACGGGTGCGGGAGGCGGCGCGGGCCCGGCGCGGGCAACTGGCGCTCGCCCTGCTCCTCGGTTCGCTCGCGCTCGGCAGCGCCGTGGGGCTCATGGCGACGTCCGGGTGGCTGATCTCCCGGGCCTCGGAGCAGCCGCCGGTGATGTATCTGATGATCGCCGTGACGGCGACCCGTGCCTTCGGCATCGGCCGTGCCGTCTTCCGGTACGCCGAGCGCCTCGTCTCGCACGACGCCGTGCTGCGGATGCTCGCCGACACCCGGGTCGCCGTCTACCGGCGCCTGGAGCGGCTCGCCCCCGCGGGCCTGCGCACCACCCGCCGCGGTGACCTCCTCTCACGGTTGGTCGCCGACGTCGACGCCTTTCAGGACTACTGGCTGCGCTGGCTGCTGCCCGCGTCCGCCGCGGCCGTGGTGAGCGCGGGAGCCGTCGGCTTCACCGCCTGGTTGCTGCCCGAGGCCGGTGCCGTGCTCGCCGCCGGGCTGCTCGCCGCGGGTGTCGGGGTCCCGCTGCTGAGCGGCGCCGTGGCGCGCCGGGCGGAGCGCAGGCTGGCCCCCGCGCGCGGGGTGCTCGCCACGCGCGTGGCCGATCTGCTGACCGGCACCGCCGAACTGACCGTCGCCGGCGCGCTGAAGCGTCGTACGGCCAAGGCCGGGGAAGCCGACGCCGAGCTGACACGGATCGCCTCGCGGGGCGCCACCGCCACCGCGCTCGGCGACGGGCTCGGCGCGCTCGTGACCGGGCTGACCGAGACCGCGGCCGCGCTCGTCGGTGTTCAGGCGGTGCAGGACGGGCGGCTGAGCGGTGTCGCCCTCGCCGTGGTCGTGCTGACGCCGCTCGCCGCCTTCGAGGCGGTGCTGGGACTGCGCTCGCCGTGCAGTACCGCCAGCGGGTGCGCAAGAGCGCCGAGCGTGTCCACGAGGCGCTTGACGCCGCCGAGCCCGTACCGGAGCCCGCCGCGCCCGCCCCGGCACCCGCCTCGCCCTTCCCGCTGCGTGTCACGGCTCTGCGCGCCCGCCACGCGGGCCAGGCCAGGGACGCGCTCGCGGGCGTCGCTGACGCTGGAGCGGGGCCGGCGGATGGCCGTGGTCGGCCCCTCCGGTTCCGGCAAGACGACGCTCGCGCAGGTGCTGCTGCGGTTCGTGGGGGAGTACGAAGGGACGTACACGCTCGGCGGTGTGGACGCGGCCACGCTGGACGGAGACACCGTGCGCCGCATGGTCGGGCTCTGCGCCCAGGACGCGCACATCTTCGACAGCTCGGTGCGCGAGAACCTGCTGCTCGCCAAGAAGGACGCCACCGACGCCGAGCTGCGCGGCGCCCTGGAGCGGGCCCGGCTCGACGGGTGGGTCGGTTCGCTGCCCGACGGACTCGACACTCTCGTCGGTGAGCATGGCGCGCGACTTTCCGGAGGGCAGCGCCAGCGGCTCGCGCTGGCCCGCGCGTTGCTCGCGGACTTCCCCGTCCTGGTGCTCGACGAGCCCGCCGAGCACCTCGACCTGCCGACCGCGGACGCCCTCTCGCGCCGACCTGCTGGCCGCGACGGAGGGGCGTACGACGCTGCTCATCACGCACCGGCTCGCCGGCCTCGACGCGGTCGACGAGGTGATCGTCCTCGACGCGGGGAGGGTCGCGCAGCGCGGCACGTACGCGGAGCTGGCGGCGGTGGAGGGGCCGTTGCGGCGGATGCTGGAGGTGGAGCGTGCGGCGGATCTGCTCACGGTGGGCTGACGGGGCCGGGAGCTGAGCTGTCTTCGGCTCGGGTGGACCTCGGCTTCGACTTTCCCCTGTAAATAGGACTAACTACGCTCAAAGGCATGTCAGACCCCGCGGCCTCCGCCGACGCCCCGCTCCCCGACGGCCCCCGCCCCTCGAAATCGGCGGACCCGGTGGGGTGTACGGACTCGGCGGGGCGGACAACCGGCTCGGCGGAATCGGCGGGTCCGATGGGCTCGGCGGGGCCGGTCGGCTCGGCGGCGCGGGCGACCCACAGCCTCCAGGGGCTCTCGCCCGAGCTGACCTCACGGGTGCCGCAGCTGCTCGAAGCCATGCGGTCGGTCGGCACCGGGCTGGAACTCCACACCACCCTGGACCGCATCTGCGAGACCGCCGCCGAGCTGGCGGACGCCCACTACGCCGCGATCGGTGTCGTCTCCGAAGACGGCGACGGACTCTCCGACTTCGTCTACCACGGCATCGACGCGCGGACCGCCGAGCGGATCGGGCGGCTGCCCGACGGCCACAAGGGGCTCCTCGGCGCCCTCATCCACCAGCCGAGGACGCTGCGCCTCGCCGATCTCTCCGCCGACCCGCGCTCCTGCGGTTTCCCCGCCCACCATCCGCCGATGCGCAGCTTCCTCGGCGTCCCCATCCGCGTCCAGGGCAAGATCTTCGGCAACCTCTATCTGACCGAGAAGCGGAACGGGGCCGAGTTCAACGACTACGACGTGCACATGGTCCGCGTCCTGGCCACGGAGGCCGGGATCGCCATCGGCAACGCACGCCTCTACGAAGCCGCCAAGCAGCGCGAGCGCTGGATCGACGGCTCCGTGGCAGTCACCACGGCCCTGCTCTCCGGCAGCGACGCGGAGGACGCCCTTGCCGTCGTCGCCGAGCAGGCACGGCACCTCGCGGACTCGGCCGCCGGGATCGTGCTGCTGCCCGACGAGGAGGGCGGCATGGAGGTCGTCGCCGTCTCCTCGGACGGGCCCACCGGTGCGCTCGGCCTGATCGTCCCGGCGGAGAGCCGCATCGTGACCCAACTGCTCGCGGGCCAGGCCGTCTTCATCGACGACGCGGCGACCGATCCCCACACCGTCACCCACCTCGCCGACCGCTACGGCCCCGTGATGATGCTGCCGCTGCAGAGCGACGGCCGGGTCCTCGGCGCACTCGTGACGCCCCGCGCGCGAGGAGCCCGCCCCTTCACCGAGGCCGAGCGGACGCTCGCCGCCCAGTTCGCCTCACAGGCCGCGCTCGCGCTGATGATGGCCGAGGCGCAGCGGGACCGGGAGCGGCTCGCGGTGTACGAGGACCGCGACCGGATCGCCAGGGACCTGCACGACCTGGTCATCCAGCGGCTCTTCGCCACCGGGATGATGCTGGAGAGCGCCCAGCGCAGGTCCGTCGTACCGGAGGTGCAGGTCGGTGTCGGCAAGGCGGTCGACGAGCTGGACGTGACGATCCAGGAGATCCGTACGGCGATCTTCGCGCTCCAGCAGGGGCCGGCCGAGGCACCGTCGGGGCTGCGGACCCGCGTGCTCCGGGAGATCAACATGGCCGCCGTCCCGCTCGGCTTCAAGCCCACGCACCGCTTTGTGGGCCCCGTCGACACCGTGGTGGGCGAGCTGACCGGCAAGAACCTCATCGCGGCTCTGCGAGAGGCCCTGTCGAACGCCTTCCGGCACGCGCACGCCGCCCGCATCGATGTCGTCGTCGACTCGACGGTGCTGCTGCCCGACGAACGCCAGGGCGTGCGCCTGACGGTGGCCGACGACGGGGTGGGCATCGCGGAGGGCGGCCGCCGCAGCGGCCTGAAGAACCTCAAGAGGCGGGCCGAGTCGCTGGGCGGCGACAGCTGGTACGGGCCCGGCATCGGCGAGGAGGGGCGCGGGACGATGGTGGTGTGGCAGGCGCCGTACTGATCTCTGGCCGGGTGTCGGTGCCCGGAGGTTGTCTGTGGGGGGCGGGTACCGGCGCCCGGGGTTTTGTCTGCGAGGGTCGGCCGGATGTCGGTCTCCGGGCGGACGGGTCGTGCGGTCCCGCATCCCTGTTCGGCGGTATCCGCGTGCGCCGTACGGGGCACCATGTCCCCCCGAGTGCCCGAATCCAGCGAGACCGTGCCGCCCGGACAGGCAACGATCCGTCACATGCCCCAAAGCCAGCGCCATCGCTCACGCCCCCTCCTCAGTGTGTCGGTACTGCTGTGCGCGCTGCTCGGGCTCACGCCACCCGCTGCCGCCTCCGAGGGACCCGGCGCGAGCGCGGAAGTGGCGCGGCTCTACGAAGAGGCCTCGCTCGCGACCGCACGCTACGAAGAGGGGCGGCGGGCCGCAGATCTCCAGAGGGAGAAGGCCCAGAAACTGAACCAACTGCTCTCCCAGAAGCAGTACGACGTCGCGGCGCTGCACGGTGAGCTCGGCCGGCTGGCGAGCGCCCAGTACCGCACCGGCGGCGGTCTCCCCTACACCGCACAGCTGCTCCTGGCCGACAGCCCCGACGCGCTGCTGCGCGGGAAGCAGGTCCAGTTGCGGGCCGACCTCGCCGTCCACAGCGCCGTCCTCGAGACGCGTCGCGCCGCGGCCCGCCTCACCGTCGCCAAACGCGAGGCGGACCGGGCCGAGCACGTTCTGAACCGGCGCCTCGCCCGCCTGGCGGTGCTGAAGCGCGGCATCGAACGGAAGCTGGAGACGGCTCAGTGGGCCCTCCAGGACGAGGCGGACCGGGCGGTGGCCGCAGGGAAGTGCCGGGGCGCCGTCCGCCTGCGCCAGCCGAAGAAGAAGCCCTCCACGCGCGCGTGGGTCACGCCCGTGAAGACGTACGAACTCTCCGCGGGCTTCGACAGTGCCGGGAAACGCTGGGCGCACCGGCACACCGGGCAGGACTTCGCGGTCGACATCGGGACGCCCGTGCGGTCGGTCGGCGCGGGCCGGGTGGCGAGCGTGTCGTGCGGCGGGGCCTTCGGCATCGAGGTCTTGGTGCGGCATCCCGGCGGCTACTTCACGCAGTACGCACATCTTGCGGCCGCCGCTGTCGACCAAGGGGATAAGGTGCGTCCCGGCCAGTGGATCGGGCAGGCCGGCACGACCGGCAACTCGACCGGACCGCACCTGCACTTCGAGACGCGGCTCACCCGGTACCTCGGGTCAGGGGTCGACCCGCGGAAGTGGCTGGCGGAGCGGGGCGTCAAGCTCTAACGAGGCGGCAGGCTCTAGTGGGCTATCAAGCTCCAGCAGGCCATCAAGCTCCAGCGGGCCATCAAGCTCTAGGGAGTGCCGGAACGCCCAATCAGTTCGGGACACCCGCTCTCCTCACAGGCAACGTTTCACGTGAAACGCATCGATGGACACCCGCGCTCTACGAGTTCTGCTCCCGGCGCTCCGCCACGATCCGCTCGATCACGACGGCGACACCGTCGTCGTTGTTGGCGACCGTGCGTCCGGAGGCGGCGGCGATGACGTCCGGGTGGGCGTTGCCCATCGCGTACGACGTACCGGCCCAGGACAGCATCTCGATGTCGTTCGGCATGTCCCCGAAGGCGACGACCTCCTCGGGGGAGATGCCGCGCTCGGCGCAGCACAGCTCCAGCGTGCTGGCCTTGGAGACGCCGGGGCCGCTGATTTCCAGGAGCGCGCTGGGGCTGGAACGGGTGACCGTCGCCCGGTCCCCGATGGCCGCGCGGGCCAGCGTCAGGAACTCGTCGGCCGCGAGTTCGGGGTGGAAGGCGAGGACCTTCAGGACGGGCTGCTCGGCGACGACGGGGTCACCGGGGTTCTCGGCGAGGAGCTTCTCGGCGGGCGCGACGCTCTCCGCCGGCTCCATGTGGAGCGGCGGATACGTCTCCTCGTGGTGCAGTCCCCCGGTCCGCTCGACCGCGAACGATGTGCCCGGCGCGGCCGCGCGCAGCCTGCGGACGACGTCCAGGGCGGACGCCCGCTCCAGCTCGCGGATCTTGACGAAGCTATGGGTGCCGGGGCCGCCGCCGTGCAGGTCGACGACTGCCGCGCCGTTCCCGCAGATGGCGAGACCATGGCCGTGGACATGGGCGCTGACGACGCCCATCCAGCGCGCCGGGCGGCCGGTCACGAAGAAGACCTCGACCCCGGCCTCCTCGGCGGCGGCGAGCGCGGCGACCGTACGGTCGGAGACCGACTTGTCGTCGCGCAGCAGCGTGCCGTCCAGGTCCGTCGCGATCAGCCGGGTCCGGGGGCGCTGCCCGGCCGGGACGGGAGTGGCCGGGGCGGAGTCGGCCGGGGCGATGTCGGCCGGGCGCTGGGGCCCTGGGTTAGCTGAGGTCACACCGACGATTCTCCCGCATATGCCCGCACGGCCGTGGGCTGGGGCGCACATTTGAGTGCCGTCGGACTCCGTCCCTGCTCGGGCTGCGCGGCGGACGGCCGACCCCGCCGGGCGGACATGTCGTGGCGTGTCGCGTGGTGCGCTGTGTTGAGTTGTGCCGCGTTGCGTTGCTTTGTGACGCATGGGGCCCGGGTGTCGGCCGGGGCCTCTGCGTCCCGCCGTAAGCTCGGAGACATGAGCCTGCGTCTGAGCACCGTGATCCTTCCCGTACGCCGCTGGCACGAAGGCGGTCGCGACCAGTGGCTGCGCGCCGAGGAGCTGGGCTTCCACACCGCCTACACGTACGACCACCTGGCCTGGCGCAGCTTCCGGGATGGTCCGTGGTTCGGCGCGGTGCCCACGCTGACCGCGGCCGCCGCGGCCACCGAGCGGATGCGTCTGGGCACGCTCGTGACGTCCCCCAACTTCCGCCACCCCGTCACGCTCGCCAAGGAACTCATCTCGCTCGACGACATCTCCGACGGGCGGATCACGCTCGGCATCGGCGCAGGCGGCAACGGCTTCGACGCCACGACCCTGCTCAAGGAGAACCAGGAGCCCTGGACGCCGCGCGAAAGGGCCGACCGGTTCGGCGAGTTCGTGCCGCTGCTCGACCGCCTGCTGACCGAGGACTCGGTGACGTACGAGGGGACCTTCTACTCGGCGACCGAGGCCCGCAACATCCCCGGCTGCGTCCAGCGGCCCCGGCTGCCCTTCGCGGTGGCGGCGACCGGCCCGCGCGGTCTGCGGCTGGCGGCGCGGCACGGTCAGGCGTGGGTGACCACGGGTGACCCGAAGATCTCCGAGACGGGTACGCCCGAGCAGTCCCGCGAGGCGATCCGGGGGCAGATCGAGAAGCTCGGCAAGGCGTGCGCGGACGTCGGGCGGGACGTGGCCGAACTGGACAAGGTCCTCCTGACCGGCTTCACCCCGGACCGCAACCGGCCCCTCGCCTCCCTCGACGCCTTCGTGGACTTCGCGGGCAAGCACGTGGAACTCGGCTTCACCGAGATCGTCGTCCACGCCCCGATCCCCGACTCCGATTTCGCCGCTGACCAGGCCGTCTTCGAGCAGATCGCCACCGAAGCGCTGGCTCAGCTGACCTGACCTGACCTGAGCCGACCCGTTCCCGTTGCCGTTCCCGCTCCGGCTCTGGCTCAGCGGACGCGGGCGCTGAGCCAGGGCGTGAGGGTGACCATCGGAATGAACTCCTTGTACGTCTCGTCGCCGGGCAGCGGCACGATCAGGCGGTAGCCCGGCGGAAAACGCTTCCCCTTGACGTACGCGAGCCCACTGAGGACCGACCGTACGAACGCGGGCACGGCGTCACGTGGTACGTCGGCGCACTCGACGCCCTCCACGGTGATCAGCGCGTCCGCGTCCCCCTCGTCGTCGGGATAGAGCCGTACCGAGATCCGGGGCGAGCCGCCGAACTCCACGAAGGCCTCGTGCGGCAACGAGCCGTCGGGATCGGCCGTCACGCCGACGCCCGCAGCGGTGCGGCGCGAGGTCTGGTCGGCGCCGATGTCGTGCGAGACCTCGATCTCCCGGTGATACGCGCGGGCGACCTCGCGCAAGGCGGTGAGGGCGGCCTCGGTGCTGGGCAGATGCTCCATGCAGCCGATCATGCCCGCCTCCTCCGGTCGGGGAAGCCGGGGCACGACCACTCGGCGGGACGCGGTCGCTCGGCAGGACCGGCCGCTCGGCAGCCCCCGGCCGCTCGGCACGGGACATCGGAGCCCCGATACTCAAGGGCGCGCGGCGTCGGCTCAGCGGGAGGTGGGGAAGCGCAAATAACGGGGCGGGACGGCGGCCGTGAGCCAGACCCCATTGCCGCTGACCTGGAAGACATGGCCGTCGCGGTGCATCGCGCCCGCGTCGATGGAGAGCACGAGGGGCCGCCCACGCCGAGCGCCGACGCGCGTCGCGGTCTCGCGGTCGGGCGAGAGATGGACGGCGTGCCGCTTCATGGGCCGCAGCCCTTCGGCACGGATCGCGGCCAGACCGGCGGCCACGGTGCCGTGGTAGAGGTACGCGGGCGGAACCGCCGGGGGCAGGCCGAGGTCGACGCTTACGGAGTGCCCCTGTTGAGCGCGGATTCGGCTGCCCTCCACGGCGAAACGCTGCTTGTCGTTCACGGCCACCACGTGGTCGAGTTCGGCACGCGTGAAGGGGAAGCGGTGCGCGGCAGCCGCCGCCAGGAGCACGTCGATCTCGACCCAGCCGTTCTCGTCCAGGGTGAGCCCGATCCGGTCCGGTTGATGCCGCAAGTGCTTGGACAGGTACTTGGACACCTTCACGGTGCGCCACTCATCGGGGAAGCGCCTCCGCCCGTCCGCCGCGTCACGTCGTGCGTCGGCGTCGGGAGATCCTTTTCTCATGCGTCCAGCGTCCCGCTGACCCGTTTTCCCCGCACTCGATTTTTGTCCACCGACTTTTCATCCACGTATTTCGGCCCGCAGGTTTGATCCACAACCAAGTCCGGTTATCCACAGGCCACTTGCCGTTTCTGTGGACAACTCTCAAGCCTCATAAGTTGTTTGCCCAACAATGGGCGCATTAGCGCCATTTGCAGCGAGTGTGTCCAAGGTTCGCGTCTGCACCTCGCGTTCGGCGGCCGCTGCTATGAACGCCGCCGCGTTGCCTTCGCCAACCAGCCTCCGCACGGCGCGCATTGTGGAAACGGGAAGCTGAACGCTCTGCGTCTCTTCGTCATGACTCGGGGCCTGCTCTGGGTCGAGTTGCTGCCGCAGGTGTCGGGTGGCGAATAGGCGCATGGCACGCGCCAGTTCGGCGTCGACCGACTGCTGAGCGAGCGGCCTGAGCCTGCGTACGAGCGAGGCGGCCTCGGCGGCATCCGCCTCGGTCGGCGGGTGATGCCCGAGATAGCGGGCGAAAACATGCTCCGTGGTGAAATCCAGGAAACGGGACGCTATATGTTCGACCTGGCCTCTCAACTCCCGCAAATGTTCGGCAATCGCGGACAGCGGCACGCCCGCCGCGTGCAACTCCACCGCTACAGCCAGCTCTTGAGGGCTGGGCACCAGAAATTCGTCCTCGCGCCCGGCCACCGGCTCCAGTACTCCGAGCGCGACAGCGTCCGCCACCGCCGCCTCGTCCGGGATGCCACCGAACGCCGCGTCGAGTTCGGCGCGTGTGATCCGGTCGGCCTTCTCGTCCGTCCAGGGACCGTCGACCTCCGCGGCCAGCCCGAGCACCCCGCCGAGGCCCCGGCCGGTGTCCCAGGCCTCCAGAAGCTCCTTGATGGAGGCCAGGGTGTAGCCGCGGTCGAGCAGGTCGGCGATCTGCCGCAGCCGCGCCAAGTGGGACTCCCCGTACACGTTGGACCGTCCGCGCCGTTCGGGGCGGGGGAGAAGCCCGCGATCCTGATAGGCGCGGATCGTGCGCACCGTCGCGCCGCTGTGGTGCGCCAGGTCCTCGATGCGGTACTCCACGCTGACCGTCCTCCGTGATGCGTCGTGCCGGGCGGTGGCCGCCTGAACCTTCATATCGGGTGAGTGCTGCCGGGGAACGTCTGCCCAGTCACCCCAGTCGTCCCAGCGGGCTCAGGAGCCGCGGGCCAGGAGCCAGGGCCAGGGCTGAGCGATGGCCGCCCGCCCCACCGCGCCCGCCGCGGCCGTGCCACGGGCGACTGCGCCAGGTACGCGACCGCCTTGCGCGGCGAGCCTGCCTGCGAGGGATGGTACGACCGCCGCAGATCACGCGGTATCGCCATGCCCAGCTCGCGGGATCAGCCCCAGTCGAGCGAGACCCGGCGCGGGACGATCGCGTGGTGCTCCTCGGTGTGTGGGTCGGGTGTCCTCTCCTCGCTCACACCGGGGGTCGCAATCGGGCTATCGCGCGCAGCGCCTTGGGGGCGAAGCGGGACATGAGGTGGGCGCCGCGTGCCTCGGGGGTGACCGGGACGACCGCCTGATTCCTGACGACGGCGCGCAGAACGGCGTCGGCGACCTTCTCCGGCGGGTAGTTGCGCAGGCCGTAGAGCCGGGAGGTGCGCTTCTGGCGGCGCTTCTCCTCGTCGGCGTCGACCCCGACGAAGCGGGACGTCGCCGTGATGTTCGTGTTCACGAAGCCCGGGCATATCGCGGAGACCCCGATGCCCTGCCCCGCCAGCTCCGCACGCAGGCACTCGCTGAGCATCAGCACGGCGGCCTTGGAGGTGCTGTAGGCGGGCAGCGCCTTGGAGGGCTGGTACGCGGCCGCGGAAGCGGTGTTGACGATGTGGCCGCCCTGGCCGCGCTCGGCCATCTGCCGGCCGAAGAGGCGGCAGCCGTGGATCACTCCCCACAGATTGACGTCCAGGACCTTCTTCCAGTCCTCGGTGCTGGTGTCGAGGAAGGAGCCGGAGAGGCCTATGCCCGCGTTGTTCACGAGGACGTCCACCACGCCGTACTCCCTGGCGACCTTCTCGGCGAGCTTCTCCGTGGCCTGCTCGTCGGTCACGTCGATCGCCTCGCCCCAGGCCTCGGGGGCCCCGATCAGGTGGGACATCTCCGCCGTGCGGGCCGCGCTCTCGGCGTCCCGGTCGACCGCCACCACGCGGGCCCCCGCCTCGGCGAACGCGAAGGCGGTGGCCCGCCCGATGCCACTGCCCGCGCCGGTGACCAGGACGAGCCGGCCGCCGAACCGTTCGGCGTACTTCCCCGTGGGCGCGCTGCCCTTGGCCGGCACACCGTCCTCATGGGCCGCTACGAAATCGCTGATCCAGGACGACAGTTGATCGGGCCGCGTGCGCGGAACCCAGTGCTTGGCCGCCAGGGTACGGCGGGTCAGCCGGGGGGCCCACAGCTCCAGGTCGTCGTAGAGCCGCTCGGACAAGAACATGTCACCGGAGGGCGTGATGAGCTGCACGGGCGCGTGCGCGTACGCATCTGCGCGGGGCCGGCGCAGCCTCGCGTGGACGTTGTCGCGGTAGAGCCAGGCTCCGTGGGCGGCGTCCTGGGGCAGCGACGGCGTCGGGTACTCGCCCGCCGGGACCTTCTCCGCCCGCTCAAGGATCTTGGGCCAGCGCTTGCCGAGCGGGCCGCGCCAGGCGAGCTCCGGGAGGACGGGCGTGTGCAGCATGTACACGTACCAGGACTTGGCGCACTGGCCGAGCAGTTGCCCGACCCGACGTGGGGTGGGGCGGGACATCCGCTTCTTGATCCAGTGCCCGAAGTGGTCGAGCGAGGGCCCGGACAGCGAGGTGAAGGACGCGATCCGGCCCTCGGTCCGCTTGACCGTGACGAACTCCCAGGACTGCACAGAGCCCCAGTCGTGTCCCACCACGTGCACCGGCCGGTCCGGGCTGACCGCGTCGATGACCGCCACGAAGTCGTCGGTCAGCTTCTCCAGCGTGAAACCGCCGCGCAGCGGCTTCGGTGCGGTGGACCTGCCGTGCCCGCGCACGTCGTACAGCACGACGTGGAAGCGGGGAGCGAGACGCTCGGCGACTTCGCTCCACACCTCCTTGGAGTCCGGGTAGCCGTGCACGAGCAGGACCGTGGGCCGCTCCGGGTCGCCCAGCTCGGCGACACACAGCTCCACGCCGCCCGTCCGCACCCAGCGCTCGCGCGCGTCCTTCATCTTCTCCGCGACTGCTCCCGTGGTCATGCGGTGGCCCTCTCCTCAGCCCAGCGCCGCACATGCGGCACTTCGTCGTCCAGCCAGAACGCGCTCTGTTCGGGGTCCTTGGAGTCGGTGACGACCAGGATCTCCTCGAACTTCGCGCCCGTACCCCTGAACCCGAGGTGCGGCTCGACCGCCCAGAGCCCCTTTCGAGGCGGGTGGTCGGAGAACTTGTAGGGGGACCACAGCGGTGACCAGCCGTCCCGGTGGCCATGGATGGCGTCGCTCGCCAGGCCCTTGAGCGACTGCGTGCCGAACCCGAAGAGGTGCGGTGACAGGCGGCGCTCCTTGACCCGGCCGACCTTGTGCGCGATGACGCCGAAGGGATAGGCGCGATGGCGGTTTGCGTAGCCCTGGCGGACCATGAGCCGGTCCACGTCCTCGTAAATCTCGCGCAGCGGGCGGCGCTCACGCACCTCCCGCAGGATCAGCTCGCGGTGCGCCTCCAGGTCGGCCAGCAGCTTGTCGTGCAAGGGATTGAGGCCCAGACAGCCGGAGTAACCGATGTCGGCGGTGAAGCCCTTGTAAATGGGGGCCATGTCGAGGATGAAGGGCATCCCCGGCTCCAGCTCGCGG
Source organism: Streptomyces huasconensis (assembly GCA_004010275.1). Lineage (GTDB taxonomy): Bacteria > Actinomycetota > Actinomycetes > Streptomycetales > Streptomycetaceae > Streptomyces > Streptomyces huasconensis. The sequence goes on from RBWT01000044.1 coordinate 12,347, forward strand.
TGGGTGGGGAAGAACTGCAGCGGTATCCGGAAGTTCGTGAACGCCGTGCGGTCGCCGAACCAGGCGAAGGGCAGGTGGAACCAGTCCCGCACGCCCCGCTCCCGCAGCCACTCGCGCTGCATCCGCGCGGCTCCGCGCTCGGTCACGCCGGGCTTGAGCTGGGCCGCGACCGCCTCCGCGCATTCATACGCGAGGGCCTGCACTTCCCTGAACCCCCGCAGTTCCGCGGAGAGTTCGCCTGCAACTGCTGAGGTCATGCCACCGTCCGTCCCGAGTCCGGTTCACCCCGTGTCCGGCCCGTCGCCGTACGCGGTCGTAACTTGACACTGATGAATGTGACAATGCCCGGCGGCTGCGTCAATAGGTCTGTCCCACCCTGCGGGACAAGTCCGGAAGTTCCCCCAGGGGTAGACCTCCGTACAACCCCTACGGGCCCGTAATACTCCAGAGTGAGGGCAGGGCAAGCCCGTGGTCTGACGACTGGTGTGGGCCGCGCCACTACCGTCGACGACGTGACTGTGATCGCGACCGAAAGCCTCAGCAAGCGGTTCCCGAGGGTGACCGCGCTTGACCGGCTCTCCATGGACATCGAGCCCGGTGTGACCGGACTCGTCGGGTCCAACGGGGCCGGCAAGTCCACTCTGATCAAGATCCTGCTGGGCCTGTCCCCCGCCACGGAGGGCAGTGCCGCCGTGCTCGGTCTCGACGTCGCCACCAGCGGCGGCCAGATCCGCGAGCGTGTGGGGTACATGCCCGAGCACGACTGCCTGCCACCCGACGTCTCGGCCACCGAGTTCGTCGTCCACATGGCGCGCATGTCCGGCCTGCCGCCCACCGCGGCCCGCGAGCGCACGGCGGACACCCTGCGGCACGTCGGACTGTACGAGGAGCGCTACCGCCCCATCGGCGGCTATTCGACGGGCATGAAGCAGCGCGTCAAGCTCGCCCAGGCCCTCGTCCACGACCCTCAGCTGGTCTTCCTGGACGAGCCGACGAACGGCCTGGACCCGGTCGGGCGGGACGAGATGCTCGGCCTGATCCGCCGCGTCCACACCGACTTCGGCATCTCGGTCCTCGTCACCTCACACCTCCTCGGCGAGCTGGAGCGCACCTGCGACCACGTCGTCGTCATCGACGGCGGCAAGCTCCTGCGGTCCAGCTCCACCACCGACTTCACCCAGACCACCGCGACTGTGGCCGTCGAGGTCACGGACACCGACGAACACCCCGACGGCACCGGCGCGTTGCGTGAAGCGCTGAGCGGACGCGGCATCGACACGCGGACCGGCGGCGAACTGCCCGGCGCCGGCCACACGATCCTGCTCACCGCCGACGGCGAAGAGACATACGACCTCGTACGGGACCTCGTCGCCGACCTCGGCCTCGGCCTGGTCCGCATGGAACAGCGCAGGCACCACATCGCCGAGGTCTTCAAGGACCAGCACGAGGCGCGGCCGGAGCCGGGCTCCGAGCGCGCCGCCGCGTCGGCCGCCACCGCACAGCAGACAGGAGGCGGACGCGATGAGCAGTGAGTCCACCCAGATCCACAACATCGGGTACAGGAAGTACGACGGCCCGCGCCTCGGCCGTGCCTACGCCCGCCGCTCGCTCTTCTCCCAGAGTCTGCGCGGCGCGTACGGCCTCGGGCGCTCCGCGAAGTCCAAGGTCCTGCCCATGATCCTCTTCGCGGTGATGTGCCTCCCCGCGGCGATCATGGTGGCGGTCGCCGTCGCCACCAAGGCCAAGGACCTCCCGGTCGACTACACGCGTTACGCGATCGTCCTGCAGGCCGTCATCAGTCTCTTCCTCGCCGCCCAGGCACCCCGGACCGTCTCCCGCGACCTGCGGTTCAAGACGGTGCCGCTCTACTTCTCACGTCCCATCGAGCGCGGTGACTACGTCCTCTCGAAGTTCGCCGCGATGACCTCGGCCCTCTTCATCCTCACGGCCGCCCCGCTGCTCGTCCTCTACGTGGGGGCGCTGCTCGCCAAGCTCGACTTCACGGACCAGACAACGGGCTTCGCCCAAGGCCTGGTCTCCGTGGCGCTGCTGTCGCTCCTCTTCTCCGGCATAGCCCTGGTCATCTCGGCGATCACACCCCGCCGCGGGTTCGGCATCGCCGCCGTCATCGCCGTCCTGACCATCACCTATGGCGCGGTGTCGACGGTCCAGGCGATCGCCTACGAACAGGGGAGCACCGGAGCCATCGCGTGGCTCGGCCTCTTCTCGCCGATCACGCTCATCGACGGCGTACAGACCGCCTTCCTCGGCGCGACCTCCGCCTTCCCCGGAGGGGAAGGCCCCTCGTCCGGCGTGGGCGTCGTCTACGTACTCGTCGTCCTCGGCCTCATCGCGGGCTGCTACGGCGCGATGATGCGCCGCTACCGAAAGGTCGGGCTGTGACCACGATCAACATCGACCACACCTCACGCTGGTTCGGGAACGTCGTCGCCGTCAACGACATCACCATGAACATCGGCCCGGGCGTCACGGGGCTCCTCGGTCCGAACGGCGCGGGCAAGTCGACGCTCATCAACATGATGGGCGGCTTCCTCGCCCCCTCCACGGGCAGCGTCACCCTCGACGGCAAGCCGATCTGGCGCAACGAACAGATCTACAAGGAGATCGGCATCGTCCCGGAGCGGGAGGCGATGTACGACTTCCTCACCGGCCGCGAGTTCGTCGTCGCCAACGCCGAGCTGCACGGCCTGGACGAGCGGGCCGCCAAGAAGGCCCTCGCGACGGTCGAGATGGAGTACGCGCAGGACCGGAAGATCTCCACGTACAGCAAGGGCATGCGCCAGCGCGTGAAGATGGCCTCCGCCCTGGTCCACGATCCGTCCGTGCTGCTGCTCGACGAACCCTTCAACGGCATGGACCCGCGCCAGCGCATGCAGCTGATGGAGCTGTTGCGGACCATGGGCGCACAGGGCCGCACCGTCCTGTTCTCCTCGCACATCCTCGAAGAGGTCGAGCAACTGGCCTCGCACATCGAGGTGATCGTCGCCGGGCGGCACGCGGCGAGCGGTGACTTCCGCAGGATTCGCCGGCTGATGACCGACCGGCCCCACCGCTACCTGATCCGTTCCAGCGACGACCGCGCACTCGCCGCTGCGCTGATCGCCGATCCGTCGACGGCCGGCATCGAGGTGGACCTCAAGGAGGGCGCGTTGCGCATCCAGGCGGTCGACTTCGGCCGGTTCACGACCCTGCTCCCCCGCGTCGCGCGTGAGCACGGCATCCGGCTCCTGACGGTCTCGCCCTCGGACGAGTCCCTCGAGTCGGTTTTCTCCTACCTCGTCGCGGCCTGAAGGAGCGATCGTGTACGACCCCACAGTCGCCCGGCTCACCTACCGGGCCCTGCTCGGCCGCCGCCGGGCTCTGATCCTCTTCGCCCTGCCCGTGCTGTTGATCGTCATCGCCGGCGCGGTTCGCGGCTTCAGCGGCGCCGACGACCAAGTGGCCGTCGACGTCCTCGGCGGCTTCGCGCTCGCCACGATGGTGCCGATCATCGGCGTCATCGCGGGCACGGGCGCCATCGGCCCGGAGATCGACGACGGCTCGGTCGTCTATCTCCTCTCCAAGCCGGTGAAGCGGCCCACGATCATCTTCACCAAGCTGATCGTCGCGATAGCCGTGACCATGGCCTTCTCGGCGATCCCCACGTTCATCGCGGGGATGATCCTCAACGGCAACGGCCAGCAGATCGCCGTGGCCTACACGATCGCGGCGCTGGTCGCCTCCATCACGTACGCGGCGATCTTCCTGCTCCTCGGCACGATCACCCGGCACGCCGTGGTCTTCGGGCTGGTCTACGCCCTGGTGTGGGAGGCCCTCTTCGGGTCGCTGGTCACGGGTGCGCGGACGCTCAGCGTGCAGCAGTGGTCCCTCGCCGTGGCCCAGAAGGTCGGCGACGGTGACCTGATCACCTCCGACGTCGCTCTGCCCACGGCGACGGTCCTGCTGGTCGTCGTCACGGTGGTCACCACCTGGTTCGCCGGACAGAAGCTGCGGTCGCTGAAGCTGGCCGGGGAGGAGTAGGGGGTTATTCGGTGGCGGTGAACTCCGGGGGCGGGCACAGTGGTTGATGTCACCGCGCCAGCACCTGGCGCTCACCGTCCGGGAGAGGAGCCGACGTGTCCATCAGTAGTCCGTCGAGTTCCCGGCAGGGCAGCCTGCGGCAGGCTCCGGAGTAGTTGCTCACTTCGTCGAGTCCCGCACGGGGAGTTGCCCGGGGCGGCCGCTTCGAGCGCGCAGATCACCTTGCTGCGCGGGCCGCCCACCCGGAGGATTGGCCGAGTGGTAAGGCAGCGGCTTGCTAAGCCGTCGTCAGGGTTGACGCCCTGCGCGCGTTCGATCCGCGCATCCTCCGCGAGACGTTGCACTGGGCTTGGGCGGTTGATGGTGCCCGGCACCAGGGCCGGTGTCTGTCACCGGCTTCGCCGAGTTCGTCCTCAAACGCCGGACGCTGGAGATGCGGGGCCCGCGGGCCCGCCCCCGTCCAGCCCGCCGGACGGTCGGACAGCTGGGCTGTCCCGCGCCGCTCCGCCCTGCCCGCAGGGGCGGGCCAAAGACCGGCGCCACCACGCAAAGCCGGGCAGGCCGGAGCGGCCCCGCTCAGCCCAGCAGGCGTTCCAGTACTACCGCGATGCCGTCCGCCTCGTTCGACGTCGTCACCTCGTCCGCGACCGCCTTGAGTTCCTCGTGTGCGTTGGCCATGGCCACGCCATGGGCCGCCCAGCCGAACATCGGAATGTCGTTCGGCATGTCGCCGAAGGCGATCGTGTCCACGGCCTTCGCGCCCAGGCGGCGGGCCGCCAGGGAGAGGCCCGTGGCCTTGGAGAGGCCGAGCGGGAGGAGTTCGACGACGCCCTCGCCGGCCATGGTCACGCCGACCAGGTCACCCGCCACCTGGCGTGCCACGTCGGTCAGCGCGTCGTCGTCGAGACCGGGGTGCTGGATGTACACCTTGTTCAGCGGGGCGGCCCACAGGTCGGCGATCTCCGTGAAGGGGATGCTCGGCAGCGGACCGTCCTGGACCGCATAACCCGGCCCGACCAGGACCTCTCCGTCGATGCCGTCGCGGCTCGCCGCCAGGGCGAGCGGACCGATCTCCGCCTCGATCTTCGCCAGGGCCAGGCCCGCGAGCTGCCGGTCGAGCGTCACGGAGGTGAGCAGCCGGTGCTCCCCCGCGTGGTAGACCTGCGCGCCCTGCCCGCACACCGCTATGCCGTTGTAGCCGAGGTCGTCGAGGATGTGCCGGGTCCAGGGCACGGCACGGCCGGTGACGACGATGTGCGCGGCGCCCGCCGCGGTGGCCGCGGTGAGCGCGTCGCGCGTGCGTACGGAGACCGTGTCGTCGGGGCGCAGCAGCGTCCCGTCGAGGTCGGTCGCGACAAGCTTGTAGGGGAAGGACGGCGTGGCCGGAGCTGGCTGGCTCACTTGGCGATGGGCTCCAGGATCTCTCGTCCCCCGAGGTACGGCCGCAGCACCTCGGGCACCACCACGGAGCCGTCGGCCTGCTGGTGGTTCTCCAGGATCGCCACGATGGTGCGCGGGACGGCGCAGAGCGTGCCGTTCAGCGTCGAGAGCGGCTGCACCTTCTTGCCGTCGCGGTACCGGATGGACAGGCGGCGGGCCTGGAAGCCCTCGCAGTTCGAGGCGGAGGTCAGCTCGCGGTACTTGCCCTGGGTGGGAATCCACGCCTCGCAGTCGAACTTGCGCGAGGCTGAGGCGCCGAGGTCACCCGTCGCCACGTCGATCACCTGGAAGGGCAGCCCCAGGCCGGTCAGCCACTGCTTCTCCCACTCCAGGAGCCGCTTGTGCTCGTTCTCGGCGTCGGCCGGGTCGACGTACGAGAACATCTCGACCTTGTCGAACTGGTGGACGCGGAAGATGCCGCGGGTGTCCTTGCCGTACGTGCCGGCCTCGCGGCGGTAGCAGGGCGAGAAGCCCGCGTACCGCAGGGGGAGCTTGTCGGCGTCGATGATCTCGTCCATGTGGTACGCCGCGAGCGGGACCTCGGAGGTGCCGACCAGGTAGTAGTCGTCCTTCTCCAGGTGGTACACGTTCTCCGCGGCCTGGCCGAGGAAGCCCGTGCCCTCCATGGCGCGCGGGCGGACCAGCGACGGCGTCAGCATCGGGATGAACCCGGCCTCGGTCGCCTGTGCGATCGCCGCGTTGACGAGGGCCAGCTCAAGGAGGGCGCCGACGCCGGTGAGGTAGTAGAAGCGCGATCCGGAGACCTTCGCGCCGCGCTCGACATCGATGGCGCCCAGCGCCTCGCCGAGCTCCAGGTGGTCCTTCGGCTCGAAGCCCTCGGCGGCGAAGTCGCGCGGGGTGCCGATCGTGTCCAGGACGACGAAGTCCTCCTCGCCGCCCACCGGGACGTCGGGGTGGACGATGTTCCCCAGCTGCTGGAGGAGCCGCTTGGTCTCCTCGTCGGCCTCGTCCTGGGCGGCGCCGGCCGCCTTGACCGCGGCGGAGAGCTCGCCGGCCTTCTTCAGGAGCTCCTGCTTCTCCTCGGGCGAGGCCTTCGGGATCAGCTTGCCGAGCGCCTTCTGCTCGGAGCGCAGCTCGTCGAAGCGGACGCCGGACGACCTGCGCCGCTCGTCGGCGGAGAGCAGGGCGTCGACAAGCGCGACGTCCTCTCCACGGGCGCGCTGGGAGGCGCGAACACGGTCGGGGTCCTCACGGAGCAGGCGAAGGTCAATCACCCCACCAGGCTACCGTTGCGCCGTTCCGGCCCACGACTCGATATTCCATTGTGGGCGTTATGCCCGCTTTGCCGGAATTAATGAGCGGAGATCCCGAGCGGTCGGCGCGGCCGGAAAAGCGCGTTCACGCGGACGTGGGCGCCCGGTCAATAAAAGGGGCGCCTCTCCTCGAAAGGGGCAGAGCGCGCCTGCCCCCTTGACTCGAACCCCTTGTGCGGAGCGGGACTTGGGGCCTCCGTCCACGTCGGTTGTCCACAGGAATGACTGCCTCCAGGAAGTTATCCACAGGGTGTGCGAAAGATCTGTGGACGCCGGAAGTAGTTGTTCTGAAAGCCGCGAGTCCGGCAAAGGATTCCCTTCCCAAACCGACTCGTCACCCACTTTCGAGTGGAAATGGTTCACCCTAAAGAGTTGATCAATGGAAAAGGGTGGACGAGGGGTGACGTGCGGGGCTGTGGACGGAGTTGGGGGCTGTGAGCAGATTTGTCGACCATGTCGCACTTCGTTGTCGACTTGTCCCCAGGTCGAGATACGCGCCTGTGGATAACTTCTGTGGACAACGTAAATCTGCAGGTAGGACAGCAGCCGACAGTGGCTAGAAACGACCGTCCTGGCAGTGCGCCAGCCAGTCCGAGGCCGCCGCGAACTCGTCGTCCGACGTCCCGGGCCGCAACGGCCGCGTGTCCGCCGGGGCCACCCCGGCCCGCGGGTACGAGCCGAGGAAGCGCACCTGCGGGCAGATCCGCTTGAGCCCCATCAGGGCCTCACCGACGCGGCGGTCCGTGATGTGCCCCTCGGCGTCCACCGAGAAGCAGTAGTTGCCGATGCCCTGCCCGGTCGGCCGCGATTCGATCCGCATGAGGTTGACGCCTCGTACGGCGAACTCCTGGAGCAGCTCCAGCAGGGCGCCGGGGTGGTCGTCGCCCAGCCAGATGACGACGGAGGTCTTGTCGGCACCGGTCGGGGCGGCCGGGCGGGCCGGGCGGCCCACCAGGACGAACCGGGTGGCGGCGTTCGCCGCGTCATGGATCTCGCTCACCAGCGGTTCGAGGCCGTACGTGGCCGCCGCGAACTCGCCCGCGAAGGCCGCGTCGAAGCGGCCCTCCTGGACCAGGCGCGCGCGTCGGCGTTCGAGGCGGCCGACTCCCACAGGGCGTCCGGAAGGTGGGCGGCCAGCCAGTTGCGGACCTGGGGCTGGGCCACGGGGTGGCCGGTCACCGTCTTGATGTCCTTGAGTTCCGTGCCCGGACGCACGAGCAGCGCGAAGGTGATCGGCAGGACGACCTCGCGGTAGATCATCAACGGCTCGCCCTTGGCGAGTTCGTCGACCGTGGTGGTGACACCGCCCTCGACCGAGTTCTCGATCGGCACGAGCGCGGCCGCCGCCTGGCCGCCGCGGACCGCGTCCAGCGCGGCCGGGACGGACACCATCGGGACGAGTTCCCGGGCGGCCGCTTCGGGCAGCGTGCGGAGGGCGGCCTCGGTGAAGGTGCCTTCGGGGCCGAGATAGGTGTAACGCGTCGCCGACATACCGGTCACCCTAATGGGCCCGACGGGGCACGGCCCATGCGTCTCAGAGAGCGGCACGGGCCCCGCACAGGCGTGCGGAAGCCGCGACCGGCCGGGGCCTGTGCGCGGACACGTGGAAACCCGAGACCGGAGGCCACCGCAGGCCACCGAAGGCTTCCGGAGGCCTGCCCCTCCAGCATTCGGAGACCTACCCCTCCAGCAGCCGCTGCCCCACGTACTCGCCCTTCGCCGCCCCGCCCGGCACCGCGAAGAGGCCGCTCGCCTCGTGGCGGATGAACTCCGACAGGGCGTCGCCACGGTCGAGCTTGCGCTGCACCGGCACGAACCCGCGCATCGGGTCCGCCTGCCAGCAGACGAAGAGCAGACCCGCGTCCGGCTCCCCGTGCGCGTCGAAGCCGTCGTGGTACGAGAACGGCCGGCGCAGCATCGCCGCGCCCCCGTTCTGGTCCGGGCGGCTGATGCGGGCATGCGCGTTGAGGGGGATGACGACCTTGCCGTCCGGGCCCGTCTTCTCCAGCTCCGGTTCCGTCGTCTCCTTGCCCCCGGTCAGCGGTGAGCCGTCCTTCTTGTGCCGCCCGATCACCGCCTCCTGCTCCTTCAGACCGAGCTTCTCCCAGTCGTCGAGGAGCATCCGGATGCGGCGTACGACGGCGTAGGAGCCGCCCGCCATCCACGCGGGGTCACCGTCGGCGGGCACGAAGATCCGCTTGTCGAAGTCCTTGTCCGCGGGCTTCGGGTTGTTCGTGCCGTCGACCTGGCCCATCAGATTGCGGGTCGTCATCGGGTGTGCGGTGGCGCCGGGGGAACGGTTGAAGCCGTTCATCTGCCACCGCACGCGCGCCACCCCGGCCGCCGCCTTCTGGAGGGCGCGCAGCGCGTGGAAGGCGACGAGCGGGTCGTTCGCACCGATCTGCACCCACAGGTCGCCGTTGCTGCGGGCCTTGTCCAGGTGGTCCGAGGAGAAGTCGGGCAGCGGTTCCAGCGCGGTCGGCCGCCGCTTCTCCAGCCCCGTACGGGAGAAGAAGGAGGCACCGAAGCCGAAGGTGACCGAGAGGGAGGAGGGGCCGGCGTCGCGTGCGACCGCCGTGTCGTCGGAGCCGACCGGCTCGCCCGCCATCAGCCGCTCGGCCGCCGCCGACCAGCGGCGCAGCAGGGCCGCCGCCTCCTTGCGGCCCGCACCCGGGGAGAGGTCGAAGGCGACCAGGTGGCCGCGGGACTGCGGGGGAGTGATGATCCCGGACTGATGTTTCCCGTGAAACATCACCTCGTCCGCGCCGAGAGACGCCAGGGCCGCCTTCGAAGAGCCCGATGTGCCGGACGTGCCCGACGTATCGGAGGCGTCGGACGTGCCGGCACCGGCCGAGGGCGCCACCGCGTACCCGACCGCGCCGCCCGCCGCGCCGAGCGCGAGGCCGGTCGCGCCGGCGGTGCCGAGCAGCCGCCGCCTGGAAATCCCGTTGTCCGTCATGCCGTTCAGCCGATCTTGGTGTTCTTGTTCACGGTCACTTGGTCGATGTCGGAGGTCCGCACGGTCACCGCGATCTTCCAGTCGCCCGCCATCGGGATCTGCACCCCGCTCGCCGTCCAGTGTCCGGTGGCGATGTGGCTCGGGGTGACGGGCAGCGGGCCCACGTCCTTCGACTCCAGGGTGAAGGAGACCTTCACCTCGGGGACGTCGAAGGCGCTGCCGTTGGGCCGCTTCACGTACACGTGCAGGTCGTTGCTGCCGGTGCGGCCCGGGTCCAGTTCGAGGCGCACGGTGCCCTTGCCGTCCTGGCCGCCCGTGTCGAAGGGCACCTTCAGGGAGAGCGGGCCCGAGCGCTGCGCCTCCGCCACGGCGGCGGTGGCCCTGGCGGCCTCCTCCTCCGTGCGGCCCGGCTCGGTGGCCGTCAGGGCCGTCGTGACGGCGAGCAGGACGACGGCGATGCCCGCCTCGGTGAGCACCGCGGCGCAGCCCGGAGCGGTGCGGGTCGGCGTCGCGGATGCGCTTCTCACGGGCGGTGGCCATGGCCGCCCGCTGGCGGGCGAGTTGGGCGGAGCGCTCGGAGTCCGCGGAGTTCTTGGAGCCTGCGGAGTTCTTGGAGCCTGCGGAGCTCGTGGAGTCCGCGGGGTCCTCGGCGCGCCCAGAGGCCCCAGAGGCCCCAGAGGCCTCCTCGGCGTCACCCGCTTCCCCCTTCGGCGCCCCCGTCACCGCCACCGCCTTCTTCGCGGTGCGCTGCTCGACCACCAGGGCCGCCGCCACCTCGGGTGCGATGTCGCCCGCCTCGGAGGTGATCCGGCCGGTCCACCGCCGCGAGACGGCGGCGACGCCCACCAGGACCACGACCAGGCCGATCTTGACGAGGAGCAGCTGTCCGTACGACGTACCGGTCAGCGCCGACCACGAGCCGACCTGCCGCCACGACTGGTACAGCCCGGTCGCGGCCAGTACGACGACGCTGGTGAACGCCACGCGCGAGAAGCGCCGCACGGCCGCCGCCTCCACCGAGGTCGTGCGGAACAGCGCGACGACCAGCGCCGCGAGCCCGCCCAGCCAGGCGGCGACGGCGAGCAGGTGCAGCACGTCGACGGGCATCGCGATGCCGCCTGGATACCGGTGGAGGCGTGCTCGGCCATGGCCCAGGTCGCCGCGATGCCGATGGCGACGACCGTGCCGCCGATGGCGAGCCCGAAGGTGAGGTCCTTCTTCGCGGCGGCCTCCTCCGGCGCGTCGCGCTTCACGTACGCCCCGAAGAGCACCGCGATGAACAGCGCGGCGGCGGCGAGCAGCAGCAGCCGGGAGACCAGGGCGGCGCCGTCTTGGTGTTGAGCACGTCGCCGAGCGCGCCCATGTCGAAGGCGTCGGCGAGCTTCCCGGAGCCGGTGTAGGGGGCGCGCAGCAGGAGCAGGGCGAGCGTGGCACCGGTGAGCGTGACCCAGCCGTACGTCACCAGCCGCTGCACGGGCCGGACGCCCGCGCCGCGCGGCCAGCAGCCGAGCACGAAGGCGGCGCCGCCGACGACCAGGATGAACCCGGCGTAGGAGAGGTACCGCGCGATGTCGTAGAGCACGCCGACGAGGCCGCCGCCCGCCTGCTGGTCGGGCAGCGTGGCCTTCGTGGCGGAGGGCGCGCCGATGGAGAAGGTGAAGGCGCCGGCGACCGGATGGCTGTCGGCGGACACGACCTGGTAGGCGACGGTGTACGTGCCGTCGGGCAGGCCCTTGCGGAGCTTCACGCCGTACGTGTTGGCGCCCAGGTCGGCGGTCTTGCCGGCGTCGGCGCGCTTGCCGGCCGGGTCGAGCACCCGCACGGAGCCGTCCGCCATGGCGACCTTCTCCGAGAAGGTGAGCTTCACCTGGGCGGGAGCCTTCTTGACCACCGCTCCCTGCTTCGGGTCGCTGCCGGTCAGCGCGGCGTGCGCGGAGGCCGGGCGGCACCGGCGAGGAACGCGCCCGTGGCGGCGACGAGCACGAGAAGGAGCCGCCAGAGGCGGGGAGCGCCCGCGGCCCCACGGCGAGCGCCTCCGGTCCGGGGAACGAACCGGGAGCGGGGAGCGATGGTCTGCATCAAAGGTCCGTCCCTCAGTGCGACATGTGGGTGTCGTGCGACATGGGAGTGCCGTGCGACATGTGGGTGCCGTGCGAGGTCTTCGAGCCGCCGCCGGGCTGCTCGGGGCGGTACGTCGCCTCCTTGACCGGCACCTCGATCGTGATCGGGTCCGACTTCTGGAAGTGCAGGGTCATGGCGACCTTCTCGCCCCGCTTCGGCTTGTGCTCGAGCTTCTCGAGCATCAGGTGGTTGCCGCCGCTCGCGAGGACCAGCTCGCCGTCGGCGGGCACGTCGAAGGACTTCTGCTCCTTCATCACCCCGCCCTTGGTGCTGTGCAGCGTGACGGCGCCGGCGACGTCGCTGGTGGCGGAGGTCAGCTTGTCGGCGGCGCGCCCCTGTTGGTGAGCGTGAAGAAGCCGGCCGCCATGTCGTCCATGGTGGGCTCGGGGATGTACGCCCCGCCGACCTTCAGCTCGGGCTTCTTGGCGGTCTGCGTGCCGGCGGAACCCGAGCCGTCGTTGCAGCCCGCCAGGGTGAGCGCCGCGGCCAGCGCCAGGGCCCCGCCGGCGAGCGCGCGGCGGCGGACGGTGGTGCGGTGGTTCACGGGGTCTCTCCCTCGACGAGCTTCGGGAGGTCCTTGGTGTAGTCGTCGACGGTGGCTTGCTGGCCGTACAGGACGTACCCGGCGTCGGTCTTCGGCGAGAAGGCGATGACCTGCTTGCCGTGCACCGAGGTGATCTTGCCCTTCTTGTCCTTCTTGGACGGCAGGACGCTGATGCCGAGCTGGCGGGCCCCGGCCTGGATGGTCGCGAAGTCGCCGGTCAGGCCGGTGAAGTCGGCGTCCACGCCCTTGAGCCACTTGCCGAGTTCGGCGGGGGTGTCGCGCTGGGGGTCGGTGGTGACGAAGACGACCTTCAGCTTCTCCTGGTCGGCCTTGGGCAGGGCCTTCTTGGCGACCGCGATGTTGTTCATCGTCAGGGGGCAGACGTCGGGGCAGTGCGTGTAGCCGAAGTAGATCAGCGTCGGCCGGCCCTTCGTCTCCGCGCGGAGGTCGTACTTCTTGCCCCGGGTGTCGGTCAGGACGAGGTCGGGCTTCTCGAACGGCTGGTCCAGGACCGTCGCCGCCTTGCCCGAGTCGGTCTCCATGGAGACATCGGCGACCGGCTTCTTGGGCTCGTCACCACCGCCGCAGGCGGTCAGGGTGAGTGCGGCCACGGCCAGCAGGGCAGCGGCGGCGAGCTTCCTCTCGGTGCTCTGCGAACCCTTCGTGCTGTTCGTTCTGTTCGTGCTCTTCGTGCGCATACGAAAATGTCCCAGATGTGAGGGGGCCGGGGTGCGCCGGGGCGGGCGTTCGCCGCCCCGGCGCACCCCGAAGGATGACGGGCCCGGCGGGTCAGCCGGTGGCGCCGCGGCGCCCTGCTGTGGACGCCGAAGGCGACGCCCGCGGCACCGACGACGATGCCGACGACCCCGAGGACGCGGGCGAGGGTGTCGCTGCTGTCCGAGGAGTCCGAGGCGGCGCTCTCGGACTTCGCGTCCGACTTGGCGTCGCCGGACTTCGTGTCGTCGGAAGCGGCACCCGAGCCGTGGTGGTCGTCGGACGCGGCGGTCAGCTGGAGGGTGGGCGCGGGGTGCTCCGGCTCCTCCTGGCCCTTCTGCTGCGGCTCGATCCAGCGGACGACTTCCTTGTTGTCGTACGTCTGGACGGCCTTGAACACGAGCTGGTCGGCGTCCTCGGGCAACTGGCCCATGGAGACCGGGAACTTCTGGAAGGTGCCGGGCTGGATGCCCTTGCCGTCGGCGGTCCAGGTGACCTTGGTGACGGCCTCGTCGATCTTCTTGCCGTGGATCTCCAGCGGCTTGTCGAGCTTGCTCTTGGTGATCTTCACGGTCCAGCCCGGGACGGGCTGCGTCATCACGGAGGCGAGCGGGTGGTCGCCGGGGAAGGAGACCTCCAGCTTGTCGGTCGAGGCGTCGTCCATCTCGTTCGGCACCTTGAAGTTGACCGTCGCGTAGCCGCCCTTGGCGGCCTCACCCTCCGGCGAGACGCTGACGTGCGCGAACGCGGGCGCGCCGAGCACGAGGACGGCGGAGGCGGCGACGGTGCCGACGGCGGCGATGCGGGACATCTTCATCAGGGAAACACTCCACTTTTCGGCAGATGTGGCGAGTACGCGGTGAGCAGCGCGGCGCACGGGACACCAGGCGCGCGTGCCACGCGGGGCGCGGCACACGGACGCGTCCCGTGCACGCGGTACGCAAGGTGCGGTACGCAGAGCGCGGTGCTCGGTACTCAGTACGGGGGGATGCGCGCGGCTCGGTTGGCGGGCACGCGCGCGTGCGTGCCGAGCGACCCCTCCGTACCGCTGAGTGGAGTACGTCGCGTCAGGCAGCGAGTTCGACGTCGCGGGCGCTGACCGGTGGGCCGCGCCGGATCACCGCGTCCTCCAGCGTGACCGTGCGCGGCTTCGGCGGCGCGAACAGCGCGGTGCGCGGAACCGGCGGCCCGCTGGCCCCGGGCGCCCCGGGCAGACCGGCCCGCAGAGCGCGTACGAGGGTGAGGGCCGAGCGCAAGGAACGTACGAGCGCCCCTTCAGCGACCCCTTGCGCCCCCTGTGCGAGCCGCACGAGCCGGAGCAGGGCGAGGTCACCGCGGCGCAGCAGCCAGCCCGCGGCGACGGCCGCGAGGAGGTGGGCGACGAGCATCGGCAGCGAGGGCACGAGCGCCATGGCGCCCATCGAGCCCGCCGAGTGGGCCGAGCCGGTCATGCCCGCCGCGGGCAGCGAGTCCAGCGCGGTGTCGGCCGCGGCGGCCGCCGACTGGCCGTGGTGGTGCCCGGCCGCGCGGCCCCCGCCGGGGACTGAGCCCGGCTGTGGTGAGGATGCGATGGGCCTGGGCGGGCGTGATCGTCGCCGCGCCGGCCCCGCAGACCAGGCGCGCGGCCCGCTCCACGAGGGTGGCGTCACCGCTGGCCGGGGCGGCGGCCATACCGTGCTGGCCGAGGCCGAACAGGGCGTGCAGCCCCACCTGGCCCACCGCGAGGAGCGCGGCGATGCCGGGCAGCGAGCGGGCCCGCCCGGCGAGCGGCAGCGCGACCGCGAGGACGGCGAGGAAGCCCACGCCGAGCGTCCACAGCGGGACGGCGACGCAGGAGGCGAGCACATGGCCCCCGGCGGACAGCACGACACAGACCGCGGCGAACATCGCGGCCCTGAGCAGCCGGAGATCGACGCCGTCACGCGGCTGGCGCTGGTGGGGGGCGTTCATGGCGGGGCCATCATCGCACTGGGGCCACCTGGTGCGTACGGCAGGTCCGGAAGGTCCTGTTCCGGGCGATGAGCACAGATGGCCACGGATGAGCACGGATCAGTACGCGTGACCGCGGGCGTCCTACACGAGCCGCGCGAGCCGCGCAGTCCGCCGTATGGGCGGCATCACGCCGCAAGGGCGCTTATCCACGCGCCCTTGCGGCAATACGTATCGGTATGTCGAGCCGCAGCCAGGAGGCTGGAGCATGAGCATCTGGTGGTCTCTCCATTTGCGGCGCGAAGCTGCGAGCGTTCCGCTCGCCCGCCGCCTGCTGATCGGCACGATGGAGACGGCGGGCGTGGACCCCGACGTCTCCTTCGACCTGTCGCTCGCCCTCAGCGAGGCCTGTGCCAACGCCGTCGAGCACGGCGGCGCGTGCGGGAACGGCACCGCGGGCGGGACAGGCGCCTACCGCGTCACGGCCTACTTGGACGGCGAGAAGTGCCGCATCGAGGTCGCCGACTCGGGCCCCGGCTTCCCCGGAGCCTCGCACGGCTGTCCGGCAGCGACGCCGCGCCCGGCCGCTGCCGAGACGGACGAGCACGGCCGGGGCCTCTGCCTCATCAGGGAGCTGGCCGACCACGTCCACCTCGGCAACAAGCCGGGCGCGGGCGGCGGCGCGGTGATCAGCTTCGACAAGATGCTCAAGTGGCGCGAGGGCGCGCCGCTGATGACGGCCTGACGCCCCGTCCGCGGTCCGGACCCGACGCCCCCCTCCGCGATCCGGAGGAGGGCGGCAGCAGGTCTCAGCCCTTGAGCCGCGCCATCCACGCCTCGACCTCGTCCGAACGCCGCGGCAGCGACTCCGAGAGGTTCCGGTTGCCGTCCTCCGTCACGAGGATGTCGTCCTCGATCCGGACGCCGATGCCGCGGTACTCCTCCGGCACGGTCAGGTCGTCCGCCTGGAAGTACAGGCCGGGCTCGACGGTCAGGCACATGCCGGGCTCCAGCGTGCCGTCGACGTAGGACTCACGGCGCGCGGCGGCGCAGTCGTGGACGTCCATGCCGAGCATGTGACCGGTGCCGTGCAGCGTCCAGCGGCGCTGGAGGCCCAGTTCCAGGACGCGCTCGACGGGGCCCTCGACGAGGCCCCACTCCACCAGCTTCTCGGCCAGCACGCGCTGCGAGGCGTCGTGGAAGTCGCGGTACTTGGCGCCCGGCTTCACGGCCGCGATGCCGGCCTCCTGGGCCTCGTACACGGCGTCGTAGATCTTCTTCTGGAGTTCGTCGAAGCGGCCGTTGATCGGCAGCGTGCGGGTGATGTCCGCGGTGTAGTACGTGTGCGTCTCCACGCCGGCGTCGAGGAGGAGCAGCTCTCCGGAGCGCACCGGGCCGTCGTTGCGCACCCAGTGCAGCGTGGTGGCGTGCGGGCCGGCGGCGCAGATGGAGCCGTAGCCGATGTCGTTGCCCTCGACGCGGGCGCGCAGGAAGAACGTGCCCTCGATGTAGCGCTCGCTCGTCGCCTCGGCCTTGTCGAGGATCTTCACGACGTCCTCGAAGCCGCGCGCGGTCGAGTCGCAGGCCTTCTGGAGCTCGCCGATCTCGAACTCGTCCTTGACGAGCCGGGCCTCGGAGAGGAAGACGCGCAGCTCCTCGTCGCGTTCGGCGGTGACCTTGTCGGTCAGCGCGGCCTCGATGCCGGCGTCGTACCCGCGTACGACACGCACGGGGCCGGTGGCCTCGCGCAGCGCCCCGGCCAGCTCGCGCACGTCGGAGGCGGGGATGCCGTACAGCTTCTCGGCCTCGGTGAGGGAGTGGCGGCGGCCGACCCACAGCTCGCCCTGGCCGTCCAGCCAGAACTCGCCGTTCTCGCGGTCGGAGCGCGGCAGGAGGTAGATGGTCGCGTCGTGGCCGCTCTTGGTCGGCTCCATGACCAGGACGCCGTCCTCGGTCTGGTTGCCGGTGAGGTACGCGTATTCGACGGAGGCGCGGAAGGCGTACTCGGTGTCGTTCGAGCGGGTCTTGAGGTTGCCCGCGGGGATCACCAGGCGCTCGCCGGGGAAGCGCGCGGAGAGCGCGGCGCGGCGGGCCGCGGTGTTCTCGGCCTGCGGGATCGGCTGCAGGTCGTGCAGCTCGGTGTCGGCCCAGCCGGACTTCATGTTCTCGGCGAGCTCGTCGGACACGCCGGGGTACAGGCCGTTCTTCCGCTGCTTGATCGGCTCCTCTTCGGTCTCCTCCGGGGTCTCCGGGGTCTCCGGGTTGAGAGCGGCGTCCGACACGGTCTGCCTCCTAGGTACGACACTGGGCCACCCTCCATCGTACGGGCGTACGGAAGGGGGCCCAGGGCCGTTGGGCCTCTTACCGCGCGTGGCCGCGGCCTCACGCGAAGCGGGCCGCCAGAAGCACCACGTCCTCCTCGCTGTCCGCGGTGTCGAGCCCGTCGGGAAGGACCGTGCGCAGGACGTGGTCGGCGATCGCGCCCGGGTCGTCCCGCAGGGGCTTCGGCACGCTCGCCGCCGCCGCGTGCAGCCGCGCGAACGCCCGGTCCATGGCGTCCCCGGTGCGGTGGAGCAGGCCGTCGGTGTAGAGAAGCACCGTTTCTCCGGGCTCCGCGGAGATCTCCACGCTCGGTGCCTCCCAGCAGGCGAGCATCCCGAGCGGCGCGGACAGGGAGGTCTCCACGAACTCCGTGCGCCGCTCCCCGATGATCAGCGGCGGGCTGTGCCCGGCACCGGCGAGCACGATCTTGCGCAGGGCGGGCTCGCAGTAGGCGAAGAGGGCGGTGGCGGACCGCGCGGGTTCGGTGAGCCGCAGCAGCAGTTCCAGATCGGAGAGTACGGCGACGGGGTCCTCGCCCTCCATCACGGCGTACGCCCGCAGGGAGGCCCGCAGCCGCCCCATCGCGGCGACGGCGCTGGGCCCCGACCCGGTGACCGACCCCACCGCGAGCCCGAGCGCGGCGTCCGGCAGCGGCAGCGCGTCGTGCCAGTCGCCGCCGCCGCGCGGCCCGGTGCGGTGCCGTGCGGCGAGCTGCACCCCGGTGACCCGCGGCAGCCGCGCGGGCATGAGTTCCTCGCGCAGGGTGGCGGCGGTGGTGCGGGCCCGGTCCAGCTCCAGCAGGCGGGCCAGGTGTTCGGTGGCGTGGGCCGCGTAGAGCCCGGCGAGGTGGCGTCTGCGCTCGGTCGGCTCGGCGGGCTCGTCGTACAGCCAGACGGCGGCGCCGATCCGGCCGGCCGCCTCGGTGGCCAGGGGCAGGGCGTAACTCGCGGCGTAGCCGAGGCGGGCGGCGACCTCGCGGTGGCGCGGGTCGAGGCCCGTCGTCGGCTGAGGAGGTCGGGCTGGACGATCTCGGTGGCGGGGCCGGGGGCGCCGGCCGTCGGCGCGTCCAGGATGCGGCCGTACGACGTCGCGCCGCGCGGCACCGTCTCGATGTGGCCCAGCTCGGCGCGGGAGAGTTCCAGGCCGGTCGTGCTGTCCGGGCCCAGCCCGTCGGCCGGTTCGAGGACGACGAGGCCGCGGCGGGCGCCGACGAGGGCGGCGCCGGCCCCGAGCATCTCCCGCAGGGCCTCGTCGAGGGTCTTCGTGCGGGCGAGCCGTTCGGTGAGTTCGTGCAGCGTGGTGAGGTCGGAGACCCAGCCCGCGAGGCGGTCCTGGAGCGCGGCGCCGGGGGCGCCGGGGGCGGGGGAGCCCGTCGGCGCGGGCGTGGTGGGCGCGGTGGGCGCGACAGTGTGGGCGGGCGGCGGAACAGTGGAATCGATTCCGGCCACTTTCGGAAGGTGCGGGGCGTTCATGGCTTACGGCTTTCCGGCCGGTGCGTAATGCTCAATAGCATCGCAAACCCCCATGTCATTCTGCGCCGCCAGCAATGTCTCCAGATGTACACGCCCTGGTGAGGGGATGTCCAGCATTGTCCTGCTGGGATTCCTGGTGTCCGTGGGAATTCTGAGCCCAGAAAATGATCTTGATAAGTTGGCCGAAAACTGCGCAGGGCGAGGGCATATTGCGGTCGACTGACGTTGTTCGGTAGAGCGTTGCAGCGGTCGTGCTGGGTACGTACTCAGTGGCGACCAGGGGCAGTTGGGACCCGTCCGGAACCTCACGGAGCACCCGGACGTCTTAACGCACGACGACCGTGCCCCATCCTCCCGTGGGGGAGGCGGCAAGCAATATCGCGTGACGGCAAACGCCAGGCGCCGCCACCCCACGCCACGTCAACGCTCGGTTCAGAGTGGTTCCCCATGCCGCAGGCTGGGGTCGGATGTGCCAGCTCGTACGTACAGCGAAGTGATCCACACGAAGTGATCGAAGCGATCCACGCATGGTGCGGTGATCCACGCATGGTGCAGTGATCCACACTTGGTGTGATGTGGCCCGCAGTCTCCCCGGCGTCAAGCGCCGGCGTGCAACGGAAAGGAACGAGCGCTCATGCGCGAGATCCTCGGAAGGCGACGCAGGCTCCTGTCGTGGCGATGGGGAAGGAGGCCCGGCCGGAGCACCGGACAGATCGGTGCGGCCCTGACCTTCGCGACCGCGTGGCGGTGGCCCGTCCTGCCGGGCGTCGGTCTCGACCGGCGTGACGGCACCCGGTGCGCCTGCCCCGACCCCGACTGTGTGGTGCCGGGCGCGCACCCCCTCGACCCCGGGCTGCTCGCCGCCACCACCGATGAGCGGATGGTGCGCTGGTGGTGGACCAACCGCCCGGGCGCCCCCGTCCTGCTCGCCACCGGAGGCAGCGCCCCATGCGCCGTCAGCCTCCCCGTGACCGCAGGCGTGCGTGCCCTCGCCGCGCTCGACGAGGCGGGCATCAGGCTCGGCCCGGTGGTCGCCACGGAGAACCGCTTCTACGTACTCGTCGCCCCGTACTCCCTGGCCCGGTTGGGCGAGCTGCTCTACGCCAAGGACTACGTCCCCGGCTCGCTCCGCTTCCACGGCGAGGGCGGCTATCTCGCCCTGCCGCCCTCCGGCACGGGCCAGGGCCCCGTCCGCTGGGAGCGCGCCCCGCTGCCCGACTCGGCCGCCCCCTGGGTGCCCGACGTCGAGGCGGTCGTGGACGCCGTCGTCGACGCGCTCACTCGTACGGGTGTGAGCGCCCCCGAGTTGTAGGCCAATGGGTGCGCGGCGAACGGGCCGCGCGTCCGCCTGTCGTTATCTTCGGCGCATGCAACGGCCCACGCGGCAACCCCGCCTGCTCGTGCTCCTGGGTGCCGTGGCCGTCACGGTTCTCCTCCCGCTCGCCGGCGCGTCCGCGGGGCCGGTCGGCGACGACGACGGTGACGAGAAGCCGCCCCTCCCCGCCCCGTCGCCCGTCCCCTCGAACAACCCTCCGGTTCGGGCGGCGGAGGAGCCGCCGCCCTCGCCGCCGGACGGCCTCGGCGCGGGCACCGAGGCCCGGTGCGGGCCCGAACTCTCCTCCCCCGACGGCATCGAGGCACAGACCTGTGTGCTCACTCAGGGCCACGACACGTGGGCCCGTACCTATTACCGCAACGCCACCGGCGACGACTTGAACGCCGTACTGACCTCGATGGGCCCGGACGCGCGCACCGTGCGGACGCACTGTGGAGTGGGCGCCGGGGACGAGCCGGGAGTCTGTGAGACGCCGCGTGAGCGGGCGGTGGGAGAGGCGGCGGAGTACTCGGCGGTGGCGGAGTTCGCCGCGGACGAGGCGGGGGCGCTGCTGCTGCGCTCGGGGAGCAACTCGCCGTCACCGCAAGGCAGTTGAGCCATGAACCGGACCCGGACATGGAAGGGCCCGGTTGCTGGCGACGGGGGATGCACCAGCAACCGGGCTATCTGAACGGTAACAAGAGATCGGCTCCTGGCAAATTCGATCTCAGTTATCCGGACAGGGATTTACCTGTGCGTACGGGGAGTTGTGACAGGAGTCACGCTGTCCCCACCGACTGACTGGTGGGTCAGCGGCGTGTGACGCGGGGGTGTCGACGCAGCGTGACGTGAGCGCGTCAGCGGAACGGACGGCGGAATCGTGTCGGCGGAGGCGGGCCCGTCCGGGTAGCTGTGGTGGACGGGCAGCCGGGGCGGATGGGTCAGCCGCCGCCGGACGGGCCGACCGTGGCGGACGGGTCGGCCGCGCCGGACGGGTCGGATGGGGCAGCTGTGGTGGACGGGTCAGCTGAGCGTGACCTGGCGGTTGGTGAGGCCGCCGCGTGCCCGGCGCTCGTCGGCGGTCAGCGGGGCGTCCGAGGCGAGCGCCGACGCCAGTCGCTCGGCGAACTCCGCGGCCGGCTTCTCGACGTCGTCCGCGCCGACGCCGCTCGGCAGGTCCCACACCGGCACGATCACACCGTGCGCGCGGAAGGAGCCGACGAGGCGGGTGCCCTCACCGAGGCTCGACGTGCCGGCCGCGTGCAGCCGGGCCAGGGCGTCCAGGAGCTGCTCCTCGGGGTGCGGCATGACCCAGCGCAGGTGGTTCTTCTCCGGGGTCTCGCACCAGTACGCGGAGTCCACACCCGTGAGCCGTACGGTCGGGATGGCGGCGGCGTTCGCCCGCTCCAGGGAGGCGGAGACCTCCGGCGTCGCGTTCTCCGAGTCCGGCACCCAGAACTCGAACCCGGCGTGCACCACCGGCTCGAACGGCGCCTCGGGGTCGAGCAGCTCCTGCAGGCGCGGCCCGTCGGCGGGGGCACGGCGGCCCTGCACCGGCGTCCCCGGCTCGGCCTCCAGGGCGCGCCGCAGGCGTCGGCGAGGTCGCGGCTGATGTCACCGGACGAGGTGTCGTTCTGCAGGCCGATCAGGACCGAGCCGTCGTCGCGGCGCAGCGCGGGCCACGCCATGGGCAGCACGGTGGCGAGGGTGACCGAGGGAACGCCCTCGGGCAGTCCGTCCCGAAGCGTCAACTCGACGGTGGCGGCGGGCACCAGCTCGCGCAGCGCGACCCAGTCGCACTCGCCGGGCAGCCCCTCGAAGGGGCGCTGCACCAGCTCGGCGACGGCCTGGGCCGCGGCACGGCCGTGGCAGGCCTTGTAGCGGCGGCCCGAACCGCAGGGGCAGGGTTCGCGGGCGCGACGACCGGAAAGTTCGCGTCGGCTCCGCCCTTGGACTGCGGCTGCTGCTTGCCCTTGGTCTGGGGGCGCTTCTTGGCCATCTTGGGTGTCTCCCGGCTGCGGCTCTCATGCTCTTGCGTACGGGCGCGAGCCTAGCCGTTGGTGCGGGGGCGGCCGGGATTCACTCCAGGGTGCCGGGAGCTTCGGTGTTCTTCCCGGCGCCGGGAGCTTCGGTTGCCTTCCGTGGCCTTGGCGAACCCCAGCGGGCCCACGTGGTCGTCAGTCCAGGTCGTCGAAGGGGTCCGCGAGGGCGAGGTCGCTCAGTGCGGCGGCCGACGGGGCGGCGACGCGCGTAGCGAAATCCTCGGGGCGGTGCCCCGCTTGCACGACGACCCAGACGGTGACCTCGCCGTGCACGTCGTCGCGTACGCCCCACGTGTCGGCGAGCGCCGAGATGATGTTGAGCCCGCGGCCGCCGTGCGCCGTGACCGACGGTGTGGCCGGAACGGGGCGGGTCGGGCCCCCTCCGTCCGTCACCTCGACCGTCAGCCGACCGGTCTTGTCGACGTGCCAGGCCGCTCGTACATCGCCGTCGCCGACCATTCCGCGGCCCAGCGGCCTGCCGTGCCGGCAGGCATTGCTGAGCAACTCCGAAAGGATCAGTACGGCATCGTCGATGACCGACTCCGACACTCCGCCGACGCGCAATTGATCACGCATCCGGTGTCTCGCTTCCCCCACGCCCGCAGGGCCATGGGGAACGGCCATGCTCGACGACGTGGGCACCTCCCGTGCCACCACCAACGCCACCCCCGAGACCTCCTTTGCCCCACGCCACGGTGTGGATGCCCCAATGGACTGGACCGGAAACCGGCCAATCGCCCTCCGGTGACGCACTCGTAACGATCGAATACGGACCGAACGCGCCGGTGCACTCCCTGTAGCGGTGGTTACCGGAGTCCCAGGCGATCCAGTTGGGTCAGAACTTGCCTGGGGCGATTGGTGATGATCGCGTCGACACCGAGTTCGGCGCAGAGCTCGACGTCTTCGGGTTCGTTCACCGTCCATACGTGTACCTGGTGCCCCGCGCGTTTCAGCTTGGCCACGTAACCGGGGTGGTTGCGCACGATCCGCAGGGCGGGGCCCGCGATGCGTACGCCCGGGGGGAGGCGGCCGTCGCGGTGGCGGGGCGAGACGAACTGCATCAGATAGACGGTCGGCAGCGTCGGGGAGGCGGCCCGCACGCGGTGCAGCGAACGCGCCGAGAAGCTCATGACCCGTACCGGAGAGGGCCCCTCCGCGGGCGGCGCGTCCAGACCGAAGCGCTTCAGCAGCATGAGCAGGCGCTCCTCCACCTGGCCCGCCCACCGCGTGGGGTGCTTCGTCTCGATGGCCAGCCGCACCTGGCGGCCCGACGCGTTGCTCTCGGCCACGAGTTCGAGGAGCCGCTCCAGGGTGAGGACGGAGGTGTCCGCCCCGGCGGAGCCCTCCCAGTCCGGGCCCTCGCCCTCCAGGGCCTCGTCGTGGTGCCGCTTCCAGGAGCCGAAGTCGAGGGCGGCGAGGTCGGCCAGTTCGAGGGCGGAGACGGCTCCGCGGCCGTTCGAGGTGCGGTTGACGCGGCGGTCGTGGACACAGACGAGGTGGCCGTCCGCGGTGAGCCGTACATCGCATTCGAGGGCATCGGCCCCGTCGTCGACCGCCTTCTTGTACGCGGCCAGCGTGTGCTCGGGGGCGTCTTCGGAGGCTCCGCGGTGGGCGACGACCTGGATCTGGTGCTGTCGTGCGAGGGTCACCGCGTCATGGTGCCATCACGGGGTGCCCGAGGGCTCGCCCGGAGGGCCGCGTCTCGCAGCGCCGGACACACAGGCTCGGCTTATGGTGCCCTGACAGCCCATGGGAAAAGCTGACTGGGGCAGACGCATGGTTGAGCAGGTAGACGCATAGTTGAGACAGACGCAACAGACGCAGTTGAGACAGACGCGCAGCAGTCGGCACAGCCAGGCCGTGACCGAGTACGCAAGCCACGACAGCATGGACCGAGGAGAAGAGCTGTGAGCACCGAGAACGAGGGCAACGCGGTACCGAAGGCGCCGTCCGCACCTCCCGTGCCGGTGGACGCTCCCGCTGTTTCCGCCGCCTCCGCCGCCTCCCCTGACTCCGCTGCTGCTGCCGCCGATTCCCGTACCGCCGCGGGGTCGGTTCCTCCCGGGGCTTCCGGGGTTCCTGGGGGTGCCGGCGACCCGGGGGCCGGTGCCGGGTCCGCGGCCGCTGGTGCGTGGCCGCCTCCGCAGCCGCCGAGCGTCCCGTCGTACGCCGCGGGGGGGCGGCTCCGGTTCCGGCTGGGGCGCCTCGTACCAGCCGCAGGAGCCGAAGCCCGGGCGCCGGCGCGGCGGGCTGGTCGCCGGGGTGCTCGCGCCGCCCAGATCGCGGGCGGCGTCGGCGGTGGCATCGGCTACTGGGCCGCGGAGCGGAACGACAACGAAACCGGTTCGACCACGGTCGCCGCCGCGGACACGCCCGCCGACCTGAAGCGCGAGCCGGGCTCGGTCGCCAGGATCGCGAACGACGCGCTGCCGAGCGTCGTCACCATCGAGGCCCAGAGCGGCAGCGGCGAGGGCGGCACGGGCACCGGCTTCGTCTACGACAAGCAGGGCCACATCCTCACCAACAACCACGTGGTGGCATCGGCCGCCGAGGGCGGCAAGCTCCAGGCGACGTTCTCCAACGGCAAGAAGTACGCCGCTGAGGTCGTCGGCCGCGCCGAGGGTTACGACGTGGCGGTCATCAAGCTCAAGGACACCCCGGGCGACCTGAAGCCGCTGCCCCTCGGCAACTCCGACCGGGTGGCCGTCGGCGACTCCACGATCGCGATCGGCGCCCCCTTCGGCCTCTCGAACACGGTCACCACGGGCATCATCAGCGCCAAGAACCGCCCGGTGACCTCCAGCGACGGCGGGCAGAGCGGCAAGAGCTCGTACATGAGCGCCCTGCAGACCGACGCCTCCATCAACCCCGGCAACTCCGGCGGCCCGCTCCTGGACGGCCGCGGCGCGGTGATCGGCATCAACTCCGCCATCAAGCCGGCCGACAGCAGCGGCCTCGGCGGCTCCGGCCAGTCGGGCTCCATCGGCCTCGGCTTCGCGATCCCCGTGAACCAGGCGAAGAACGTCGCACAGCAGCTGATCAAGACCGGCCAGCCGGTCTACCCCGTGATCGGTGCCTCGGTCTCGCTCCAGCAGGAGAACTCGAACGGCGCGACGATCTCCCGGGAGGGCGTGGGCGGTTCGGACGCGATCACCCCGAACGGCCCGGCGGACAAGGCCGGTCTCAGGCCCGGTGACGTCATCACGAAGCTGGACGACACGGTGATCGACAGCGGCCCGACCCTGATCGGCCAGATCTGGACCCACAAGCCGGGCGACACGGTCAAGATCACCTACGAGCGCGACGGCAAGGAGCACACGGTCGACGTGACCCTGGGCGAGCGCAAGGGCGACAGCTGAGCCGCTGCTCCGCCGACGCCCCAACCCGCTAGTCTTGTCCCCGCGCCGTCCCGGTTCCCGGTGACCGGCGCGGGGTGGGTTGCCCGAGCGGCCTAAGGGAACGGTCTTGAAAACCGTCGTGGCGCGAGTCACCGTGGGTTCAAATCCCACACCCACCGCAGAGATTGACGCCCCTGACCAGGTGTGACGGTCGGGGGCCGTTGCTGGTGGCGTTGGCGGTGCTTGGTGCGGGAGTACCGCCGGGGGCCTGTCCGTCGGGGAGCGGTCCGGCGGATGTGGGGCGTGGTCGTGGTAGAGAGTCGGCGTGAAGGCCCTGCGAAGCATCGACTCGACGCTGCCGAGTGAGCGGCGTCCCGAGTGGGTCTGGTACGCGTCCTACGGATCGAACATGCACCCGGAGCGCCTTGCCGCGTATATCCGGGGTGGGCGCCCTCCGGGGGCGGCGAAGGAGTACCCGGGATGCCGCGACCCTGCCCTGCCCGTGAAATCGGTCCCGGTGGAGCTGACCGGGGCCATGTACTTCGCGACCGAGTCACCGGTGTGGGGAGGAGGCAGGGCCTTCTACGACCCGCAGGTGAGCGGGCGGGTGCTGGCCAGGGCTCATCTGGTGACGGCGGAGCAGTTCGCGGACATCGCGGCTCAGGAGATGTACCGGCAGCCGGGCACCGACCTCGATCTGACGGAGGCGCTCACGCGGGGGCGTGCCGTACTGGGGGCAGGCCGGTACGAGACGTTGGTGTGCGCCGGCCAGGTCGACCGCATGCCCGTGCTGACTTTCACGGCCCCTTGGGGCATGGCAGACGTCCGGGGCGTTCCCCCGTCGCTCCCCTACCTTCGCTTCCTGACCCTTGGCCTCCTGTCGGCCGGCGCGTGGGACAGGGGAGCGATCGCCGCGTACGTCGCAGCCTGCCCGGGAGTGGCAGGACACTGGTCGGAACAGGGCATCGCCGATCTCCTGGAGGGGCTGGATCGGGCTCATCAAGGGGGTCGGGCGTGACGTAAAACCCCTGGGGCGGCAGGATTTCCGCCTTAGGTCATTGGTCATCGCGCGAGCCGGGAGGGCGAAGGAGGCCGTAAGAGTGAATGTGCGTGCCTGACACTATGGGCACCCTTACTTTATCTTTCTACGCGGATAGAATACGGGGGGAACAAGGCTTCCGCGTTAACTGGCAGTGGTCTCGAACTGTGTAAGAAATCCCCCGGTCGGTAGTCGGAGGGCGGTGAACCTCCAGCTCAGAGGGGGTCACGGAAAATCTTGCGGGCGCTCGCCCCGCAATTCCCCGGACTCGTACACAGGTCTTCTTGCTCGTTGCACATAGTGGTAGGCGGGTCATCCCCAGAGCCTGCTGGTCAGCAGATCGTCACGGGTTCACGCGCTGTCGCTATTGCCGCTGACGGGTGGCGTGGTCGTCAAAAGGCGGCCCCCGCTGGCACGGGAGCCGCCCTGACCCCACTTCAGAGAGGTCAGTCATGACGGTATTCACGAACGCCGAAGGCGTGGACTTCAGAAAGTCCCCTACTGTCGAACCCGCCCTGCCGCTCCGGGGCGCCGAGCTGACGCGGAGACGGGGGCGGGGGCTGCTGCTGATCGGCGGGGTCGTCGCCGTGGGCTTCGGGGTCGTGGCCCTGGTGCTGGCCTTCCCGCTTCTCGCGGCCCCGATCGGCACCGCCACCGGAGTGGTCGCCGTGCTCGTACCGCTGATCCACAAGGCGGAGGGCGGTGAGTCCTCCGACGGGGGAAGCGGCGGATGAGCCGCAAGCCTTGCGTGGTTGTTGGAGAAGCCGCGTTGCCCGCCACGTGGTTGGTAAGGGGCGTCCGCAATGGCGGACGCCCCTTACGCGACTTACGTGTGGCCCTAGGGGGGCGTGGTAGGCCTAGGTAGGCCTGTGTGGGCGGCTTGTTCGGCCCGTTCACGGTCGCCCTGTGAGACGTGCCGCCGAGGCGATCGTCGAGTGGGCCTCGCGGTGCGTGAGGCCGACGCGGACCGCCGCGGCCGTGAGTTGGGGGGCCAAGGCCTCGCCGATGCCGTTCTCGTAGGCACGGCAAGCGGCCCAGAAGAGGCGGGTGTTGCGCTGGCCTTCGTGCGCCGCGAGGACGAACTGCACCAGCCCTTGGCCTTGTTGGGCGGCCGCGCCGGAGGCGACTGGGCCGGGACCGGCCGTGTGGATACCAGCCGTGCCGGGGCCGGCCTGTGGGGGCGCCGCGTGATGGGTGCGAGGCGGAGGCATGAGCAGGCGCAGCAGCGCCGGTGGGCAGGGTGCGGGCGGCAGGTGGGCGGTGCCGGGCACGGTGCCGTAGACGCCGTGTTCGGTACGGGAGCCGGGGCCGACGAGGTAGCCGCCTGCGCCGCGGATGTCGATGCCGGGCGCGAGGCGGCCCGCGGAGTTGGGGACCACGGCTTCGGGTGGCCCGGAAAGCCAGATGTGGCGGCCGCCGCTCGGCGTGGTCACGACGACGGTCTCCGGGATCGTGAACAGGTGGCGCAGTGCCAGTTCCCGCAGGGCCGCGGAGGCGTCCGCGCCGGACTTGGTGTCGAGGTCGACGCCGATCAGATGGTGTGGGGGCAGCCCACAGGCGATGCCGTAACCGGTGGCCCACGGGGCGGCGGCGAACAGCTCACGGATGCGCCGCGGGTCGGTCGACGCGTCGTACACGCCGTGGCCGGGGCGGCCGCATTCGCCGTGGCAGGGCGGCGGCAGCCGGGGGCCGGCATCACGGGCCTCCGGGCCATGGGCTGCCGGGTGACAGTCCTCTGGGGCGTGGTCCTCCGGGGCAGGGACCTGCGGGTCACGGATCTCCGGGTCACGGATCTCGGCGTGGTGAGGGGACCGCAGGGCCGGGAGCTTGGTGCGGGAGAGCGGGATCACCGCGAGGCCTCGCTCGGCGGCGGACAGGGCGTGGGCGAGCGCGAGGGTGGTGACATGGCGGTCGGTGATGGCCATGGCTTCATTTTCGTACGTACGTTCGAAGAAGGGAAGAGGGGGCGAGGGTCGGGTGGCTCGGAGATGAGGGCTCAGAGGTGAAAAGCGCCCCCTTCTTGAGGATGCCGAGAGTGTCTGGCGGAACGCTTCGCCCCTTGTGGCGCCTGGGCGAGGCCGGGGCGGGAGCAGGCCGGGGGCGGATCACGAGGGGTGGATGTGAGGCTGTGCCATGGGTGCGAGGCGCACAGCACGTTTATCGACACGCCCTCACGCTTGCGGGGGAATCGGGGCTTGCGGCGTGGTTCGCCGAGGGTCGGTGGGCAACTCTGATCCCGCGACGTCGTGCAGCACTCCGGGGCGGTCGGCCAACTGCCCAGGGGGACCCGTGTTTCTCGGTACTCCCGGCCCACCGCCGGCGCGTACCTCCTGCTCTGGAGGAATAGACATGGCACGTATCCGTACCGCCCGAGTCGTCGCGGCCGCCGCCGCCCTCCCGCTTGTCGCCGCGCTCTTCTCGGGCGCCGCGATGGCCGACAGTGGCGCGTTCGCGAACGACGGATCGAACGCGGGAGCGGCAGCCGTGGACGACAGTGGCGTCGGCGGCAACAACCACGGCAACTCGACGACCACGCAGCAGCAGGCCGTCGGCGACAGTGCCTCGAACCAGAACAGCACCGCGCAGGTCGAGGGCTCGGCGTTCACGGCGATCGACCAGTCGAGCCACGACGTCACGGTGAACTTCACCCACCTCTGGTGAGCCGACGGCCTCCGGAAGCGATGGGGATGGCTTCCAGGGGGCCACGGCGTGGGGTGTGACAGGTCTGGTGCGGCGGCGCTTCGGTGCCGCCGCACTGCTGTGTCCGGGCCTCGAACGTGGCGACGCGAACTCTTGACAGCAATGCGCTATCTGACGGACAGTCAGAAACCTTGCCGGTACGAAATGGAGAGGCCGCCCCCGTGCACCTCGCCTCCACCGAGAAAGTGGGCCATGTACGGGCGGCTCGGCATGCGGAGGGGACGTCGGTGAGCAGCGACAGCACGGTGCGGGGGGCCGCATCCGACGCGGGGCGTGACATGGCGTACAACGCGGTGCGTGACATCCCGTACGACGACTTGAAGGCATTCGAGGGCAGGGCCGCGGCGGAGGCCGGGATCGGCAAGGACCTGGTCAACGTACCCATGATCAGACACTGGTGCGAGGCCATGGGAGACACCCATCCCGCCTACGCGGGCGCGGACCCGATCGCGCCTCCCACGATGATGCAGGCCTGGACGATGGGCGGCCTCTCCGGTCACGAGGGCCGGTCGGACGCGTACGACGAGCTGTTCGGGCTGCTCGACGGCGCGGGGTACACCTCGGTGGTCGCCACCGACTGCGAGCAGGAGTACGTGCGGGCGCTGCGCCCCGGGGACGAGATCAGCTTCGACGCGGTGATCGAGTCGGTGTCGGAGCGCAAGACGACCAAGCTCGGCACGGGCCACTTCGTCACCACGCGGATGGACATCCGGGCCGGCGGCGAACTCGCCGGGACGCACCGCTTCCGCATCCTCAAGTACGCCCCGGCGCGGCGAAAGCCGAAGGGCAAACGTCCCCGCCCGGTGATCAACCGCGACAACGCGGGATTCTGGGAGGGCGTCGCCGCGCATCGCCTGCTGATCCAGCGTTGCGGCGGCTGCGGGGAGCTGCGCTTTCCTTGGCTGCCCGGCTGCAACGCCTGCGGATCACCCGAGTGGGACACGATCGAGGCGAGCGGCGAAGGCACCGTCTATTCGTACGTCGTGATGCACCACCCGCCCTTCCCGGCGTTCGATCCCCCCTACGCGGTGGGCCTCATCGAGCTGGCGGAAGGCGTGCGGATCGTCAGCAACGTCATTGGGGTGCCGTACGACAAGGTGCGGGTCGGTCTGCCGGTGCGGCTTGAATTCCAGAGGGTGGACGAGGAGTTGGAGCTGCCCTTGTTCCGGGCTCTGGGGGGAGGCCCGCCCTTCACCAGCGGTGGCGAGCCCTTCGGCAGCGGCGGCGAACCATCCGTCGGCGGCGGTGAGCCCTGCGCCGGAGGTGGCGCGCTCGTGGAGGGCGGGCCGGGCGGTGCTCTGAGGGTCGGTGAGGAGTTGCCGGCGCTGGAGATCCCGATCACCCGCATCCTGATCGTCGCCGGGGCCATCGCGTCCCGCGACTACCAGGACGTGCACCACGACGCGGAACTCGCGAAGGCCAAGGGCTCCCCCGACATCTTCATGAACATCCTGACGACCAACGGCCTGATCGGCCGCTACATCACGGACCGGTTCGGCCCCACGGCGGTCCTGCGCACGGTGGCGATACGCCTCGGCGCGCCCAACTACCCCGGGGACACCATGGTCCTGAGCGGCACGGTCGAGGCGGTCGACAACGGTCCTGATGGCGTGACAGCCATGGTCAAGGTCGTCGGAACCAACGGCATCGGCAAGCACGTCACCGGCACGGTGGCCGTGACCCTTCCGCCAGGGGGTACCGCATGAGTCTCCGTACGCGCGACGGCCTCGGGGGCAAGGCGGCGATCGTCGGGATCGGGGCGACGGAGTTCTCCAAGGACTCCGGCCGCAGTGAACTGAGGCTGGCCGTGGAAGCGGTACGGGCGGCGCTCGATGACGCGGGGCTGTCCCCCGCCGATGTCGACGGCATGGTCACGTTCACCATGGACACCAACCCCGAGATCACGGTCGCCCAGGCGGCCGGGATCGGGGAGCTGTCCTTCTTCTCCCGCGTCCACTACGGCGGCGGTGCGGCCTGCGCCACCATCCAGCAGGCGGCGCTCGCCGTGGCGACCGGTGTGGCCGAAGTCGTCGTCTGTTACCGCGCGTTCAACGAACGGTCGGGACGGCGGTTCGGCTCCGGGGTGCAACGACGCGAACCCTCCGCCGAGGGCGCGGCGCTCGGCTGGTCCCTGCCGTTCGGCCTGCTGACCCCCGCGTCCTGGGTGGCGATGGCGGCCCAGCGCTATCTCCACACGTACGGCCTGACCGCGGACGCCTTCGGCCCTGTGGCCGTGACGGACCGGAAGTACGCGGCGACGAACCCGGCCGCCTACTTCCACGGCAAGCCGATCACCCTCGCCGATCACGCCGCCTCGCGCTGGATCGTCGAACCCTTGCGGCTCCTGGACTGCTGCCAGGAGACGGACGGTGGCCAGGCGATCGTCGTCACGAGCGTGGAGCGGGCCCGCGATCTCCCGCATCCCCCCGCCGTGATCACGGCGGCGGCTCAGGGGGCGGGCCGGGCACAGGAGCAGATGACCGGCTTCTACCGCGGCGATCTGAGCGGGCTGCCCGAGATGAGCGTCGTGGCGCAACAGCTGTGGCGCACATCAGGGCTCGCCCCGTCCGAAGTCGATGTGGGCATCCTCTACGACCACTTCACGCCGTTCGTCCTGATGCAGCTGGAGGAGTTCGGGTTCTGCGAGCCGGGCGAGGCCACGGGGTTCGTGGCGGAGGAGCGGCTGCCGCTCAACACCCACGGCGGGCAGCTCGGGGAGGCGTACCTGCACGGGATGAACGGCGTGGCGGAGGCCGTCCGCCAGATACGCGGCACATCCGTGAACCAGATACCCGGCGCCGCGCACACGCTGGTCACCGCGGGCACCGGCGTCCCCACATCGGGGCTGATTCTGGGGTCGGACGGCTGAACGTGCCGCGTGTCCCGGCCTGAGTCGCGGTGCGGTGGCCGTTCACTCACCGTATGCGTCACCAAAAGATGATCATTGGACTAGTCCTCGCGCTGGCAACCCTGACCGTCGACTTGACCGCGTCACCACCGGGCGCGTCGGCCGCCCCCGCCCTCACCCGAGCGGCACCCGACCCCGCCGGTGCTGTCGAGGAGTACGGCGGCTTCCCCGCGTCCGGTGCCACCAGGTACGTCACGGGGGTCGCCGCGCGGCCCGTTCGGCTGCCCGCCGGGGTGCCGCGCTTCCGTGGGCGGGCGTTCGACACCTGCATCGCTCCGTCCGTCGACACCATGCGGCGGTGGCGGAGTTCGCAGTACCGCGCCGTGGGTGTCTACTTCGCGGGCCGCGGCCGGGCCTGCAAGAACCAACCGCACTTGAGCCGGAGCTGGGTGCACTCGGTGCACCGCTTGGGGTGGCGGGTACTGCCGTTGTACGTGGGTTCGCAGTCGCCCTGTGTCTTCGCCAAGAACAAGAAGGGAGTGCGTATCGGGCGGAACCCCTGGAGCCAGGGGCAGCGGGAGGCGCGCGACGCGGTCCGCGAGGCCAAGGCCGTCGGCTGGCGGACGCGCAGCCCGCTCTACCTGGACATGGAGGCGTACGCCTACCGGAATGCGTCGTGCGCCCGCACCACGCTCTCCTTCGTACGGGCCTGGGACCGCGAAGTGCGCAGATCCGGCTACGTCCCCGGCTTCTACAGCAGCGCCGACTCCGGGGTGCGGCACATGGAGCTGTCGCGGCGGGCGGGCGTGCGCGACCTGCCCTCGGTGATGTGGTTCGCGCGCTGGCGCACCCGGCCGCACCTGTACCGCGAACCCTCGCTGAGCAGGTACGGCTGGACCCCGGCGCGACGCATCCACCAGTACGCGGGGAACGTGAGGGAGCGGCACGGGGGGCGCACGCTGTTGATCGACCGCAACCTCGTGCACGCCCCGGTGGCGCGCGTCAGCTAGGCGACCTCGTTGCCCGGCGCCCGTGTGCCGGGGCGGCTCTCGGGGGTGAACCCTCAGGGGTGCTCCTCAGGGGTGCACCTCAGGGGTGCTCCTCAGGGGTGTGCTCCGCCTCCTCCACCTGTAGGAGGTGGAGCCGACGCCCCTCGTACAACCTGAGGCGGACACCGCTTCGGGACTTGGGGCCGATCCGCAGCGGTAGGGGGCGCTTCTAGCGTGGAGCCATGACCGCATCCATGGTGTCCGTGTGCACCAGCGCATCGAAGGCCGCGACGCGGGGCACGGGTCCGACGCGGGCCACGGGGCCCTTCGCGTACCCGTCGTTCGCGTCCTATGTACTGGCCCGCCAGCCCGTACTGCTGCGCACCGCCCGCTCGCTGACCGCGAATCCCAGCGATGCCGAGGACCTGCTGCAGACCGCGCTGACCAAGACATACGTCGCGTGGGACCGGATCGAGGACCATCGGGCGCTCGACGGCTATGTGCGCCGGGCCCTGCTGAACACACGCACGTCGCAGTGGCGCAAGCGCAAGGTCGACGAGTTCGCGTGTGACGAGCTGCCGGAACCTGACGTGCTGCCGACCGGGGACCCGGCCGAGCAGCAGGTGCTCCGGGACGCGATGTGGCGCGCGATCATGAAACTGCCGGACCGGCAGCGGGCGATGGTCGTCCTCAGGTACTACGAGGATCTCAGCGAGGCCCAGACCGCCGAGGTGCTCGGGGTCTCCATCGGGACGGTCAAGAGCGCGGTGTCTCGCGCGCTCGGCAAACTCCGCGACGACCCGGAACTCACGCCTGTCCGCTGAGGTCCGCTGAGGTTCGCCGAGACCTCGGGCGGATGATCGATCATCCACTGGAGTAGTGACATACCAAGCGGTATGCGCGCAGAATCAGCGCAACCCTTACCGCCGCGTAGGCGATGTCGCCCCAGGAGGACGCCGTGCTGAGCACGATGCAGGACGTACCGCTGACCGTCACCCGCATCCTCCGACACGGCTCGACCGTGCACGGGACGTCGCAAGTCATCACCTGGACCGGAGAGGGCGCACCGCAGCGCCGCAGCTACCGCGAGATCGGTGAGCGAGCGGCCCAGCTCGCCCACGCCCTGCGCGGTGACCTCGGGGTGGCGGACGACGAGCCTGTTGCCACTTTCATGTGGAACAACGCTGAGCACGTCGAGGCCTACTACGCGGCGCCCTGCATGGGCGCCATCCTCCACACCCTCAACCTGCGGCTGCCCGCGGACCAGCTGACGTGGATCGTGAACCACGCCGCCGACCGCGTCATCATCGTCAACGGTTCTCTGCTCGGCCTGCTCGCGCCCCTGCTTCCGCAGATGACGAGTGTCGAACACGTCGTGGTCTCCGGGCCCGGCGACCGCTCCCTCCTGGCGGGCGCCCGGGCGCAGGTGCACGAGTACGAGGAACTGCTCGCCGGTAAGCCCACCGTCTACGACTGGCCCGAGCTGGACGAGCGCGCCGCGGCCGCCATGTGTTACACCTCCGGCACCACCGGCGATCCCAAGGGCGTCGTCTACTCCCACCGCTCCATCTATCTGCACTCCATGCAGGTCAACATGGCGCAGTCGATGGGGCTGACCGACGCCGACACCTCCCTGGTGGTAGTGCCCCAATTTCACGTAAATGCGTGGGGATTGCCGCACGCCACCCTCATGACCGGCGTGAACATGCTGATGCCGGACCGCTTCCTCCAGCCCGCACCGCTCGCCGAGATGATCGAGACGGAGCGGCCCACCCACGCGGCCGCCGTCCCCACCATCTGGCAGGGCCTGCTCGCCGAGCTGACCGCGAAGCCGCGGGACGTCAGCTCGCTCGGGCAGGTGACCATCGGCGGCTCGGCCTGCCCGCCGTCCTTGATGGAGCGTTCGACCGCCTCGGCATGCGGGTCTGCCACGCCTGGGGCATGACCGAGACCTCCCCGCTGGGCACGGTCGCC
>RBWT01000441.1 GCA_004010275.1 Streptomyces huasconensis
CAGCCGGAACCAGTAGAAGCCGTGGCCCGCGAGGGTGAGGAGGTAGGGCAGTTCACCGATGGCCGGGAAGCGCACCCCGCCGATCAGCTCGACCGGGTGGCGTCCGTCGTAGGCCCGCAGGTTCAGCTCGGTGGGCTGCGCGAAGCGGGAGAAGTTGTGCACGCACAGGGCCAGGTCGTCCCCGTACTCGCGGAGGAAGGCGAGGACGGCGGGGTTGGAGGAGGAGAGTTCGGTGTAGGTGCCGAGGCCGAAGGCGGGGTTCTGTTTGCGGATCTCGATCATCCTGCGGGTCCAGTGCAGGAGGGAGGAGGGCGAGGACATGGAGGCCTCGACGTTGGTGACCTGGTAGCCGTAGACCGGGTCCATGATCGTGGGGAGGTAGAGGCGGCCGGGGTCGCAGGAGGAGAAGCCGGCGTTGCGGTCGGGGGTCCACTGCATGGGGGTGCGCACCGCGTCGCGGTCGCCGAGCCAGATGTTGTCGCCCATGCCGATCTCGTCGCCGTAGTAGAGGATCGGCGAGCCGGGCAGGGACAGCAGCAGGGCGGTGAAGAGTTCGATCTGGTTGCGGTCGTTGTCCAGCAGGGGGGCCAGGCGGCGGCGGATGCCGATGTTGGCGCGCATGCGCGGGTCCTTGGCGTACTCCGCGTACATGTAGTCGCGCTCTTCGTCGGTGACCATCTCCAGGGTCAGCTCGTCGTGGTTGCGCAGGAAGATGCCCCACTGGCAGCCCGAGGGGATCGCCGGGGTTTTCGCGAGGATTTCGGAGACGGGGTAGCGCGACTCACGGCGTACGGCCATGAAGATGCGGGGCATCACGGGGAAGTGGAACGCCATGTGGCACTCGTCGCCGCCCTTGGAGAAGTCCCCGAAATAGTCGACGACGTCCTCCGGCCACTGGTTCGCCTCGGCGAGCAGGACGGTGTCGGGATAGTGGGCGTCGATCTC
>RBWT01000442.1 GCA_004010275.1 Streptomyces huasconensis
GGGCGGGGAGGGCGCACCCACGGTCAGGCGTCCGTGCGGCGCGGCGC
Organism: Streptomyces huasconensis; assembly: GCA_004010275.1. GTDB lineage: Bacteria > Actinomycetota > Actinomycetes > Streptomycetales > Streptomycetaceae > Streptomyces > Streptomyces huasconensis. The sequence goes on from RBWT01000442.1 coordinate 48, forward strand.
AGCATCGCGTAACCGAGCCCCGCGGCCCCGGCCGCCGCCATACCGCCGCCCGCGGCGAGGAACACCGGATTGCCCGCGCCCCGGGCCCCTTCGGCCCCGGCCCCCACCCCGCCGCGCGGGGTGGGAGGCGCGGCGTCGTCCCCGCCGTCGAGGGCGTGACGCCGATGAGTCCGTTGGACGGGTACAGCTCGTAGCGCACGCCGCTCTCGGTTACCGTGGGGTGCCGGGCGGAGAGGGTGGCGATCTGCTGGTCGCCCACCGAGAGCGTCGCGACGTAGGAGCCGTCACGGTCGCGCACCTCGGCCCTGGCACCGTGGCCCAGCACGACCTCGCGGCCCTTCGCCGCGCCCGGCCCGGGGCTCGGCGCAGGCGCGCCCGCGAAGGCCCCGGCGGCCGGCGCGAGCAGCACACCGCCGACGAGGGCGGTGACGGCGGCGGCGTGCAGGGCGTGGCGGCGGGTGCTCACGGGACGTTCCTTCGGTCGGTCTGCTGCTCCGGGCGGATGCCACCGAAGCTAGACCCCCGCCATTGCGGCCCCCCGTCGGACATGTAACAGCGCGCCATACCTGTGCGGGCGGTGTGGTTACGGGACCGGGGCGAGTCCCGCCCGGCAGGGGCCGGGTCCTTGCCCCGGCGGCCCACCGGCTGGTCCCATGGTCGGGGGGTGATGCGGCATGAGCGGCCTGCGCGTCGTACCGGCCTGGCGGCACGGACAGGAGCGGTTGTACGTCTGTCTCGCGGGCGGCGGGAACGTCGCCTGGTACGACCGGGACAGCGCCCGGGTGAACCTGCTCGGCGAGGAACATGAGGCGGAGGTCCTGCGCGTCCTCGCGCCATTCATCGTCGCCCCGTCACGGTGGCCGCCCGCCCAC
>RBWT01000443.1 GCA_004010275.1 Streptomyces huasconensis
GGCCCGCACCCACGCCACGCCCCTTCCTGAACCCGCCCCTGAGCCCGCCTCTGGGCCCACCCTCCGAGGGCGGGGCGCGGGACGGCGACGGTTCCGATCCTGGCCGCGAGCACCGGGCCGAGCGGTCGGCCGGGCCGTGGGCGGAGTTGCCGTACGCCGCGGTGTTCGGGCTCCCGGGGCACCGTGCCGGCGCGCACAGCGGCGCCGACGAAGCCGTGGGTGAGCACGGCGCCGGTCAGTCACCCCTGCCCTCCGCTCCCGGAGGCAGCCTCTGCAACGCCACGGCCGTGACGGCAACGCGTCCGAACGGCGATCAGCACGCCGCCGCGCTCGACGCCGCGCGCCGGTCCGGCTGCTCGCGGGACCCGGGCGTCCCGCGGACTCCCAGCCGATCCGCGCCCGGCACCGCGACATCCCCGAATTCCCTGGCTAGGGCAGCCCTTTCCCCGCGATGACCTGCCGCGCGGGGGCGGGACAGGTCTGCCCGCCGGTCGCCGGACTCCACGAAGGACTCCGGCGGACCGGACCCACAGCCAGAGCAAGCATTCGAAGGATCACGCGAGCATGAACAAGAACATCCGTCGCTCCATCGTCATAGCCGCCGGTGTCACCGGTGCCTGGGCGCTCGGTTCCGCCGCCGCCAGCGCCGACGAGCTGCCCCAGCACTCCGTCGCGATCCCGGACCAGGCATCCGACGCGGTAGCCGACGTCACGCGCGACGTCTCCGACGCGAAGGGCGACGTCGTCTCCGGAGCCACCGGCCAGGCGTCCGACGCGCAGGACACCGCCGAGGCAGCCGCAGCCGCCGAGGCCACCGGCACCGGTAGCGGCCAGGTGCGGGACCACGCCCCGCAGTCCCCGCAGCTCAGCCACGCCCCGCAGGCTCCCCACGCTCACCCACACCCCGCAG
>RBWT01000444.1 GCA_004010275.1 Streptomyces huasconensis
GGACGGGCCCGGCGTCGGCCACCCTGATCGGCGTGGGACGCACGGCCCGGGACGCCTGCCCGGGAGATCGCTCACCTTCTGCGCGGCTAGCCGCTGCCGCCGCCCTGTGACAACCGTCGGGCCGGTGCGTCAGTGCCCGCCCGCCGGTGCACCGCTGGGCTTGCCGTACGGCTGTGAGCTGGACGCTTGGCGCCTGGCCCCTCTCTCGTCGGCCTTCAGACCTCAGTGGGCGGCGTCAGCAGCCGGCCCATCGCGGCCAGCACCGACGGCTCCACGCGGTAGTACACCCACGTACCGCGCCGCTCGGAGGTGAGCAGCCCGGCCTCCTTCAGCTTCTTCAGGTGATGGGAGACCGTGGGCTGCGAGACGCCGACGTCGGAGATGTCGCACACGCACGCCTCGCCACCCTCGTGGGAGGCGACGGCGGAGAACAGCCGCAGGCGCACCGGGTCGCCGAGCGCCTTGAACATCCGCGCGCCCGTTCGGCCTCCTCGGCGTCCATCGGGCGTTCGGTCAGCGGCGGGCAGCACGGCACCACGCCCTGAACATCAGGCTCGAGCAACGGCAGCGCCTTGGCGTTCGACATGCGTCTATGTTGACACACATCGAACCAGAACGGGCCGGGAGACCCTTCAGTTTCGACACCTGTCTATGTTGACGGGTATCGAAGCAGGTGCCATGCTGGCCGCGCAAGCCATCGACAGGTGTCGAAATACGCAAGGAGTCGCCATGAAAGCGTCCGCCACCGCCGAGCTGCCCGTCGTGGTGATCGGAGCCGGTCCCATCGGTCTGGCCGCCGCCGCCCACCTGGCCGACCAGGGCATCACCCCACTGGTCCTGGAAGCCGGGTCCACCGCCGGTGCCGCGGTGCGCGACTGGTCGCACGTGCGCCTGTTCTCCACCTGGGGC
>RBWT01000445.1 GCA_004010275.1 Streptomyces huasconensis
CAGGAGGGCGTCAGCGCGCTCGCCGGGTACGGCGGCATCTTCCAGCGCAACACCAAGGCGTCCGGTGTCATCCCGCAGATCAGCGTGATGCTCGGCCCCTGCGCGGGCGGCGCGGCCTACTCGCCGGCCCTGACGGACTTCGTCTTCATGGTCCGTGAGACCTCGCAGATGTTCATCACCGGGCCCGATGTGGTCCGCGCGGTGACCGGCGAGGAGATCACGCAGAACGGCCTGGGCGGCGCGGACGTGCACGCGGAGACCTCCGGCGTGTGCCACTTCGCGTACGACGACGAGGAGACCTGCCTCGCCGAGGTCCGCTACCTCATCTCGATGCTCCCCTCGAACAACCGGGAGAACCCCCCGGCGCACGAGTCGGAGGACCCGGCCGAGCGCCGCTCGGACGTGCTGCTCGACCTGGTCCCGGCGGACGGCAACCGTCCGTACGACATGGCCAAGGTCATCGAGGAGCTCGTCGACGACGGGGACTACCTGGAGGTCCACGAGCGCTGGGCGCGGAACATCATCTGTGCCCTGGCCCGGCTTGACGGCAAGGTGGTGGGCATCGTCGCCAACCAGCCGCAGGCCCTGGCGGGCGTTCTGGACATCGAGGCCTCCGAGAAGGCGGCACGCTTCGTCCAGATGTGCGACGCTTTCAATATCCCGATCGTGACGCTGCTGGACGTCCCGGGCTTCCTCCCGGGCGTGGACCAGGAGCACGGCGGCATCATCCGCCACGGGGCGAAGCTGCTGTACGCGTACTGCAACGCGACCGTGCCGCGCATCTCCCTGATCCTGCGCAAGGCGTACGGCGGGGCGTACATCGTCATGGACTCGCAGTCGATCGGCGCGGATCTGACGTACGCCTGGCCGACGAACGAGATCGCGGTGATGGGTGCCGAGGGCGCCG
>RBWT01000446.1 GCA_004010275.1 Streptomyces huasconensis
GTTCCGGGGGAGGGCCGGGGCGCCCCCGACGGAGGACCGGGCGCCCTGGCGGTGGGTCGGGCACCCCGGCGGCGGGCCGGGCGCCCCGAGGGAGGGCCGCGCATTCCGTGGCAATCCGGATGATCCGGGGCAGATCGGGTGGTCGGCGGTACGAGTCCACGGGCGGCAAAGGATCACCCGCGCGCCTCTCCGGTAGCGTCGGGGCATGAGTCATCCGCATCCAGAATTGAAAGCCGCCCCACCACTGAGCAAGCGTGGGCTGAGGATCGTCGCCCTTGGCGGCCTGGGTGAGATCGGCCGCAACATGACGGTCTTTGAACACGCGGGCAAGCTGCTCATCGTCGACTGCGGTGTGCTGTTCCCCGAGGAGACCCAGCCCGGGGTGGACGTGATCCTGCCCGACTTCACCTCCATCCGGGACCGCCTCGACGACGTGGTGGCGATCGTGCTGACGCACGGCCACGAGGACCACATCGGCGGCGTGCCCTACCTCCTGCGCGAACGGTCCGACATCCCCGTCGTCGGCTCGAAGCTGACGCTGGCCTTCTTGGAGGCCAAGCTCAAGGAGCACGGCATCCGGCCGCGCACGGCGCGCGTGCGCGAGGGCGACCGGCGCGGCTTCGGCCCCTTCGAGTGCGAGTTCGTGGCGGTCAACCACTCCATCCCGGACAGCCTCGCGGTCGCGATCCGCACCAGTGCCGGACTGGTCCTGCACACCGGGGACTTCAAGATGGACCAGTTCCCGCTGGACGACCGCATCACCGACCTGCGCGCCTTCGCCCGTCTCGGCGAGGAGGGCGTGGACCTGTTCCTGACCGACTCCACCAATGCCGAGGTGCCCGGCTTCACCACCTCCGAGCGGGAGCTGAACCCCGCGATCGAGCAGGTCATGCGGACCGCGCCGCG
>RBWT01000447.1 GCA_004010275.1 Streptomyces huasconensis
TGTCACGCCCACATCAGAAGTGAGGCGAGGGTGACGGCGGCTTCGTAGGACTGGGCGTTCTTGTCGTACCGAGTGGCGATGCCGCGCCACTGCTTGAGACGGTTGAAGCAGCGTTCCACGACGTTACGCTGCTTGTAGATCTCGCGGTCGAAGGCCGGCGGACGGCCGCCGAGGCTGCCCTTCCGGGCCCGGTTGCGGGCCTGGTCGGCCCGCTCGGGGATGGTGTGCGGGATGCCCCGGCGCCGCAGCCAGGTGCGGATCGCCCTCGAGCTGTAGCCCTTGTCGCCCAGGACGTGATCGGGCCGGACCCGGGGCCGGCCGGGTCCGGTCCGGGGCACCCGGATCGCTTCCATCACGGCGGTGAACCGGGTGCAGTCGTTGGTGTTGCCGCCGGTGACGACGAAGGCGAGCGGGCGGCCGGTGCCATCGCAGGCCAGGTGAATCTTGCTGGTCAGCCCGCCTCTGGAGCGGCCAAGGGCCGGGTCGCGGAGCCCCTTTTCCGGGCTCGGCCGCATGCTGGTGAGCCCGGACGACCGTGGAGTCGACAGACACCAGCCAGTCGATGTCGCCCGCCGCATCGGCTCTCGCCTGAGCGGTCCGCAGCATCCGATCGAACGTGCCGTCCGCCGTCCACCTGCGAAAACGCGTATGCAGTGTGGCCCACGGCCCGTAACGCTCGGGCACGTCCCGCCAGGCGACACCGGTCCGGAACTTCCACACGATCCCGTTCAGGACCCGGCGGTCATCCAACCGCTTCCGCCCCCGCAACGACGCGGGCAGCAACGGCCGGACAAACTCCCACTCGGCATCGGACAGTTCATGGCGACGTATCACATCACCATGATCCACCAGCTGTGATCATTTGAAGACACTGCCTAG
>RBWT01000448.1 GCA_004010275.1 Streptomyces huasconensis
TGTCCTCGAACGTGTCCTGGACGGGCTCGTTGACGATCATGATGTGGGTGACCCTCCGATCAGCGGTGAGGACGGTCGCAGGACGCGGAAGACATGGGCGGGCGCGCGGCCCGGCTCCAGGCGCACATAGTTGGCCCTGCCCCAGTGGTAGGTCTCGCCGGTGAGCTCGTCGCGCACCGGCACGCTCTCGTGCCAGTCGAGGCCGAGTAGCGGCATGTTCAACGACACCGTGGCTTCCTGGGTGTGGTGGGGGTCGAGGTTGGCCACCACCAGAACCATGTTCGAACCGTGCGCGTCCGCGGCGGACTTCGAGTAGGCGATCACCGCTTCCTTGTCCGTGGGGTGGAAGTGCAGGTTCCGCAGCTGTTGCAGCGCGGGGTTGTCACGCCGGACCTGGTTCAGCCGCGTGATGAGCGGGGCAATGGTGGTGCCGTCGCGCTCTGCCGCTGCCCAGTCCCGGGGCCGCAGTTGGTACTTCTCCGAGTGCAGGTACTCCTCACTGCCGGGCCGCAATGGGGTGTTCTCGCACAGCTCGAAGCCGCTGTAGACGCCCCAGGTCGGGGAGAGCGTCGCGGCGAGCACCGCGCGCACCTCGAAGGCCGGGCGCCCGCCCTCCTGGAGGTATCCGTGCAGGATGTCCGGGGTGTTCACGAAGAAGTTCGGACGCAGGAAGTGCGCGGTCTCCCGCGACAACTCGGTGAGGTACTTGGTGAGTTCCTCCTTGGTGTTGCGCCAGGTGAAGTAGGTGTACGACTGCTGGAAGCCGATGGCGGCCAGGGTGTGCAGCATCGCGGGCCGGGTGAAGGCCTCGGCGAGGAAGACGACGTCCGGGTCGGTGCCGTTGATCCGGGCGATCACCTCCTCCCAGAACACCACC
>RBWT01000449.1 GCA_004010275.1 Streptomyces huasconensis
GCACGGCCTGCCCCCCCGCAAGGCCCACTCCCGTCCCGGCAAAGGTCCGTCATGCGATTCCGTAGTTCCCCTCCCTTCGGCGTCGCCACCACCGCCGCCACGACCCTCGTCACCACCCTCGCCACCGCCTCGCGTCCACCGCAGCCGCCGCGCCCGCCGCCGCCGAGGCGCCCGGGTCCGCCCCGCAGGTGCGCCAGGAGAGGGCCGTCGACGTGCCTCCGCCCAGCTGCGCCCCGGCCGACCGTGTCGACTTCCCCCTCGACACCCGTATCCACGAGGGCCCCGCCGTCTACCGGCCCGGCGGCGACCGGCAGGAGTGGGCGATCGACCTCACCAACGCCACGGACGAGGCCTGCGTCGGGGTCCACCCCATCCTGGTCCTCGTCGGCCAGCGGCAGCCGCTGCTGCCGGAGCAGATCCGGCTGGAGTTCCACGACGGGACGCGCTGGCGGGCCGTGCCGTTCGAGAGGACCGACCAGGACGAGAACGTCGGCGTCCTCGACGACGGCTTCCCCGGCTTCACCGTCGGCCCCGCCCGGACCGTCACCGTCAGGGTCCGCCTCGCCTTCACCTCCGACGCCCTGCAGAACCGTGTCGTGGCGTCGGCCGCGCTGGTGCAGCGCCGGGAGAACGACGGCGACTGGGTCGGCGACTCCAATGACTATGGGTTCGCCGTCGCGGCGGACGCCCCCGATGCCGCCGCCTCCGACACCCCTGACGCCTCCCGCGAGCCGTCCACCGCGCCGACCGAAACGATCGAGCAGCTCGCGTAGACCCGGCCCCGCCACCCTGCTCGGCGTCGGGGCCGCCGCCGGCGCCCTCCTCCTCGGCGGCGCCGCCCTGCCTGGCCCGCTCCGCCGCCTCCGC
>RBWT01000045.1 GCA_004010275.1 Streptomyces huasconensis
ACCACCCCGCTCCCTCCCCCCGGCGCGACCCGTCCCCGTAGGCACGGAGGGGAATCCCTCCCACCGGGGCACCATTGCCGTATCCGCTCACCTCGCCGAGGAGGGACCGTGTCACCTCTGCCGCGTCCGCGTCCACGAGCAGCCGGGCCGGCGTCCCGCGACGCCGTGCGCCACCCCGTCTTCGCCCGCTTCTACGCACGTCAGAGCGTGGCCGAGCGAGCCTCTGCTCGCCGGGCACCGCAAGGAACTCCTCGCCGGGCTCTCCGGCCGGGTGATCGAGGTCGGCGCGGGCAACGGGCTGAACTTCGCGCACTATCCGGGAGCTGTCAGCGAAGTCGTGGCGATCGAACCGGAGCGCCTCCTGCGGAAGCTGGCCCGGTCCGCCGCCCTGCGCGCGGAGGTTCCCGTCGACGTGGTGCCGGGCGCCGCCGAGGCGCTGCCCGTCAAGAGCGAGGCGTTCGACGCGGCCGTCGCCTCGCTCGTGCTGTGCAGCGTGCGCGATGTGCCGCGGGCGCTGGGCGAGCTGCGCAGGGTCCTGCGGCCCGGCGGCGAGCTGCGCTTCTTCGAGCACGGCCGGGCCCCGGGCACCCTGATGGCGGCCACGCAGCGCGTACTGGACCGCACGGTGTGGCCCCCGCTGTTCGGTGGCTGCCACGTCGCGCGGGACACGCTGGGCGCGCTGCGCGAGGCGGGCTTCGAACTCGGCGCGTACCGCCGGGTCCTGGTGCCCGCGAAGGGGCCGCGGCTGCCCACCTCGTACTGCGTGATCGGTACGGCACGTCTCCCGGGCGCCCCGTGACGCCCGGGAGGCGTGGGTCTGTCGTCAGATCGCCTGGGTCAGGTTGACGGCGTTGCCGTCGGGGTCCTTGATGTGGGCGACGCGCTGTCCCCACGGCATGTCGTTCGGCTCGCCCGGCGCCGTGCCGCCCAGCGGCTCGACGCGGCGCAGCACGTCGTCGACGGCGCATCCACCTCGATGCTCAGGAGCACCCGTCCCGGCGTGCCGGTCTCGACGTCGGTGTTCGCGACGATGCCGAGCCCCGCGTCCCCGATCCGCAGCTCCACGAAGAAGACCGCACCGTCCTCCGGATAGCGCTCCACCTGCTCGGGCGCCGAGCAGATCGCGGTAGAGGCGTGGAGGCGGTCGACATCGGGGGTGACGAGGATCGGCTGGACGGCGGCGGGCATGGGATCTCCTTCGGCTGCCGGCGGCGGGGCGGTCCGGGCTCCGGCGCGCGCCCCGGCCGGGGGTTGCTGGTCACCTCTGATGACCGGCCCCGGGCCCGGAACTCATCGCCCGGCGCCCGCGCGGCGGCTCACAGGCTCCACCGCGCAGCTGCTCGGCGACGGCGTGGACGCTCGCGCCGCCCTCCTTCACCAGGCGGGCGAGGTCACGCACCTGTTCGGGCGAGGTGACCACCTTCATGCCGCTGGAGACGAGATAGGCGTACGCGACGGAGGAGGCGAAGAGCGCGTTGGAGCGTTCCAGGGCGGGGAGGTGGAGCAGCAGTTGGAGGAGCGCCGCGGCCCGGTCGTGCGGGGTTTCGTAGACGGGCATGCCGAATATCTCCGCCTCGTGCCGGCTGATGGCGGCGACGAGCGCTCCCCAGTCGGTGACCTGGGGGTCTCCGGGCGTCTTGTGTTCGGCGATCATCAGGAGCCAGGCAAGATCGATTCTGAGGTTCAACGGCTCAACGACGACCTTGACCGAGCGGGCGCGCGCTCTCGTACGGCGCGCGTACAGGAGGGGCTGTCTCGCGGACCGGGCGGGTGCCCTCGCGCTCCGTCCCGAACTCCTCGGCGAACACGGACTCGTACTGCTTCATGAAGTCGGCGGCCGCTTCGACGAACGTGTGGCCGACCTCGCCGACGTCCTGTTTCACGAGTTCCTCGATGTAGCGGTTGACGCTCACGCCTCGTGCCAGAGCGCGTTCCCGCGCGGCCCGGGCGGTGTCCTCGTCCACGCGCACGTTCAGCTGAGTCTTCGCCATTCCTTCAAGCTAGCGTCGGTGTGCTAGCACGACAAGGGTGCCGGGAGCGTGCCCCTTACATACGTCTGCGGCCCCGACCTCAGGGGGGTACCGCGGGTTCGGCCCGTCCCACTACTCTCGCCGGGATTAAGGGAGTTGGAACGGCCACAACCCAGGAGGCGGCCTTGCCCATACCTGATTCGGCACCGTTCACCGGCCGTTCCGGGGACGCCGGGACCGCCGCGCGCGCCCGCGGCCTGACGAAGGCGTACGGCTCGGGCGAGACGACCGTGCTCGCCCTCGACTCGGTCGACGTGGACATCGCGCGCGGGCGTTTCACGGCCGTCATGGGCCCTTCCGGGTCGGGGAAGTCCACGCTGATGCACTGTCTGGCCGGGCTGGACAACGTCTCGGCGGGGCAGGTGTGGCTCGGCGACACGGAGATCACGGGCCTCAAGGAGCGGGAGCTGACCCAGCTGCGGCGCGACCGCGTCGGGTTCATGTTCCAGTCCTTCAACCTCATCCCCACGCTCAGCGCGCTGGAGAACATGACGCTCCCGATGGACATCGCGGGCCGGAAGCCGGACCAGGCGTGGCTGGAACACGTCATCGACACGCTGGGGCTGCGGGACCGGCTGAAGCACCGCCCCGCACAGCTCTCCGGCGGGCAGCAGCAGCGGGTGGCGTGCGCGCGGGCGCTGGCGGCGAAGCCCGAACTGATCTTCGCCGACGAGCCGACGGGCAACCTCGACTCGCGGGCCGGTCTGGAGGTGCTCGGCTTTCTGCGGGACGCCGTCGACCAGCTCGGGCAGACCGTCGTGATGGTGACCCACGATCCCGGCGCCGCCGCCCACTCGGACCTCGTCCTCTTCCTCGGCGACGGCCGGATCGTGGACGACCTGGAGCGTCCGACGGCCGACGCGGTGCTCGAACGGATGAAGCGGTTCGACACGATGCACGCGACGGCGCCGCCGGACACATCCGGCGGCCACGGCGCCGCATCGCCCTCCGACGGCCCGTACGGGGCGGCGCCCTCCGACGGCCCGCACGGGCAGAGCTGAGCCGGGGGGCCGCGCGGTGCTGAAGGCGACGCTCAGGAGTTTCCTCGCGCACAAGGGCCGGCTCGTGCTCTCCGCCCTTGCCATCATCCTCTCGGTCGCGTTCGTCGCGGGCAGTCTGATCTTCTCGGACACGGTGACGCGCACGTCGACCGGTTGTTCGCCTCCACCTCGGCCGACGTGACGGTCGGGCCGAAGGAGGACCTCAAGGAGGCGGTGCCCTCCGGGCGCACGGCGACCGTGCCCGCGAGCCTGCGGGAGCGGGTCGCGAAGGTCGAGGGCGTCGCGGACGCCCATGTCGACGCGTCCGTCGACAACATCACCGTCGTCGACGGCGACAACGAACCCGTCGGCTCGACGACCGGCGCGCCGACCGTCGCGACCAACTGGTACCCCACCGACCGCAGCCCCGTGGAGCTGACCTCGGGCCACGCGCTCGCGCGGCGACGGGCCAGGCGATGCTGGACGCGGACACGGCCGACAGGAAGGACGTCGGACTCGGCGACACCCTGACGGTTTTCGCCCGCCCCGGCTCGTTCAAGGTGAAGATCGACGGCATCGCCACGTTCACCGCCACCCGACCCGGCGCGCCCTCGTCTTCCTCGACACCCCGACCGCGCAGCGGAAGCTGCTCGGCGCCCCGGACGCGGCGACGAGCATCTCCGTGACCGCCGCCCAGGGCGTCGACGACGACACGCTCAAGCGCCGCGTCGCCGCCGAGGTCGGCGCGGGCTACGAACTGGAGACCGCCGACGAGCAGGCCGAGTCCGCCGCCGCCTCGCTCGGCGGCTTCCTGGACGTCATCAAGTACGTGATGCTCGGCTTCGCCGGGGTCGCCGTGCTCGTGGGCATCTTCCTGATCGTCAACACCTTCTCGATGCTCATCGCCCAGCGCACCCGTGAACTGGGCCTGCTGCGCGCGCTCGGCGCCGACCGGGGCCAGGTGCGCCGCTCCGTGCTCTTCGAGGCGCTGCTGCTCGGCCTGATCGAGCTCGACGCTGGGGCTGGCGGCCGGCATCGGGCTGGCCCTCGGCCTCATCGAGCTGATGGGCGCGCTCGGGATGAACCTGAAGTCCACGGAGATGGTCCTCAAGTGGGTGACCCCCGTGGCGGCGTACGTCGTCGGGGTCGGCGTCACGTTCGTCGCGGCGTACCTCCCGGCGCGCCGGGCCGCACAGGTCTCGCCGATGGCGGCGCTCACGGACGCCGAGATCGCGGGGGTGGGGCGGCCGCTGAAAAGGCGGGCCGTGGCGGGTTCCGTCGTCGCGGTGGCCGGGGCGGCGGCCCTGGTGGCCTGCGCGGTCGCCGACGAGCAGTCCTCGGCGGCGTCGTTCCTCGGGCTCGGCATCGTCCTGACCCTCGTCGCCACGGTCATCGCGGGGCCGCTGCTGGTGCGCCCGGTGATCCGGGTGCTCGGCGGGGCGTTCCCCGCGGTCTTCGGTCCGGTCGGCCGCATGAGCCAGCGCAACGCCCTGCGCAACCCGCGCCGCACGGGGGCCACGGCGGCCGCCCTGATGGTGGGGCTCGCACTGGTCGGCGGCCTGTCGGTGGCGAGCGCGTCCATGACCGAGTCGTTCGACCGGCAGATCGACGCGACGCTCGGCGCCGACTTCGTCGTACAGAACGCCGGCTTCATGCCCTTCTCACCGGAGATCACGGAGAAGATCGAGGACACCGGAGGCGTGGGCCTCGTCGTGCGCCAGCGCTTCAGCCCCATCGAGCTGGCGCTACACCGACGGCGAGAAGGCCGAGTCGACGGCGGCGGGTTACGACCCGCGCTCTCGACGACGTCGCCGACATCACGTACGCCGAGGGGAGTTCGCGAGCCGCCCTCGCGCCCGGCCGCATCGGCATGGACAAGGACTTCGCGCGCGAGCACGGGGTGCGGGTCGGCGACGCGCTGGCGGTGACGTTCCCCGGCGGGCGGGAGACGAAGCTGACGGTGGGGGCGCTCACCGATCAGGACGCGCCCGAGGGGTTCGGCGTCGAGGGCGGGCTCTTCCTCGGGCTGGCGACGGTCGAGAAGTACGTGCCGGACGGGCAGGACTCGGCCGTGTACGTCAACGCGGCCTCCGGCACCGACGCGGAGACGCTGCGCGAGCGGCTGGAGAAGACCCTCGATCCGTATCCGCAGGTCCAGGTGCGCGACCAGGCCGACTACAAGGAGCTGATACGGCAGCAGATCGCCGTGATGCTCTACCTCGTCTACGCGCTGCTCGGCCTCGCGATCGTCATCGCCGTGCTGGGTGTCGTCAACACCCTCGCCCTGTCGGTGGTGGAGCGCACCCGCGAGATCGGGCTGCTGCGCGCCATCGGGCTCGGGCGGCGTCAGCTGCGCCGGATGATCCGCCTGGAGTCGGTGGTGATCGCGGTGTTCGGGGCGCGCTGCTCGGCCTCGCGCTCGGCCTGGTCTGGGGCGTCGCCGTGCAGCAGGTGCTGGCGCTCCAGGGCATGAAGGAGCTGGCCTTCCCCTGGACGACGATCATCGCCGTGGTGATCGGCTCGGTGGTCGTGGGCCTCGCCGCGGCGCTGCTGCCCGCTCTGCGCGCCTCCCGCATGAATGTGCTGGCGGCGATCGCGCACGAATGATGGACTGAGAGGCGCCGTCAGCCAATCGGTATACGTGTGGGGGGAGTTCATGGCCAGGCCGTTCCGTTTCGGCGTCAATATGGTGGCCCTGTCATCGGGGGACGAATGGCGCAAGAAGTGCCGCCGGGCGGAAGAGCTCGGCTACGACGTGATCCTCGTCCCCGACCATCTCGGCCGTGGGCGCGCCGTTCCCCGCGGTCGTGGCCGCGGCCGAGGCCACCGAGCGGCCGCGCGTCGGCACGTTCGTGCTGAACGCCGGATTCTGGAACCCCGCGCTGCTCGCCCGCGAGGTGGCCACGGTGGACGCGTTGACCGGGGGCCGCCTCGAACTGGGCCTGGGGACGGGCTATGTGAAGGCGGAGCATGACGCCGCCGGACTGCCGTGGGGTGCGCCCGGCGAGCGGGTGGACCATTTGCGGCGCACCGTCGAGGAGTTGGGGCGCTGCTCGGCGCCGAGGAGCACCAGCCGCAGCCGGTCCAGAAGCCCTGGCCCCCGCTCCTGATCGGCGGCAACGGCGACCGGATGCTGAGGCTCACCGCCGAGCACGCCGACATCGCGGCGTTCACCGGGGCCAAGGCGGTTCCCGGCGACACCGGCAAGATGCTGCACCTCACGCCCGAGGAACTGGACGAGCGGGTCGCCGCCTACCGGCGGTTCGCCGCGGGCCGCTCCGAGCCGGCCGAGCTGAACCTGCTGATCCAGCTGGTCGAGGTGACGAACGACCGCAGGGCGGCGATCCGGCCGGTCCTGGAGTACATCCCGCACCTCACCGAGGACGCCGCGCTCGCCCTGCCGCTCCTGCTGGTCGGCACGGTCCGGCAGATCGCCGAGCAGCTGCGCGCCCAGCGGGAGCGGTACGGCTTCTCGTACATCACCGTCCTGGAGCCGTACGCCGAGGCGTTCGGCCCGGTCATCGAGGAGCTGAGCGGCAGCTGACGGGTGCCCCGGCCCGTCCACATCCTGAAAACCCCGGCGGCGCACCCCCGGACGGTGATGGGATGGACCCATGGATGATCTTCGGATACGGGCCGCGGGGCCCGAGGACCTGGACGCGGTGCTCGCCTTCTGGAAGGTGGCCGCCGAGGGCACGAGCATCAGCGACGACAGGTCGGGGGTGGAGCGGCTGGTCGTCCGCGACCCCGAGGCGCTGATCGTCGCCGAGCGCGGCGGTGAGCTGGTCGGCACGGTGATCGCCGGCTTCGACGGCTGGCGCTGCCACCTCTACCGCCTCGCCGTCCACCCGGACCACCGCCGCCAGGGCGTGGGGGCGGCGCTGCTGGCCGCCGCGGAGGAGCGTTTCGTACGCTCGGGGGGCGGCGCGGCGACAGCCAGGTCCTGGACCGCAACGAACTGGCCCACCACGCCTGGCGCGCGGCGGGCTACGCCCCCGAGCCGCAGTGGAGCCGGTGGGTGAAACCCCTCATGGACTGAGCCCGGCCGTGCGTCCGACGGGGGTTCGAGAGTGGTTTTGCTGGTCCTTTACCATGGACGCACCACTCGTATCCGACTGAAAGGTGTGAGCGTCCGCCCATGGGCGAGCCTCCTAGTACCCGACATCGCGCATTCCTCCGGCCTCTGCACGATCATGGGACGGAGGTGACCCGATGACCGAAGTGCTCCTGCTCCTCGCGGCGGTGCTGCTCTGCGTGGCCTGCGGTGTCTTCGTCGCGGCGGAGTTCTCTCTCACGACGGTCGAGCGCAGTGAGCTGGAGCGGGCGGCGGAACGCGGCGAGCGCGGCGCCGCCGGCGCCCTCAAGGCCGTCAAGAACCTCACCTTCCAGCTCTCCGGCGCCCAGCTCGGCATCACCGTCACCAACCTGGTGGTCGGCATGCTCTCCGAGCCGTCCATCGCCAAGCTGATCTCGGGCCCGCTGCGCGACCTGGGCCTGCCCCGCTCGGCGGCGTCCTCGGTGGCCCTGGTCATCGGCACGGCGCTCTCGACGGTCTTCCTGATGGTCATCGGCGAGCTGGTCCCCAAGAACTGGGCGATCTCCTCCCCGCTCGCCATCGCCAAGCGGGTGGCGACGCCGCAGCGCCTGTTCAGCGCCGCGTTCCGGCCGTTCATCGCCCATCTGAACAACACCGCGAACCGTTCCGTACGCCGCTTCGGCCTGGAGCCCGCCGAGGAGCTGGCCTCCGCGCGCGGCCCCAAGGAGCTGATCGCGCTGGCCCGGCACTCCGCGCGGGAGGGCGCGCTGGAGGCGGACACCGCCGAGCTGTTCGTCCGCACGCTGAACCTCGCCGACCTCAGCGCGGAGACGTGATGACGCCGCGCGTCCAGGTCATGGCCCTCGAAGCGCACGCCACCTGCGAGGACGTCGCGAACGCCACGCGGGCGACCGGCCTGTCCCGCTTCCCCGTCTACCGCGGCAACCTCGACACGGTCGCCGCGTCGCCCACATCAAGGACGTGCTCGCCGTGCCCGCCGAGCGCAGGCCGCGGGTGTCCGTCGCCGAGCTGATGCGCGAGCCCCTGCTCGTACCGGAGTCGCTGACCGTCGACCGCCTGCTGGACCGGCTCTCCGGCAAGCGCACGATGGCCGTGGTCATCGACGAGTACGGCGGCACCGCCGGGGTCGCCACCCTGGAGGACATCGTCGAGGAGGTCGTCGGCGAGGTGCGCGACGAGCACGACCCGCACGAGACCCCCGACATCGCCCTGGCCGGTGCGGACGACCACGGCAGGACGCTCTACTCCGCCGACCGCGCCGCGCGCACCGACCAGCTCGCGCGGGTCGGCCTGCGGGCCCCCGACGGGCCTTACGAGACGCTCGCGGGACTCGTGGCGACCGAGCTGGGCCGCATTCCGGCCGTCGGCGACAGCGTCGAGGTCGGCGGCTGGCGGCTCGACGTCACGGACGCCGCGGGGCGCCGCGCCGCGCGCGTACTGCTGCACGCCCCGCTGACCGAGGACGAGGCGGAGGACGCCCGATGATCGCCATCCAGTTGCTGATCGGTTTCGCGACCCTCGTGGTCAACGCCTTCTTCGTGGGCGCCGAGTTCGCCCTCATCTCCGTACGCCGCAGCCAGATAGAACCCCACGCGGAGGAAGGCGACCGCCGCGCCAAGAGCGTGATGTGGGGCCTGAAGCACGTGTCGGCGCTGCTGGCGGCGGCGCAGCTGGGCATCACGCTGTGCACGCTCGTCCTGGGTGTCGTCGCGGAGCCCGCGATCGCGCATCTCCTGGAGCCCGTGTTCGACGGGGTGGGGGTGCCCCACGGCTTGGTCCACCCCATTTCGTTCGTCATCGCGCTGGCCCTGGCGACGTACCTGCACATGCTGCTCGGCGAGATGATCCCCAAGAACATCGCGCTCGCCGAGCCGGTGCGCACCGCGCTGACGCTCGGTCCGCCGCTGGTGGCGCTCGCCCGGGCGCTGCGGCCGGTGATCTTCGCGATCAACGCGTTCGCCAACGGCCTGCTGAAGCTGTTGCGGGTCGAGGCCAAGGACGAGGTCTCGGCGAGCTTCTCGGACGACGACCTGGCCCGCATGGTCAGGGACTCGGGCAACGCGGGTCTGATCGACGACCGCGCCCAGGAGCGGCTGCACGACGCGCTGGAACTCGGCCGCCGGCCGGTCAGGGACGTCGTCCTGCCGCTGGAGGACGTGGTCTACGCGCGCGTGGGCGTCACCCCGGAGCAGTTGGAGAGCCTCTCGGCGGAGTCCGGGTTCTCCCGCTTCCCGGTCGTGGACGGCGGCCGTCGCATCGTCGGCTATCTGCACGTCAAGGACGCCCTGGACCGCGCGCCGCGGGATCTGCCGTTCCGGGTCCCGGACATGCGGAAGATCGCCCAGGTACGCGAGACCACGCCGCTGGACGACGTGCTGACCGCGATGCGGGGCAGCCGTACGCATGTGGCGGCGGTGCTCGGCTCCGACGGCAGGCTTGCCGGGATGGTCACGATGGAGGACGTGCTGCGAGAGCTGTTCGGCCAGCCCGTGTGACCGGGGGTGGCGGTTCGCGTCCTTCGGTGGCGCGGCTTCCGTACGGGGCGCGGCCGCCCGGGGGTCCCACCCTCACGGACGGCCGCGCCCGGCGCGTTACCATCGCTTTCGCCATGCAGATGAATGCCAACTACACCAGTCTCGTCGCGGTCGGCGACTCCTTCACCGAGGGCATGTCGGACCTGCTGCCCGACGGCAGCTACCGCGGCTGGGCCGACCTCCTGGCCGCGCGGATGGCGGCGCACAGCCCCGGCTTCCGGTACGCGAATCTCGCGGTGCGCGGCAAGCTCATCGGCCAGATCGTCGCCGAGCAGGTGGACGTGGCGGCCGCCATGCAGGCCGACGTGGTCACCCTGGTGGGCGGGCTCAACGACACCCTGCGCCCCAAGTGCGACATGAACCGCGTGCGTGACCTGCTCGAAGAGGCGGTGGAGCGCCTCGCGCCCTCCTGCAAGCAGCTGGTCCTGATGCGCAGCCCCGGACGCAACGGCCCGGTGATGGAGCGGTTCCGTCCGCGCATGGAGGAGCTCTTCACGCACATCGACGACCTGGCATCCCGGCACGGCGCGATCGTCGTGGACCTGTACGGCGCCGCCGCCCTCGGCGATCAGCGCATGTGGGACGTGGACCGGCTGCACCTCACGGCGGAGGGACACCGCAGGGTCGCCGAGGCGGTGTGGCAAGCGCTCGGGCATCCGCCCGAGGACGACTGGCGGCTCCCCCTGTCGGCCGCCGTCCCGCTGAACTGGGCGGCGCGCCGCGTCGCCGACGCCCGCTTCGCCCGGCAGCACCTCGCGCCCTGGATAGTCCGCCGCCTCACCGGACGCTCCTCCGGCGACGGCCGCCCACCGAAGCGTCCCGAGCTGCTGCCCTACGACGGGCCGCTCCCGTAGCGGCCCCCGAGTGGGCTCTCGTAGCTTCCGACGAACGGGGGCGTGGCGCTGGCCTGCACGAATGCCCAGTAGAATCCGTACACGTGACTGCTGCGCCTGCAAAGCCCCGTATCCCCAACGTCCTCGCGGGACGTTACGCCTCCGCCGAGCTCGCCACCCTCTGGTCGCCCGAGCAGAAGGTGAAGCTGGAGCGTCAGCTCTGGCTCGCCGTGCTGCGTGCGCAGAAGGACCTCGGGATCGAGGTGCCGGACGCCGCGATCGCCGACTACGAGCGCGTCCTCGACCAGGTCGACCTGGCCTCCATCGCCGAGCGCGAGAAGGTCACGCGCCATGACGTGAAGGCCCGCATCGAGGAGTTCAACGCCCTCGCCGGGCACGAGCACGTGCACAAGGGCATGACCTCGCGCGACCTCACCGAGAACGTCGAGCAGCTCCAGATCCGGCTCTCCCTGGAGCTGATCCGCTCCCGCACCGTCGCGGTCCTCGCCCGGCTGGGCAAGCTCGCCGGTGAGTACGCCGAGCTGGTCATGGCGGGCCGCTCCCACAACGTCGCCGCGCAGGCGACGACGCTGGGCAAGCGCTTCGCGACCGGCGCCGACGAGCTTCTCGTCGCCTACCGCCGCCTGGACGAGCTGGTCGCCCGCTATCCGCTGCGCGGCATCAAGGGCCCGGTCGGCACCGCCCAGGACATGCTCGACCTGCTCGGCGGCGACGCCGGGAAGCTAGCCGACCTGGAGCAGCGCATCGCCGCGCACCTCGGGTTCGAGACGGCCTTCACCTCGGTCGGCCAGGTCTACCCGCGCTCCCTCGACTACGACGTGGTGACGGCCCTGGTGCAGGTCGCCTCCGCGCCGTCCTCGCTGGCCAAGACGGTCCGGCTGATGGCCGGGCACGAACTGGTCACCGAGGGCTTCAAGCCGGGCCAGGTCGGCTCGTCCGCGATGCCGCACAAGATGAACACCCGCTCCTGCGAGCGCGTCAACGGCCTCACCGTCATCCTGCGCGGCTACGCCTCGATGACCGGCGAGCTGGCGGGCGACCAGTGGAACGAGGGCGACGTCTCCTGCTCGGTCGTGCGCCGTGTCGCCCTGCCCGACGCGTTCTTCGCGCTCGACGGTCTCCTGGAGACCTTCCTGACCGTGCTCGACGAGTTCGGCGCCTTCCCGGCCGTCGTCGCGCGCGAGCTGGACCGCTACCTCCCCTTCCTCGCCACCACCAAGGTCCTGATGGCCGCGGTGCGCGCGGGCGTGGGGCGCGAGGAGGCCCACGAGGCCATCAAGGAGCACGCGGTCGCCTCCGCGCTCGCCATGCGCGAGCAGGGCGCCGAGCGCAACGAACTCCTCGACAAGCTCGCCGCGGACTCCCGCATCCCGCTGGACCGCGCCCAGCTCGACGAGCTGATGGCCGACAAGCTGTCCTTCACGGGCGCGGCGAGCGACCAGGTGGCCGCCGTCGTGGCGGCGATCGAGGCCCTCCTGAAGGAGCACCCGGAGGCCGCGGCCTACACGCCGGGCGCGATCCTCTGACCCTGATGATGTGAACGGCGGCCGGGCGGCGTGCCCCGGGCCGCCGTCTTTCCCCCGTCCGCCTGTTACAGGCCCACGTCCCTGCCGCGGAAGTCCTCCAGCGACTCGCGGCGCACCAGCAGTCTCGCGTGCCCGTCGGCCACCGCGATCACGGGCGGCCGGCCCACGAGGTTGTACCCGGACGCCATCGACAGGTGGTACGAGCCGCGACCGGCACAGCCAGCAGGTCCCCGGGGCGTACGTCGCCGGGGAGCCGGACGTCGTCGGCGAGGACGTCGCCCGCCTCGCAGTGGCCGCCCCACCACCGTCACCGGTTCCGGGCCGGCCGTGGTGCGCCTGCCGACCAGGCGGGGCGCGTACCGCACGCCGTACAGCGCGGGCCGCGGGTTGTCGCTCATGCCGCCGTCCACCGCGACGAACGTCCGCCCTGACGTCCGCTTGACCGCGAGCACCCGGTAGAGCGCCACCCCGGCGGGGCCCGCGATGGCCCGCCCCGGCTCCACCAGCAGCCGCGGCACGGGCAGGCCCGCCGCAGCGCAGCTCTCGGTCAGCTCGGCGCGCACCTTGCGGGCGAGGGAGGCGATGTCGAGCGCGTCCTCGCCGGGGCGGTACGCGATGCCGTGCCCGCCGCCGAGGTCCAGTTCGGGGAGGGTGACGCCGTGCTGCTCCTTGATCCGCGCCATCAGTCCGACCAGGCGGCGCACCGCGCAGAGGTAGGGCTTCTCCGTGGTGATCTGCGAGCCCAGGTGGCAGTGCAGGCCGACCAGTTCCAGCGTGGGCCGGCCGAGGATGCGGGCGATGGCGTGCTGGGCGGAGCCGTCCGTGAGGGACAGGCCGAACTTCTGGTCGTCCGTGCCCGTCCGGATCTTGGCGTGACCGCCGGCGGCGATGCCCGGCACCACCCGGACCATCACCTTCTGGCGGCTGCCCGGCGGAACGGCGGCGGCCAGCCGGGCGATCTCGGAGGCGCTGTCGATGACGATGCGGCCGACACCGAGCCGGAGCGCGGCCCGCAGGTCCTCGGGGCTCTTGGCGTTGCCGTGCAGCACGATGCGGTCGGCGGGGAAGCCCGTGGTGACGGCGAGTTCCAGCTCCCCGGCCGAGCAGACGTCGAGGCCGAGGCCCTCATCGGCGACCCAGTGCGCCATCGCGCGGCACAGGAACGCCTTGGCGGCGTACAGGACGTCGGCGTCCTTGAAGGCCCGCAGATAGGCGCGGCAGCGGGCCCGTACGTCGCCTTCGTCGAGGAGGTAGGCGGGCGTGCCGAAGCGCTCGGCGACCTCGGTGAGCGGGACGCCGGCGACGGCCAGGTCGCCGTGGGCGAGCGGGATGGTGGAGGCGGGCCAGACGGACAGGTCCGCGGCGGGGGCGGCCGCTGCCGGGGCGGCGGCCGGGGGTGACACGGAGGCGGCAGCCGGGGGTGAGACGGGGTCGGCGGGGCCCGGGAGCGGGGGTACGTGCAGAGTGGTCATGGCAGGTTCTCTCTCGCCTCGTCTTCTCTCTTCGCCTCGTCCTCAGCCGATCCGCAGGGTGCTCGCGCCCGACGGGGTTACCGCACCGGATGACGCGCGGCACGTCCACCGGCATCGGGTCCTGGCCGCGCCACGGGGTGCCATACCGTTCGCCGGGCCGGCCCGGCGCCGCTGTGACGGGGTGCGCGGCCAGCCTCGGGTCGAGGGTGAGGCCGATGACGCCGAGCGCGCCGCGAGGTCGCGCAGCGCCGGTTCGGAGAGTCTGATCCACGGCTGCCGGGCGCCGAGGGCAGCGCTCAGGCGCTGCGGGGTGGTGAACGCGACGGCGGTGCGCTCGCCCACGGGAGTGCGGAACAGGCGGGCCACGCAGCCCGCGGGTCCCGGCCGGACAGGGACGAACAGAGGTCCGGCCGGGCCGGGTTCACAGGGCTCGGGGTCCTCGTCGCACAGAAGCTCGGCCATGGGTTCCTCCAGTGGGGAGAAGGGGAGAAAACGTCCTGCTGCAGAAGAAGTCCTGCGGCACGACGACGTTATGCCCGGCACGGAGTGCCAACCGACCCCCTATAACGCGTTGTTGACGCGTCGACGCCCCTCCCTGACGCGATACTGGCGTCCGCCACCCTGACCATGCGGGCCGCGCCGACACCACCGGGAGCGCACGGCGTCCGGCGGGACGGCGCTTTTCACCCGAAGGTCTCACTCCGCAGGAGCGTTCATGATCGAGCTTCCCCTCCACCACCTGGCGACCGAGCCCCGCTGGTTCGCGCCGGCGCTCCCGGGCCCGCGTCCCTGCACGAGCACGTCACGGCCACGGGGATGGGCGCCTGGTGGGGCGACGACCCCCTGAGACCGCGCGCCGTGGCGGTCTCGTGCGCGGGCCACGTCCTGCTGAGCGGTGATCCGGGGAGTGTCGCCCCGGACTTCCTGGCCCCTTTCGCACACAGTCACGTCGAGGCGCCCGCCCGCTTCCTGCCGGTGCTCGGGGCCGCCTTCGATCGGGTGATTCCGGTCGAGCGGATGGTCTACGTCCACCGTGAGCCGGTGGCCCCGCCGTGTCCGCCAGAGGGCGTGACCGTCCGCCGTCTGGCGGCCGACGACGCCGCGGCGCTCGCCGCCCTCGCCCCGGACGCGGCGTGGATACACGCCAGTTGGGGCGGCCCGAGGGGGCTCGCCGCCTCGGGGCACGCCTGGGGCGCGGTCGAGCGGGACGGCCGGATCGCGGCTGTCGCCTGCGGCTACTTCGTCGGTGCCGCCTACGAGGACGTCGCCGTGCTCACCGTGCCCGAGCGGCGCCGCGAGCGTCTGGCGTTGGCCTGCGTCACCTCTCTGTGCCGTGACATCGGCCGCGCGCGGGCGGACCGCGAGCTGGTCCTGCGGGAGCGACAACCGGCCCAGCCGCCTGCTGGCCTGGAACTCCGGGTTCCGGCTGCACCGCGAGTACGTGCGGTACGCCACCGGGAACCCGGCCGCGCGGCCCCAGCCACGCGTCCCGCGTCACCGTCTGACAGCTGGGGGCCGGGCCCCCTCCACCGCCGCCCCGATGCCGCCGCCGGCACTAGCCGTCCGCTCGTTCGAGATCAAGAGCGATCAGAAGAGGGCAAGGTCACAGCCCTTGATGGCACCGCGTGCCATGGGTTGCGCCCTAGCATCGGGGCATGACGGTCCTGCCTGACGACGGGCTTTCCCTGGCCGCCGAGTTCCCTGATGCGACCCATGAGCAGTGGCAGCGCCTTGTGGAAGGCGTGCTGCGCAAGTCGGGTAAGGACGTATCGGGCACGGCCGCCGAGCAAGCACTGTCCACCGCTCTTGAGGACGGGCTCACCACCCGCCCCTTGTACACCTCCCGTGACGCCGCGCCCGCTGTCGGCCACCCCGGTTTCGCCCCCTTCGTACGGGGTGCCACACCCGGCGGCAACGCCGCGACGGGCTGGGACGTGCGGCAGCGCCACGCGAGCACCGATCCCGCCCGTGCGAACGAAGCCGTGCTCGGTGACCTGGAGAACGGCGTCACCTCGCTGTGGCTCGGCGTCGGCGCCCATGGCGTACCGGTCTCCGGGCTCGCGCGGGCCCTGGACGGCGTCTTTCTGGACCTCGCCCCGGTTGCGCTCGACGTCGGCGCGGAATTCGGCCCGGCGGCGCGTGAGTTGCTCCGTCTGTACGAGGCTGCGGGCGTCCCCAAGGAGTCGGCGCGTGGCACCCTCGGCGCGGACTGGCTGGGTCACGAGGCCCGCTCGGGTGAGGAGCTGGACCCGGCGGAGGCCGTGGAGCTGGCCCGGCTGTGCGGGCGGGAGTACCCGGGGCTGCGGGCCCTCGCCGTGGACGCGCTGCCGTACCACGAGGCGGGCGGCTCGGCCGCGCAGGAGCTGGCGCCCGCTACCCACGGGCGTCGCCTACCTGCGGGAGCTGACCGCGGCCGGGCTGTCGGTCGAGGAAGCCTGCGCGCAGCTGGAGTTCCGCTACGCGGCGACCGCCGACCAGTTTTTGACCATCGCCAAGCTCCGCGCGGCGCGCCTCCTCTGGGCGCGGGTGGCGGAGGTGTGCGGGGCGAGTGACGCGGGGGCCCAGCGGCAGCACGCCGTGACCTCGCCGGTGATGATGACGCGGCGCGACCCGTGGGTGAACATGCTGCGCACGACGGTGGCGTGCCTGGGCGCGGGGGTCGGCGGCGCCGACGCCGTCACCGTACTGCCGTTCGATCACTCGCTGGGTCTGCCGGACGCCTTCGCGCGCCGCATCGCCCGCAACACCTCCACGATCCTGATCGAGGAGTCGCATCTGGCCCGGGTGATCGACCCGGCGGGCGGCTCCTGGTACGTCGAGCGGCTGACGGACGAACTGGCGCACGCCGCCTGGGGCTTCTTCCAGGAGATCGAGCGCGCGGGCGGCCAGGCGGCGGCCCTGCGCTCCGGGACGATCCGCGAGCGTCTGGCCGCCACCTGGGCGGCGCGCGGCAAGAAGCTCGCCGAGCGGCGCGAGCCGATCACGGGCGTCAGCGAGTTCCCGCACCTGGCGGAGCGGCCCGTGGAGCGCGAGCCCGCTCCCGCCGTGCCCTCCGGTGGCCTGCCGCGGGTGCGCCGCGACGAGGCGTACGAAGAGCTGCGCGCCCGCTCGGACGCCCACCTGGCGTCGACCGGCGCGCGCCCCAAGGTGTTCCTCGCCGGGCTCGGCCCGGGCAGCGCGCACACCGCGCGGGCCGCCTTCGCCGCCAACCTCTTCCAGGCGGGCGGCATCGAGGCCGTGCACGAACCGGCGACGGTGGACGCGGCTTCGGCCGCCGACGCCTTCAAGGCCAGCGGTGCGACGGTGGCGTGCCTGTGCTCCAGCGACGCGCTCTACGCCGAGCAAGCCGAGGCGGTCGCCCACGCGCTCAAGTCGGCGGGCGCGCGGCGGGTGTTCCTCGCGGGGCGCGGTGCCTACGACGGCGTCGACGCGTACGTCTTCGCCGGTTGCGACGCCGTGGCCGTGCTCTCCTCCACCCTCGACCGTATGGGAGTGGCGTAATGCGCATCCCCGATTTCTCCTCCGTCGACCTGGGCCCCGGCGCGGACGCGGAGGGCTCGCACGAGCAGTGGCGCGCCGCGGTGAAGGAGTCCACGGGCCGCTCCGAGAGCGACCTGTTGTGGGAGACCCCCGAGGGCATCGGCGTCAAGCCGCTGTACACGGGCGCCGACCTGGAGGGCCTCGACTTCCTCGGGACGTACCCCGGTGTGGCGCCGTATCTGCGCGGCCCCTACCCGACGATGTACGTGAACCAGCCCTGGACGATCCGGCAGTACGCGGGTTTCTCCACCGCCGAGGAGTCCAACGCGTTCTACCGCCGCAATCTCGCGGCCGGGCAGAAGGGCCTGTCGGTCGCGTTCGACCTGCCGACGCACCGCGGTTACGACAGCGACCATCCGCGCGTGACCGGCGATGTCGGCATGGCGGGCGTGGCGATCGACTCCATTTATGACATGCGTCAGCTCTTCGACGGCATTCCGCTGGACAAGATGACGGTGTCGATGACGATGAACGGCGCCGTGCTTCCCGTACTGGCGCTGTACATCGTGGCGGCCGAGGAGCAGGGCGTACCGCCCGAGAAGCTCGCCGGGACCATTCAGAACGACATTCTGAAAGAGTTCATGGTCCGCAACACCTACATTTATCCGCCGAAGCCCTCGATGCGGATCATCTCCGACATCTTCGCGTACACCTCGCAGAAGATGCCGCGCTACAACTCCATCTCCATCTCCGGCTACCACATCCAGGAGGCGGGTGCGACGGCCGATCTGGAGCTGGCGTACACGCTCGCCGACGGTGTGGAGTATCTGCGGGCCGGGCAGGAGGCGGGTCTGGACGTGGACGCGTTCGCGCCCCGGCTGTCGTTCTTCTGGGCGATCGGCATGAACTTCTTCATGGAGGTCGCCAAGCTCCGCGCGGCGCGCCTGCTGTGGGCGAAGCTGGTCAAGCAGTTCGATCCCAAGAACGCCAAGTCGCTTTCCCTGCGCACGCATTCGCAGACGTCGGGCTGGTCGCTGACCGCGCAGGACGTCTTCAACAACGTCACGCGGACGTGTGTCGAGGCGATGGCGGCGACGCAGGGCCACACCCAGTCGCTGCACACCAACGCCCTCGACGAGGCGCTCGCCCTGCCCACCGACTTCTCCGCGCGCATCGCCCGCAACACCCAGCTGCTCATCCAGCAGGAGTCGGGGACGACGCGGACGATCGACCCGTGGGGCGAGCGCGTACGTCGAGAAGCTCACGTACGACCTGGCGCGCCGCGCGTGGCAGCACATCGAGGAGGTCGAGGCGGCGGGCGGCATGGCGCAGGCCATCGACGCCGGCATCCCCAAGCTGCGCGTGGAGGAGGCCGCCGCGCGCACCCAGGCGCGGATCGACTCGGGGCGCCAGCCCGTCATCGGCGTCAACAAGTACCGCGTGGACACCGACGAGCAGATCGACGTCCTGAAGGTCGACAACTCCTCGGTGCGCGCCCAGCAGATCGAGAAGCTGCGCCGCCTGCGCGAGGAGCGCGACGACGCCGCCTGCCAGGACGCGCTGCGCGCCCTGACGGCGGCGGCCGAGCGCGGGCCCGGCCAGGGCCTGGAGGGCAATCTGCTCGCGCTCGCCGTCGACGCCGCCCGCGCGAAGGCGACGGTCGGTGAGATCTCCGACGCGTTGGAGAGCGTGTACGGGCGGCACGCGGGCCAGATCCGTACGATCTCCGGTGTGTACCGCACCGAAGCAGGTCAGTCGCCCCGCGTGGAGCGCACGCGCGCGCTGGTGGACGCGTTCGACGAGGCCGAGGGACGCCGCCCGCGCATCCTGGTGGCGAAGATGGGCCAGGACGGCCACGACCGCGGCCAGAAGGTGATCGCGAGCGCCTTCGCCGACCTGGGCTTCGACGTCGACGTCGGCCCGCTCTTCCAGACCCCGGCGGAGGTCGCCCGCCAGGCCGTCGAGGCCGACGTGCACATCGTGGGCGTCTCCTCGCTGGCTGCCGGGCACCTGACCCTCGTACCGGCGCTGCGCGAGGAGCTGGCCGCCGAGGGCCGCGACGACATCATGATCGTCGTGGGCGGGGTGATCCCGCCGCAGGACGTCGAGGCGCTGCACGAGGCGGGCGCCACGGCGGTGTTCCCGCCCGGCACGGTGATCCCGGACGCGGCACACGACCTGGTGAAGCGACTGGCGGCCGACCTCGGCCACGACCTGTGAGCCGGTGAGCGCCGACCCATGCCTGTGACGATCGACATCGATACGTATGTGAAGGGCGTCCTCGACGGGAAGCGCGCGTACGTCGCGCGGGCCATCACCCTCGTCGAGTCGACGCGGCCACAGCACCGGGCGCTCGCGCAGCAGTTGCTGACCGAGCTGCTCCCGCACAGCGGGCGGGCGCGGCGGATCGGCATCAGCGGGGTGCCGGGCGTGGGCAAGTCGACGTTCATCGACGCGCTCGGCTCGATGCTCACCTCGCTCGGCCACCGTGTCGCGGTGCTCGCCGTCGACCCGTCGTCGACGCGCACGGGCGGCTCCATCCTGGGTGACAAGACCCGGATGGAGCGGCTTTCGCAGGACCCCGCCGCGTTCGTCCGTCCCTCTCCGTCCGCGGGGACGCTCGGCGGGGTCGCCAAGGCGACGCGGGAGTCGATCGTGGTGATGGAAGCCGCGGGGTACGACGTGGTCCTGGTGGAGACCGTGGGTGTCGGCCAGTCGGAGACGGCGGTCGCGAACATGGTCGACACGTTCCTGCTGCTGACCCTCGCCCGCACGGGCGATCAGCTCCAGGGCATCAAGAAGGGCGTCCTGGAGCTGGCGGACGTGATCGCCGTGAACAAGGCGGACGGCCCGCACGAGCGGGACGCCCGCTCGGCGGCGCGTGAACTGGCCGGTGCGCTGCGGCTGATGCACCCGGCCGACGCCGCGTGGACGCCTCCGGTGCTCACGTGCAGCGCCCGCGAGTCCAGCGGCCTGGACACGCTCTGGGAGCGGCTCGAACAGCACCGTACGCTGCTCGACTCTACGGGCCGCCTCGCCGCCAAGCGCCGCGACCAGCAGGTCGACTGGACGTGGTCGATGGTGCGGGACGAACTCCTCGGCAGACTGCGCGGCCACGCCGACGTGCAGCGGGTGACGCCGGACCTCGAACAGCGCGTGCGCGAGGGTACGTTGACCGCCACCTCGGCCGCCGAGCAGATCCTGGACGCCTTCCAGGGCCGGCGCCCCCACGGAACGGAGCCATCCGCACCATGAACGCCGCCCCCGACAACGCCGGCTCCGGCGATCCCGCCTCCGGCAACGCGCCCGTCCTGCTCCGCCACGAGGGCCGCGCCGGACACCTCGTCCTGAACCGGCCGCGGGCCATCAACGCCCTCAACCACCCCATGGTCCGGTTCATGGAGGAGGCCCTCGACGCCTGGGAGGACGACGCGTCGGTGGCGACGGTGGTCCTCACCGGCGCGGGCGAGCGGGGGCTGTGCGCGGGCGGTGACATCCGTTCCATCCACGACGACGTCAGAGCGGGCGGCCGGACGGCGTCGGCCGCGTTCTGGCACGACGAGTACCGCCTCAACGCCCGGATCGCTCGCTACCCGAAGCCGTATGTCGCCGTCATGGACGGCATCGTGATGGGCGGCGGCGTGGGCGTGTCGGCGCACGGCAGCGTGCGGGTGGTCACCGAGCGCTCCCGGGTCGCGATGCCGGAGACCGGCATCGGGTTCGTGCCCGACGTGGGCGGCACCTATCTGCTGACGCGCACACCGGGCGAGCTGGGCACCCATCTGGCGCTGACCGGCGCCGCGGTGGGAGCGGGCGACGCGGTGCTGTGCGGCCTCGCCGACCACTACGTGCCCTCGGAGCGCCTCACGGAGTTCACCGCCGCTCTCGCCGACCGCGAGGCGTCCGAAGCCGTACGGCAGTACGCCGAAGCGGTTCCGGAGGGCGAACTCGCCGGGCGCCGCGAGTGGATCGACCACTGCTACGCCGTGGACTCCGTCGAGGAGATCGTCGCCCGGCTGTACGCCGTCGGTGACCGGCACGCGAAGGAGGCCGCCGAGACACTCCTGACGAAGTCCCCGACCTCCCTGAAGGTCACCCTCGCGGCGCAGCGCCGCGCCCGCGAACTGCCGTCCCTGGAGGCCGTCCTCGATCAGGAGTACCGCGTGTCCTGTGCGGCGCTCGGCTCGCCCGACCTCCCCGAGGGCATCAGGGCGCAGGTCGTCGACAAGGACCGCAGGCCGCGCTGGTCGCCCGTGCGGCTGGAGCAGGTGACGGAGGCGGATGTGGCCCGCTTCTTCGAGGAGGCCGACGCGGAGGCTCCGGGCCGGGGCTGAGGGGCCGTCCGCTCGTCACCTCGTCTGCTCGTCCGCTGAGCGCGCCTCAGGGCGGGTCGATCTCCGTGACCACGGCGAGGAGCTGGAAGGGCAGCTCCTTGTCCCACTGCGCGACGCCGAGGGCTATCCACCGGCCGTCCACGTGCCACAGGTGCAGGTCGGGCACGGAGGAACTCAGCTGCGCCCACGGCTCCGGTATCTCCTCGTCCTCGTCGACGGCTCCCAGGGCGGCGTCCATCGTGCGCTCGAAGAGGCTCGCCAGGCTGAACCTCTGGGGCGGTCCCCATCGGTCGCCGAGCAGGACCGTCAGACCATCGCGCTCCGCCTCGTACTGTTCCTCGACGATGTCCCGCCGAGAGCCGTCGTCCTCCCAGAAGGTGTCGCTCGTCAGTAACTCGGCGATGTGATACCCGGGGCCTTCGGAGCCGCACTCCGACCTGCCGTGCTCCGCCGGGAACTCCCGGGAGCGCAGCAGGTCGATCACGGCGAGATGCTGTGCGGTACTCATGACGTCCAGTAAAGCGGGCCCCACTGACAACCGGTCATGCCCCCGCGGCCCGCGGCGCTTTTCCGGTGGCCGTGCGACGCGGCTCACCTGGCACGATGGCGCCATGCCGGGCTTCCTGAGACCTCTGACGCGCGCGGTCACCTATACGCGGTGGCTGCACATCCTCATGGGCTCGGCGGTCGCCTGGAGTTGTGCCGCCATCTACCCCGGGCTCTCGCGGCCCGCGTTCGGTGACTGGGTCCTCCTGCCGCTGCTGCCGGTCCCCTTGGTGGTGGCGGCCGCCATGGTTCCCGCGATGCGGCGGGCCGAGGGGCTGCAGGCGCGGATGATGCTGTTCCCCGGTGCGCACACGCGCGTGGCGGACGGCGGCGCGGAGGATCCCGGCATCTCCGTGGCCCCGTCCGCTTCCTGGCGCGACCGCGGCAGGACCGCCGTATGGCTCGTCCTGCGTCTTGAGGCCGGCTGTGCCATGTCTCTGGCCACGGTGCATCTGTTCGGGCTCGCACTGGCCATGCTCGGCACCACCGAGGCGGCCCCGTGGGACGACGGGCCGGTCCGCCACGTGGCCGCCCTGGGCTGGGCCGGTGCCCCCTTGAGTCTCCTGCCCGTGGCGGTGGAACTCGTCCTCATCGTGGTGGGCGGCCGGTTGATGGCCCGCGCGGCCCGCCGTCTCCTCGGCCCCTCCCCCGCCGAGCGTCTCGCCGCGCTGGAGGAGCGCACCGAGCAGCTCCTCGAACGCAACCGCATCGCGCGCGAGTTGCACGACTCCATCGGGCACGCGCTGACCGTCGCGGTCGTCCAGGCCGGCGCGGCCAAGGCCGCGCGTGACCCGGAGTTCACCGACCGTGCCCTGGACGCCGTCGTGGAGACGGGCCGGGCCGCGCTGGAGGACCTCGAACGTGTCCTGCGCGTCCTGCGGGAGGACGGGCGCCCCGCGAGCGGCCGCCCCACCCTCACGGACGCCGAACGTCTCCTGGACTCGGCGCGCGCCTCGGGGGCGAAGGTGGACGTGGAGGTAGCGGGCCCGTTGGAGCGGTTGCCCGGGCCCGTGTCCCGGGAGGGCTACCGCATGCTCCAGGAGGCGCTGACGAACGTACTGCGTCACTGTGGTCCGGTTCCGGTACGGCTGGGGATCACTGTCGACGAGACGCGGCTGGTGATGGACGTACGCAACGCGCTGACCGGCGTGAGCGGCGCCACCGCGGGCGGTGGCAGCGGACTGCGGGGCATCCGGGAGCGGGCGGCACTGCTCGGCGGGCGGGCCACCACGGGGCCGTACGAGGGTGAGTGGCGGGTGCGTGTCGAGCTTCCGCTGGGGTGATCGACGCCCGGCGGCCGGCGCCGGGATCTGGGCCCGACCCGTCGGGAGGGCGGCTGTGCGCAGGGCGAATGCGGGCCCGGCACTCGCCGCTGGCCGGTCCTACGAGTACGATCCGGCCATCACGCGCACGAGCTGGGAGGACGGACGTTGGGGCAGCTGACCGGCGGGGACCCCTCTCTGCTGCGGCGGATCAACTCCGCGGTGGTGCTGCACGCGCTGCGCGCCGCGGACTTGGCCACGCTCACGGAGATCACCCGGGCGACCGGCCTCTCGCGGCCCACCGTCGAGGGGGTCGTCGAGGGGCTCATCGAGGCCGGGCTCGTGGTGGAGTCCGCGGCCGAGGACAGCGGCGCCCGGCGCCAGGGGCGGCCTGCCCGGAAGTTCCGCTTCCGGGCGGAAGCGGGCCACTTGCTGGGCCTTGAGGTCGGACCGCACCGGGTGGCGGCCGTCCTGTCGGACCTGGACGGCACCCTGCTCGGGACGGCCGCGAAGGACGTCGGCGAGGACGCTCCCGCGGACGAGCGGCTCGAACGCCTGCGCACCACGGTCGCCGAGCTGCTGCGCCGGGCGGGGATAGCCCGCAGTTCGCTGCGGGCCGTCGGCGTGGGCAGCCCGGGCATCCTGGAGGCGGACGGCACGGTGCGGTTGAGCACGGCGCTGCCGGAGTGGACGGGGCTCCAGCTCGGCGAGCGGCTGCGCCGCTCCTTCAAGTGCCCCGTCCTCGTCGAGAACGACGCCAACGCGGCGGCCGTCGCCGAGCACTGGAAGGGCGCGGCGACCGACACCGACGACGTGGTGTTCGTCCTCGCGGGGCTGAGCCCGGGGGCCGGGTCGCTGATCGGCGGGCGGCTGCACCGGGGTTTCGGCGGCGCGGCGGGCGAGATCGGCGCGCTGCACCTGCTGGGCCGTGAGGTCACCCCGGAGACGCTGCTCTCCACCACGGGCGAGCCGCTGCACCCACTGGACGAGCAGGCGGTCGCCCAGGTCTTCGCGGACGCCCGTGAGGGGGACGAGCGGGCGCAGGCGGCGGTGGAGCGTTTCATCCAACGCCTGGTGCACGACGTCGCGGCCCTGGTGCTCGCCCTCGATCCCGAGCTGGTGGTGGTGGGGCGGCTGCGCGGCGGGGCTGGACGGCGTACTGGAACCACTGCACCGGGAGTTGGCGCGTTACTGCCTGCGGCCGCCACGCGTGGCGCTGTCGGTACTCGGCGATGCCGCGGTGGCCACGGGGGCCCTGCGGCTGGCCCTCGACCATGTCGAGGAACAGCTGTTCGCCGTCGAGGGCACGGTCACTGCCGGCAAGTGAGGGTGCCGGTGGCGTCGGCGGTGGCGATGGAGGGCACGGCGAGGGGCACCCCCCTCTCGGCAAGTGAACGTCACGGTGGAATCTGCCCGACCGGTACGTCGTACGCCGAGCGCAGCCGCCGCACCGCATCGGCGCGGGTCTGCCCGGCGCGGGCATCCCGAGGGGAGCCGCGGGAAAGCCGAGACGGAGAAGCGAGGCCATTAAAGCGGGCGGCGAAGGCACGGCCAGCACTTGAGGCCAGGGGCCGGGGCCGGAGAGCCACAGCCAGCACCCGACGCCCACAAGCCATGGTCGATGACCCAGACCGAGAAGCCGCGGCCAGTAGTCGAGGCCGTTAATCCACAGCCACAGCCGGGGCCGAAAAGCCGAGGTCAGCGAAACCACAGACGACAGCCGAGGCCGGAAAGCCACAGCCCAGCATCCGGAGCCAGGGAAGCCGAGGTCAACAACCGGGGCCGCGTGGCCGCAGCCAGCAACCGAAACCGCAAAGCCATAGCCAGCACCCGACACCAAGAAGCCACAGCCGACAACCAAGGTCGACAAGCCACCGCCAGGTAACCCCGCCGGAAAGCCGGATCAGGAAGCGCGGCGCTCCGGGCCATGGTGGATTTCCACGCCGCCCGAGTCACCGAAGGTGAGGCGGCAGGTGTCCGCGCGATACGTCGCCACCGAGACCGCTGCCGTGCGGCCCTCTGCGAAGAAGCGGGTCGTCACGACGAGTACCGGCGCTCCGGGGAGCCGGTCGAGCGCCTTGGCGTCGTCCGCGCGGGCCGAGCCGAGTTCGACGGCCCGGTCCTGCCCTTCCAGGTCGTGCCGGGCCAGTTCGCGCAGGACGACACGCGCGCGTGCGGCTCCGGAGGGCGCGTCCATGCCGGTCAGTTCGGCGACCGACGACATGGGGACATACAGCAGCTCGGCGGCGACGGGCTGGCCCTGCGAGACGCGGGTGCGCCGCACACGTGGACTGCTCGTCGGGGCGGGCCCCCAGCATGCGTGCGACGGCCGCGGGCGCTGCCGCGGGCGCGCAGTCCGCGGGCTGCCAGGCGTCACCGGCCGCGCCCGGCCAGGTGCCCTGCGCGGAGCCGAGGGGGACGCCCATGCGCGGCGGTGCGACGGTCGTACCGACACCGCGGCGGCGCTGCAGCCTGCCTTCGAGTTCGAGCTGTTCGAGTGCCTGGCGGAGCGTGGCGCGGGCGACTCCGAAGCGGGCGGCCAGCTCACGCTCGTTCGGCAGGATCTCCCCGACCGCGAACTCGGAGTCGAGTGCCTCGGTGAGCACGGTCTTCAGATGCCAGTACTTCGGCTCCGGCACCGTTTCGAGCTGCGTGGTCCCCACCCTGTCCTCCGCAATCGCCGTTGACCGGCGGCTTTTAGCGCCCTTGTTTATTAAAGGTTCCTGCACTATCCCTGCGACCATAGGCCTGCACCCACCCTTGGTCAAGACCAATCCTCGATCCGTTACAGCCCGCACAGGAGTGATGCCACAGAGCATTCACACGGAGTTCGCGCGGGGCCAAGCGGGCGTAATCGGCCACGCGCGTGCGCGTAACGTGTCGGCATTCCATGGAAAGAAGCCCCCACCGCCGGGCAGGGGCTTCTTTCCATGGAATCGGGCGGCTTTGGTCGGCTTCTCTGCGCCGCCCTAAGGGGCGAGCCCCACGAGCTTGTCCGGATTGCGGATGATGTAAATGCTCTGGATCTGCCCCTCGACGACGTCCATCTGGAAGACGCTGTCGGGCTTGCCGTCGACCAGGAGGAGCAGCGACTCCGCGCCGTTGAGTTCGACGAAGCGGAAGCGCAGCTCGGCCCCAGGGGCAGCCACCCCCTTGGCGGCGATGCCATGCAGGAAGCGGCCCACCTTGTCGGCGGTCTCGATGACCCGCAGCGGGGCCTTGGCCTTGCCGCCGCTGTCGCCGACGAGCCGGACGTCCGGGGCCAGCAGCGACATCAGCCCGTCGAGGTCGCCCTCCGACGCCGCGGCGAGGAACCGCTCGGTCAGGTCGCGGCGCTCGGCGGGGTCCACCTCGTAGCGCGGGCGGCCCGCCTCGACGTGCTTGCGGGCCCGCCCGGCGAGCTGGCGCACCGCGGCCTCGCTGCGGTCCAGGGTGAGCGCGATCTCGGCGAACGGGAAGCCGAACGCCTCCCGCAGCACGAACACCGCCCGCTCCAGTGGCGAGAGGGACTCCAGGACGACGAGGACCGCCAGGGAGACCGACTCGGCGAGCACGGCACGCTCGGCGGTGTCGGGCACCGTGGGGCCGAAGTCGGTGACGTAGGGCTCGGGGAGCCAGGGACCCACGTACGCCTCGCGCCGGGACTGCACATGACGCAGCCGGTCGATGGCGAGGCGGGTGGTGACGCGCACCAAGTAGGCACGCGGTTCGCGCACTTGGTCATGCTCGGCGGCGGACCAGCGGAGCCAGGCGTCCTGGACGACGTCCTCCGCGTCGGCCACCCGGCCGAGCATGCGGTAGGCGACGCCCATCAGGACGGGGCGGTGCTCTTCGAAGACATCGGTCGCGCTCTCGGTGGCCACCCTCCCATCCCAGCTCACGACGCACCCTCTGTCCAGCGGAAACGGGTGCTTCGGCGCGCAGCACATCGACGGCCGCCGCCTGCCGTGGCGCCAAGGAGGGGCGACCCACCTCTTGAACTGGCGCCTACCGGACGGTAATTGTTGCTGACAAGGTGTCTAACGTATCCGAGGAACCGTCGCCCCGCGGCGGGGACAGGAGCAGCCATGGCCGCAGAGGTGTCCTTCAGCATCGCGTCGCCCGGCGGCCCGCACACCGTGACGATCGCCTACGAACGGGCAGGCGCCGGCGAGCCGTTGCTCCTCCTGCACGGCATCGGCCACCACCGGCAGGCCTGGGACCCGGTGCTGAAGATCCTCGCCGCCGAGCACGACGTGATAGCGGTGGACCTGCCCGGCTTCGGCGCGTCACCCGCGCTGCCGGACGGACTGGCGTACCACCTCTCGACGGTCGTCCAGGCGCTCGACGGGTTGTGCGAGGCGCTGGAGATCGAGCGCCCCCATGTCGCGGGCAACTCCCTGGGCGGGCTCCTCGCCCTGGAGCTGGGCCGCGAGAAGCTCGTGCGGTCCGTCACCGCGCTCTCGCCCGGCGGCTTCTGGTCGGCGGCCGAGCGCAGGTACGCCTTCGGCACGCTCCTCGCGATGCGGCAGGGCGCCCGGCTGCTCCCGCTGCCGGTGATCGAGCGGCTGTCCACCAGCGTGGCCGGGCGCGCGACGCTCACCAGCACCATCTACGCGCGGCCCTGGCGCCGTTCACCGGAGGCGGCGTCGCCGAGACGCTCGCGCTGCCCGCGCGACCACGGGCTTCGTCGCCACGCTGACGGCCGGGCGCGACGTCCTCTTCCGCGACGACGTGACGGGCCTGCCGGTGACCGTCGCCTGGGGCACCCGGGACCGGCTGCTCCTGCGCCGCCAGGGCGTCCGCGCCAAGCACACCATCCCCCGGCGCGCGCCTCGTGCGGCTCCCGGGCTGCGGTCACGTCCCGATGAACGACGACCCGGCGCTGGTCGCCCTCGTCATCCTCTACACCTGCCGCTGACGGGCGCCCGCACAGGACACCGGAGCCGAGGGCCACTCCCGCCCCCACGAGCGCGCTGCCGAGGGCCTGGGCGGCCCCGTACGCGCCCGTGCCGACCAGGGGTGCCGTGCACGCCGCCGCGACGGGGATGAGGCCGGAGAAGAGGGTGGCCCGCTCGGCGCCGATGCGCTGGAGTCCCGTGTACCAGAGCACGAAGCCGATGACCGTGACGATCACCGCCTGCCACACCAGGGCGGCGCCTTCGGTGCGGTCGGGCCACCGTACGAACGCGCTGCCGTCCACGGCGACACCGACGACGGCCGACTCGGCGGCGGCCAGCGCGCACACGGTGGCGGAGAGGAGTTTCGGGCCGAGCGGTCGCACCAGGGGAACCGCGATCACCGCGAAGCCGACCTCCCCGGCGAGCGCGCAGACGGAGAAGGCGAGCCCCATGCCGTCGGTGCGCCCCCACCCCTGCACGACGAAGGCACCGCCCGCGACGAGCAGCGCCCCGTGAACCACGACCCGCTGAGGAGTACGCCGTTCGAGAAGCGGCACAAGGATGGCGACGACGACGGGGGCGCACCCTACGAAGACACCCGGTACGGCAGGTTCCGCCGACCGCTCCGCCGCCAGGACGGCCAGGTTGAAGCCGACCATCCCGACGGCCGCCAGGAGGGCGAGCCGTCCCCACTGGCGGCGCGACAGCCGCCGCAGGACGGTGGCAGAGCCTCTCCCCAGCCAGAGCAACAGGAGCAGGCACGCCACTCCGTAGCGGACGAACTGACCACCGGCGTACGGATAGTCGCCGAGCAGGCTGTTGGCGGTGAAGGAGCCCCCGACGAGGAGGCAGGCGAGGGCCGCGAGCAGCGCCCCACGTGAGGAGTTCGCGTTCATGCCCCGACGCTAGGAAGCGGAGCGGCCCCCCTTAAGGTCCACTTCCAGGTCTGGTTCGGGGACCACTTCCCCGCCCCCTCCTCCAAGGAGAAACCTGTGGGACAGCGCCCTGTGGACGGCCCGCCGGGGCACGCGGCCTGGGAGTTGCTGCTCCCGGCGGCCGCCGCCCCGGCGCGCAGCCGGGGCCGCAGCCTGCGGTCGGCCCTGCGCGAGGCCGTCAGGTCGGGCCGCCTCGCATCCGGCACCCGGCTGCCCTCCAGCCGTGCACTCGCCGCCGACCTGGGCGTCTCGCGCGGCCTGCTCACGGAGACGTACGAGCAGTTGACGGCCGAGGGGTATCTGCGCAGCGACCGCGGCTCGGGGACCTGGGTGGGCGGTGCGGCCGGGCCGCACCACCCGTGGTGCGGGACCGCGCCCCCCGGCCCGGGCACGCGCGCGTGGACTTCCTTCCCGGTGTCCCGGACCTCTCGCTGTTCCCCCGCGCGGCCTGGTCCGCCGCCCACCGCCAGGTGCTCGCCGAACTCCCCCACCACATGCTGGGCTACCCGGACCCCCGCGGCCTGCCCCGGCTGCGTACGGTCCTCGCCGGCCTGCTGGTACGTGCGCCGCGACGTCGTCGCGGACCCGGAGCGCCTCGTCGTGTGCTCCGGTGTCGCGCAGGCGATGACGCTGCTGGCCCTTGCCCTCCGCGCGCGGGGACACACGGCGGTCGGCGTGGAGGCCCCCGGCAGCCCCGAGCACGGGACGCTGGTCACCGCAGCCGGGCTCACCCCGGTGGGCGTCCCCCTGGACGATGACGGCGTGGACATGGGTGCGCTGCGGGAACGGAACGTACGCGCGGTCATCACGACGCCCGCGCACCAGTTCCCTTCGGGGGTCGCCTACGCGGCGCGGCGGCGTGCCGAACTCCTGGACTGGGCGCGGTCGGTGGACGGCCTCGTCGTGGAGGACGACTACGACGGGGACTTCCGCTATGACCGCGCCCCCGTGGGCGCGTTGCAGGGGCTCGATCCGGAACACGTCGCCTACACCGGGTCGGTCAGCAAGTCGCTCGCCCCCGGGCTGCGCCTGGGCTGGCTGCTGGTGCCGGACGGCCTCGCCGAGGAGGTCGTCGAGCGCAAGCGGGTGATGGACCTCGGCAACCCGACGCTCGACCAGGCTCTCCTGGCCCGCTTCGTGGAGCGGGGCGACTACGACCGGCATCTGCGCCGCTGCCAGCGTGCCTACCGGGACCGCAGGGACGCCCTGGTGTCGGCGCTGCGCGAGCAACTGCCGGGAGTGCGTGTCACCGGGATCGCGGCGGGTCTGCACGTCATCGCGCGGCTGCCCGGCCGCTGGGGCCCGCAGGACGTCTTCCTGGAGCGGGCCGCCGCGGCCGGGGTCGCCGTCCGGCCGCTGAGCGACTACGGCACACCGGCCGGGACCGGCGTGAGCCTGGTCCTCGGGTACGCGCACCTGCCGCCCGCCCGGATCACCGAGGGCGTCCGGCTGCTGGCCGAAGCCGTCCGGTGACGCCGGGAGCGCGGAGGCTCAGGAGTTGGACCACGCGCGCGTGGAGAGCACCAGCCGGTAGCCGTCGGGGTCCTCGACCGTGACGCCCCATTCGTTCCAGTACGGGTTGGGCGACTGGACCCGCTTGCCGCCGTGCCCCTCCAGGCGGGCGATCAGCTCCTCGGGGATCTCGCCGTCGACGTACACGACGAGCAGGTCCTCTTCGGTGGGGCGCGGCTGGACCGGAGCGGCGGCCTCGTGGACGAGTTCGAGGTGCCAGGAGGCGTCCGGCCACCCGACCATCAGCAGGTCGTGCTCGCCCGGAGCGTCGCCGCCCTCGACGCGGTAGACCACGTCCAGCCCGAGACCGCCGACCCAGAAGCGCTCGGCCGCCGCCAGGTCGCGGGAGGGGCGGGCGACACGGATGTGGCTCTGACCGTTGACAGGCATAAGAATCCCCCTTCGGCGCGGCACGCCGTCCGCGTGCCCTGGGCCATGAGCGTAGAGCGGAAGTGATCACGGGCCCATCGGCCATACGTCCTGGTGCGCGGGTCCCTGGATCTCCGTCCCGAGACCTGCGACCCGGGTCCCGGTCCCGGTCCCGGGCCCGGTGCGCCGGCCCGGCCCCAGGTGATCTCCGCACGCCCGTTCCCCCGCGCGCGGAGGAGTTGTTCACTTGTGGTTCGTGTGGACGCTGTGGCGCGCCCCTGGTCAGCCACCCGCACACTGGTCGCACTCGTCAACTGGAGGCGCATTCATGTCACACCGTCAGCCGAGCCCGTCCCCTCGACGCGCAGCGTGCTGCGCGATCTCTGGCCGTACCGGCGGCGCTCGCCGTGCCGGCCCTGGCCGGGGCGGCTCCCGCCTTCGCCCGGTCGGGTCGCCCGAAGGCCGGGTGGGGCGTGGAGGCGGGCGACGTGACCGCGCCCACGCGGGGCTCGTCTGGGTCGGTCCGACCGCCGGCCCGGATGATCGTGGAGACGTCGGCGACGGAGTCGTTCCGGAACGCCCGGCGCTGGCGCGGGCCGCTGCTCGGCCCGGGCACGGACTTCACGGGGACGACACGGCTGCGCGGGCTGCCCGCCGGTGAGCAGATCCACTACCGGGTGCTGCTCCAGGACCCCGACGACCCGCGGCGTACGGGAGAGCCGGTCGCGGGCACGTTCCGTACGACGCCCAAGGGCCGCAAGGAGGGTGTGCGCTTCCTGTGGTCGGGCGACATCGCGGGCCAGGGCTGGGGCATCAACCCCGACCGGGGCGGCTACCGCGTCTTCGAGGAGATGCGCCGCCGCGACCCCGACTTCTTCCTGTGCAGCGGCGACACCGTCTACGCGGACGGGCCGATCCAGCCCAGCGTCACGCTGCCCGACGGGTCCGTGTGGCGCAACGTCACGACGGAGGAGAAGTCCAAGGTCGCCGAGTCCCTCGCGGAGTTCCGGGGCACGTTCCGCTACAACCTGCTGGACGAGAACCTGCGGCGGTTCAACGCCCAGGTGCCCTCCGTCGTGCAGTGGGACGACCACGAGGTGCGCAACAACTGGTATCCGGGACAGATCCTGGACGACGCCCGTTACACGGAGAAGGACGTGGACGTCCTGGCGAGGCGCTCGCTGCGGGCGTTCAGCGAGTACTTCCCGATCTCCACGCTGCCGCCGGGCGACGAGGACGGCCGGCTGTACCGCGTGCTGCGCCACGGCCCGCTCCTGGACG
Organism: Streptomyces huasconensis; assembly: GCA_004010275.1. Lineage (GTDB taxonomy): Bacteria > Actinomycetota > Actinomycetes > Streptomycetales > Streptomycetaceae > Streptomyces > Streptomyces huasconensis. The sequence continues at coordinate 32,053 of RBWT01000045.1, forward strand.
TGTTCGTGCTGGACATGCGCTCGTACCGCAACGCCAACTCCCCGAACAGACAGCCGGACGACGCCACCGGCATCCTCGGCGCCCGGCAGCTGGCCTGGCTGAAGCGGGAACTCTCCCGTTCCCGGGCGGTGTGGAAGGTCATCGCCTCCGACATGCCGCTGGGTCTCGTCGTGCCCGACGGCAGGACGAACTTCGAGGCCGTGGCGCAGGGCGACCCCGGCGCCCCGCTGGGCCGCGAGCTCCAGATCGCGGAGCTGCTGCGGCACATCAAGCACCGGAAGATCACCGGCACGCTCTGGCTGACCGCCGACGTGCACTACACCTCGGCCCAGCACTACGACCCGTCGCGGGCCGCGTTCCAGGACTTCGCGCCGTTCTGGGAGTTCGTGTCCGGGCCGCTGGCCGCGGGCGGGTTCCCGGCGACGAAGCTGGACGGGACGTTCGGACCGGAGCAGAAGTTCGTCAAGGCGCCGAGCCGCGCGAACACCTCCCCGGCCGAGACCCCGCCGTACTTCGGCGAGGTCGACATCGACGGGGACAGCGGCGAGCTGACCGTGCGCCTGCGGCAGGAGGGTGGCGGCGTACTGTTCACGCAGGTCCTCCAGCCGGGGCGGGTCGGCCAGTAGCTAGGGCTCACCCGGCGACGAGGTGCACGAAAGGGTATGAAGAGGACAGATGACCTCTTAACCCATCAGACACAAGGCGTTCGTGATCACGCAACACCGGTCCCGCACAGTGGCCGTATGCGAGCTGAGATGTCTGACGTGACACGGACCAAGCACGGCCGTCCCGTCCACCACTGGCGGCGCGACGTGGTCGAGTTGGCCGCCCTGTTCACCGCCGTCGCGGTGGCGGACGCCGTGGCGAACACGATCGGGCACGGCCCCGGCGGCCCCACCCTCCTCGTGAGGGGTCGCCGTGGTGCTGGTCGCCACGGCCGGGTTCCACATCTGGTGGGCGCGGCGCCACAACCACGCCCCGCCGCCGGCGCACGATACCGGCCCCCGGCCGCCCGCCGCCGCGGAGCAGGCCGGGACCGCCCCCGCCGACCCCGCGGGGGCGACGACACTGTGGCGGATGCGGACGACCGTACGGGACGAGCCGGGCTCACTGGGCGGCGCTGTGGCGTGGCGCTCGCCGACCGGGGGGTGGACATCCTGAGCCTCCAGGCGCACCCGCTGGCCGAGGGCACCGTCGACGAGTTCCTGCTCCGCGCCCCCGAGGCGCTGCCCGCCGCCGAGCTGACCCGCTCGATCGCCGGGGCGGGCGGCACGGGCACCTGGCTAGAACGCGCCGACGCCCACGACCTGGTGGACGCCCCCACCCGCATCCTGGGCCTGGCCACCCGCACCGCGCTCGACGCCGCCGTGCTGCGCTTGCGCTGCGGCAGCTCCTGGGCCGCTGCACCATCCGGTCGCTGCCCGCCGCCTCCCGGTCGGTGCCGCGGCGGGACGAGGCCACCTCCGCGACTGCCGAGGACATGGAGCCGGTCGACGGCGTGCTCGACGGCGCCGTGCTGCGCCTGAGGGGCCCCGACGGCGAGGTGATCACCGTGGAGCGGCCCTATCTGCCGTTCACGCCCACGGAGTTCGCCCGCGCGCGGGCGCTCGTGGAGCTGGACACGCGACTCGGCCCGCGCGTCCCGCGCAGCCAGGACGTGCTGACGCTGCCCGAGGGCAACTCCATCACCCTGCGCCGCGCCGACACGGCCGACCTCGACGCGGCCAAGGCCATGCACGACCGCTGCTCCCGGCGCACCCTGAGCATGCGCTACCACGGCCCCGTGCGGGACGCCGACCGCTATCTGGGGCATCTGCTCAGCCCCCGGTTCGGCCGCACCCTCGCGGTGCAGACGGCTTCGGGCCGCATCGTCGGCATCGGCCATCTGCTCTGGGACGGCGACGAGACCGAGATCGCGCTGCTCGTCGAGGACGAGTGGCAGCGGCGCGGCATCGGCGGCCAACTGCTCGGCCGTCTCGTCGCGATGGCCGTGGAGGCGGGCTGCGAGAGCGTGTACGCGGTGACGCAGGCGTCCAACACCGGCATGGTCGCGGCCATGCGCGGCCTGGGCCTGCCGCTCGACTACCAGATCGAGGAGGGCACGCTGGTGATCACGGCCCGCCTCGACGCGACGTCCGTCAGCTCACCGTCGCGCGAGGGCCACGCCGTACGGCAGCAGCGGGCGGAGCGCTGACCGGGCCGAGCGCCCGGTCCAGGTCGCGCCAGAGGTCCTCGACGTCCTCCAGCCCGCACGACATGCGCAGCAGGCGGTCGCTGACTCCGGACGCGTGCCGGTCCGTGACGTCCACGACGCGATGGCTGATGGACGCCGGGTGCTGGATGAGGGTGTCGACGCTGCCGAGGCTGACCGCCGGGGTGATCAGCCGCACCCCGGCGGTCACCTCGTGCGGGTCGCCGCGGACCTCGAAGGCGACCATGGCGCCGCCGAGCCGCGGGTAGTGGACGCGCGCCACGCGGGGGTCCTGTGCGAGGCGCCGTGCCAGCTCCGCCGCGTTCGCCGACGCCGCCCGCACCCGGACCGGCAGCGTGGCGAGGCCGCGCAGCAGCAGGTAGCCGGCCAGGGGATGCAGCACCCCGCCGGTGGCGAACCGCACCTGGCGCAGCGCCCGGGCGAACTCCTCGTCGCACGCCACCACTCCGCCGAGGACGTCGCCGTGCCCGCCCAGGTACTTCGTGGCGCTGTGCAGCACGAGGCGCGCCCCGCTCTCCACCGGCCGCTGGAGGACGGGCGTGGCGAAGGTGTTGTCGGCGAGCAGCGGCACCTCGCCGCAGGAGTGGGCGACCGCCGCCAGGTCGAGTTCGGCGAGGGTCGGGTTGGCCGGTGACTCGACCATCACCAGGCCGGTGTCGGGCCGGATGGCGTCCGCGATGCCGGCCGGGTCCACCCAGGTCACTTCGGTGCCGAGCAGGCCGGCGGTGAGCAGGTGGTCGCTGCAGCCGTAGAGCGGCCGTACGGCCACGACGTGCCGCAGACCCGCGGCGCCGCGGACCAGCAGGACCGCGCTGAGGGCGGCCATGCCGCTCGCGAACGCGACGGCGCTTTCGGTGCCTTCGAGGCGGGCGAGGGCAGTCTCGAAGCGGGCGACGGTCGGGTTGCCGAGGCGGGCGTAGACGGGCGGCCCGTCGTCGAGGACACCGTCGGCGGCGAAGGCGTCGATGCGGGCGGCCTCGGCCCGGCTGTCGTGGGAGGGGTACGTCGTGGAGAGGTCGATGGGGGGTGCGTGCAGGCCCAGTCCGGCCAGATCGTCCCGCCCGGCGTGGACGGCCTCCGTGGCCAGGGCGCGCGGCATCGAGGGCGGCCGCCGGGGTGGGCGGCCTGGCGCAGCACTGTCTTCGTCGCCGTCTGCGTGGCTGTCGCCGTGACGGTCTCCGTGTTCGCGTCCATGCTCCCCAGGCTGAACAACAGCCGGGGTCGTGGCGGAAAATCCCGTGCTACGTTCGCCCGATGGCCGACTCTGTCGCACTGGACCCGGTGGATCTCCACATTTTGCGCCTGTTGCAGAACGACGCCCGGACCACCTACCGCGACCTCGCGGCGCAGGTCGGTGTCGCGCCCTCGACCTGTCTCGACCGGGTGACGCGGCTGCGGCGCTCGGGGGTGATTCTCGGCCACCAGCTGCGCCTCGACCCGGCGCGCCTCGGGCGCGGCCTCCAGGCGCTGCTCTCGGTCCAGGTGCGGCCGCGCCGCCGCGACCTGGTCGTGCCGTTCGTGGAGCGGATTCGGGCGCTGCCCGAGGCCCTGTCCCTGTTCCACCTGACGGGCCCCGACGACTTCCTGGTGCACGTGGCGGTCACCGGTCCCGCGGAGCTCCAGCGGCTCGTCCTCGACGCGTTCACGGCGCGGCGCGAAGTGGCCCGCGTGGAGACGAGGTTGATCTTCCAGCAGTGGGAGTGCGGCCCGCTGCTGCCACCCGACGCCACCGCCGACGTGCCGCGCGACGCCGTCGGCGAATCCTGGTGACGCGCACCCCGCGTTCGTACGAGGATGTGCGCATGTCAGCCACGAATAACCCGCGTCCGAACGCCGGCCCCCTGCCCCGCGAGGTCGCCGACGCGTACGTCGACGAACTCATCGCCCTCGATCCCATCACCGGCACCTATCTCGGCGTCAACGAGAGCAGCAGCAAGCTCCCCGACACCTCGCCCGCGGGGCAGGAGGCGCTCGCCCGGCTGGCACGGGCGACGCTCGCCCGGCTGGACGAGGCGGAGGCCCGGCCCGGCGCCGACAGTGAGATCGAGCGCCGCTGCGGACGGCTGCTGCGGGAGCGGCTCACCGCGGATCTGGCCGTCCACGATGCCGGTGAGGGGCTGCGCTCGGTCGGCAATCTGCACACGATGCCGCACCAGGTGCGGGAGATCTTCACCGTGACCCCCATGGAGAGCGAGGAGGACTGGGCGGCGATCGCGGAGCGGCTGCGGGCCGTACCGACCGCGTTCGAGGGGTACCGCGCCTCGCTCGAACTCGGCCAGGAGCGCCAGCTGTTCGGGGCGCCGCGCCCCCACGGCCACGTTCATCGAGCAGCTCACCGACCGGGCGGGTCCGCAGGGCGGGCGCGGCTGGTTCGAGGAGTTCGCCGCCGGGGGGGCCGGACGCGCTGCGCGCCGACCTCGACGCCGCGGCGCGGGCCGCCACCGCCTCGGTCGTGGCGCTGCGCGACTGGATGCGGGACGAGTACGCGCCCGCGATCGAGGGGTCCCCCGACACCGTGGGCCGTGAGCGGTACGCCCTGCTGTCCCGCCACTTCAACGGCACCGACCTGGACCTCGACGAGGCGTACGCGTACGGCTGGGCGGAGTTCCACCGGCTGCTCGCCGAGATGCGGACCGAGGCCGAGAAGATCCTGCCCGGCGCGGCCACGCCGTGGGCGGCGCTCGCCCACCTCGACGAGCATGGGACGCACATCGAGGGCGTCGAGGAGGTGCGCGTCTGGCTCCAGGAGCTGATGGACGAGGCGATCGAGGCGCTGGACGGCACGCACTTCGAACTCGCCCAGCGGGTACGGAAGGTGGAGTCCCACATCGCCCCGCCCGGCGGCGCGGCGGCCCCCTACTACACGGGCCCCTCCGAGGACTTCTCGCGCCCGGGCCGCACCTGGCTGCCGACCATGGGCGAGACCCGCTTCCCCGTCTACGACCTCGTCTCCACCTGGTACCACGAGGGCGTGCCCGGCCATCACCTCCAGCTCGCGCAGTGGGCCCATGTCGCGGAGAACCTCTCCCGCTACCAGGCGACCGTCGGCATCGTCAGCGCCAACGCGGAGGGCTGGGCGCTCTACGCCGAGCGGCTCATGGACGAACTGGGCTTCCTCACCGACCCGGAGCGCAGGCTCGGCTATCTGGACGCCCAGATGATGCGCGCGCTGCGGGTCATCGTGGACATCGGCATGCACCTGGAGCTGGAGATCCCGGCCGACTCGCCCTTCCACCCGGGCGAGCGCTGGACGCCGGATCTGGCCCAGGAGTTCTACGACGCGCACTGCAGCCGTCCGACGGATTTCGTGGTGAGCGAAATGACCCGCTACCTCACGATCCCCGGGCAGGCCATCGGCTACAAGCTGGGTGAGCGGGCCTGGCTCCTCGGCCGCGAGAACGCGCGGCGACGCCATGGTGACGCGTTCGACGCCAAGGCGTGGCACATGGCGGCGCTGTCCCAGGGTTCGCTGGGCCTGGACGACCTGGTGGACGAACTGTCCAAGCTGTGACGGCTCGCGGGCGGTGGGGCGGGGCCTCCGTCGCGCCGCCCGCGACGTATGCCTGTCGGATTGGCGGCGGTTCGCTCCTTGCTGGCACTGGGGAGTTGGGGGGCCGCCCGCGTTCCGCCACCCTGACTCCGCCTCCCCGCCCCGGCCCCCTTAACAGCCGCACGCATCCCCGTCGACAGGCGCCGTGAGCGCGTCCGGGGCGCGCTGCTCGCGGCCCTCCCAAGTGTCGAACTCGAAGCCCTCACGCGCCCAGTACTCGAAGCCGCCCAGCATCTCCTTGACCTGGAAGCCCAGTTGGGCGAGGGCCAAGGCTGCCCGGGTCGCGCCGTTGCAGCCGGGGCCCCAGCAGTAGGTGACGACCGGCACCGACTTGTCGAGGAGCACCTCCGCCTGCTCGGCGATGAGCGCGGTGGGCAGGTGGATGGCGCCGGGCACATGCCCTTGGTTCCAGGAGGCGGTGGAGCGGGTGTCGATGACGATGAACCCGGGGTCGCCTCCCCCGGCGAGCGCGGACGCCACGTCGGAGACGTCGGCGTGGAAGGCGAGGCTCGCCCCGAAGTACGCGACGGCCGCGGCCGGGGAGGCGGGCGGAACCCGCAGGACCGGATTCGAGGCGGCGTCGGCCACGGCGTCGGAGGCGGAGGAAGGGGCGCTGAGCTGCACGTTCGTGGTGTTCATGGCAGAAAATCTATGGCCGATGACCGGAAGTCTGAAGCAGTGATCCCCGGCATCCCTCTTGATCAGCCGGGGATTTCCCTGTTACCTCTCGGTCATGACCGGTTATTCCGCGGACGCCACCGACTGGCGCATCCTCGATGTCCTCCAGCGGGAGGGCCGCGCCAGCTATGCCGAACTGGCGCGCGCCGTCTCCATGTCCCCGAGCGCCGTCACCGAGCGGGTGCGACGCCTTGAGGAGGCGGGCGTCATCCAGGGCTACGCGGCCGTGGTCGACCCGGAGCGACTGGGCCTGCCGATCCTCGCCTTCGTACGACTGCGCTATCCGACCGGAAACTACAAGCCCTTCCACGACCTGGTGGAGGCGACACCGGAGATCCTGGAGGCGCATCACGTCACGGGCGACGACTGTTTCGTGATCAAGGTCGCCGCCCGCTCGATGAGCCACCTCGAAGACGTCTCGGGCCGGATCGGAGCCCTGGGTTCGGTGACGACGAGCATCGTCTACTCCTCGCCTCTGCCGCGACGGCCGCTGGGCCGCTGAGGGCCGGCCCGGCCGGCCGTGGCGCCCCGGTCACGGTTTCCGGGTCACGGTTTCCGGGCGACTGCCCCGTACATGGCGATGGCCCGGTCGTCGATGCCGTTCTGCTCGGGGCCGGGCCGCCACTTGTGGACCTGGGTGACACCGGGGTCCAGCAACTCCAAGCCGTCGAAGAAGGCCGTGGCGGTCGGCAGATCCCGTAGGGCCATATCCATGCCTTGCCGCGCGTACTCCTCCGCCACCCGGCCGACCTCCTCCGGAGCGAAGTCCGCGGTGCCGATGGTCAATGCCAGGAAGCTGCCCGACGGCAGCGGTTCGAGCAGGCGCCGCACCAGGCGCACGTCGTCCGGGGGCAGAATGAAGTGCAGGATGCCGATGATCATCAGGCCGACCGGTTCGTCCAGCTCGATCAGGGAGCGGAACTGGGGGCTCTCCAGGATGGCGTCCGGGTCGTGCATGTCGGCGTCGACGTACGCGGTCGCTCCTTCCGGCGAGCTTTGCAGGAGTGCGCGGGCGTGGGCCAGCACGATCGGGTCGTTGTCGACGTAGACCACGCTCGACTCGGGGGCCACCTCCTGCACCACCTCGTGCAGGTTGGGGGCCGTGGGCAGCCCGGTGCCGATGTCGAGGAACTGCCGGACACCCTGCTCCTGAGCGAGGAAACGTCCGGCGCGGTGCATGAACCGCCGGTTCTCCAACATGTGCACGGGCAGCGCCGGCCAGTGCCGGCACATGGCGTCGCCCGCCTCGATGTCGACGAGGTAGTGGTCCTTGCCGCCCAGGATGTAGTCATACACCCGCGCCGAGTGGGCAGTTGAGGTATCGATCCGATCGCCTGCGCCGCGCATGGCCGCTCCGCTCTTCACCGTTGACACTGCGCCCCAGACGCTACGCCATACCGGCCCGCGACCGGCCACCGCCTCAATTCGGCTTCCAGGCAAGGGTCCAGAGAGCGTTCCGTCGTCCGTGGATGCAACCGCGTGAGGGGGGTGAGGGGCTTCGCCCCGTCGTCGCCGCCGCAAGGCGCCGGCCGCAACGCGCCTTCTCATTGCAGGCTGAAGGCGTGCGCGTGGGACGCATCCGCTGCGCACACGAAGACATTCAAGGAACCGCCTCGGCCCACCGTCACCTGGGTTGGGATGTTTGCGCCCGACGTGGCGATGACTCCTCGATTCGCTGCTGCAGGTTCTCACTCAGCAGTTCTTGATATGCGTGCTCTGTCACCTGCTCCGGCGCCACTGTGCAGGGCTCAGGTACGCACCCCTCGCTGCCGACTACTTCAGGGGAGGGAGGTGTTTCGAGCACCTCGCCGCACTCGGCCGAATTCCGCCATCGCAGGTGAACGCCGGGAGTTTGTGTGGTCCTTGGCGAACAGCTGGGCCAGCGGGAGGAAGGGAATCGGGTCGGTCGCACCGAGGTCTTGGACGCGGGCGGTGTTCCTGCTGCAGTGCCGACAGCACGGCCAGGTCCTCCGATGAGGGTCCCGTCCGGAGATGACGACGCCATGCGTCCTGCTGGATACGGCGCTCCTGATGTACGTCGTCGATGCACCGCTCTCTGTCCCGTACGTGAGGCTTTCGGCAGGTCGGCCACGGCTCGTGCGCGGGCCACAGGAAGGGGCCGCCTCGGCTTCGGCGCTCCGGGGCGCGGGTGGAGCCGCGTACACGTCCTTCGGTGGCCGGCCAGTTCGGGGAAGTACGCCTCGACGTCCACCGCTCAGGCGGTACAAGATCTTCGTCTCGCCTTCCTGACGGAATGGCGAGAACCTGAGAGGCGCTCTACGCCCCTGCGTCCGCAAAATCCAATACCGCAGCGACACCACCATCAAGTCAGTAACGTTGCAGCCTGGACGCATTACCGGACTTGGCACCGCTGGAACGTGACCTCTTTAGTCGGTGCTGTGCCTGCCGCGAGGACTGGTGATCTGTGGCAAGGATTGGGATAGGCGGCCGAGGGCATCGGCGCCGGTGGATGTGGCTGGGCTTCAGCGGTGCGGCGTTGCTGATAGCCAGTCTGGTTTACGCGGTGCCGCAGCTGCTGGCTGGGCCCAAGGGCATGTCTGCTGCGGATACCGCCGGTCTGCTGGGGCTGCCGGTCGGTGTGGCGGCTCTGGTGGTTTCGGTGTCGGCCCAGCGCCACGCCCCAGAAGGTGGCCTGGCGGATCTTGCACGTGGCTGGGCGGCAACCTTGGCAGTACAGGTCAAGGAGACCGAGGAGCAGCAATGGCGGCAGCTTTTGGGTGACGACATCCAGCGCATCAATCTCGCCTTCACCGTGCAGCCGGTACCGGCTCGCGCCGCGACGGTACCTGCTGACTCGGGGCGCTTGTTCGATGGCACCCCGACCATCCCGGATGTAGTCACCTATTACCGGCAGACGCATCCGCGCCGCCTCGTCGTCACCGGTGCCGCGGGGGCCGGCAAGACTGTGCTGGTCCTGGAGCTGATGCTGGCCTTGCTCGAAGAGCGCGGTGCGGACGACCCGGTACCAGTACGCCTTTCCATGGCCGAGTGGGACACCACCGTCCCTCTGCGCGATCTGCTGGTCCACCAACTCGTCGACGTCTACGACTGGCCCGCCGCGATGGCCGGGGAACTCGTCCGACACAACCGAGTGCTTCCCGTGCTGGACGGGCTTGACGAGATGGATCCCACCCAACCGGACGGCATGCCCTCAGCGGACGCCGCACGCGCCCTGGCAGCACTGCGCGCACTGAACACCTACCAGGAAGGCCGCACTGCCGGGCCCCTCATCCTGACCTGCCGCACCACCCACTACGACGCCCTTACGTCTCGGATGCGACTGCTGGACGCCGCACGCATCGACATCGCCCCCGTCCCTCCACAGGACGCCTGCACCTACCTGCTACAACGCGCTGATGATCCCACGCGCTGGGCGCCGGTTCTGGAGGCACTGCGCGATGACTGGGCCGGTCCGTTGACGACCACGCTGTCGACTCCCTGGCGACTGTGCCTCGCGGCGACCGTGTACGCCCGTGACGGCGATCCCGCCAACCTCCTCCGATACAGCACACCTGACGAGCTCGACGAGCACTTGCTGGCTCGGTTCATCCCCGCCGCCACAGCCCTCTACCCCGACCGCTACGACGCTGCCAGGACACACCGGTGGCTCGCACGTCTCGCCACTCACCTCAACGCCCCGAACCCGGGACCTGACCTGAACCCGCCTGCCGACTCACGTCCGGGCACCGACCTGATACTCCACCAACTGTGGCCACTGGCCGGACGCCGCCGTGTTCGTGCTGCCGACGCCCTGTTGACCACTTTCGCCGTTCTTCTGCCACCGCTCCTACTCACCCTGCTTCTCTTCGCTGTCCTGCCCGAGGAAGAGACGGCCCCTTTGCTCCTCTCTCCGCAACAGGCGGACCTCGCAGTCCCGGTCAGCGTGGCGCTGGTCTCTGTCTTCGCGGGACTTGGTGTTGCAAGATCCAGGCAGCGCGCTCCTCGGCACATTCAGTGGTCACTGTTGTGGACACGCGACGGACTGCGGCGCTTCGCTGCAGGGCTGCGGCGTGGTCTGCTGACAGGTGCCCTGTGGGGATTGGCGGGCGGTTGCGCCCTCGACCTCCTGGCCTGGAGCTGGGAAGCCCTCCCTCCAGAGCAGTACATCAAGATGATCGGTTTCGGCGATTCCCAAGAGCTGCCAGGCTGGTTAGGGCTCCCCCTGATCCTCCTCACACTCGGAGTCCTGAGTGGGTTCGTGGGCGGCATCCTGAGTGGACTCGTAGACGGAGCCTCAGGTGAACCCTCCACAGCGAACAAGCCGCGCAGGATCATCCGGGGCACGCTCCCGCACGGCACTTTGGCCGGCCTGGCAAGTGGCTTCACCGGCGGGCTCGTAGGCTTTGTCCTAGCGAGCCTCATGATGCTGGTCGATGAAGATGCAAGCGGTTCCGGAGCAGGTATTAACATCCCTTTAGGGTCGATCCTGCGGCTTTTCTTGACCGGTGAATGGACGGAAGTGTCGGCGGTATTGGGCGGGACGCACCCCAAGATCAACGGGGTGTATATAAACGAGGGTCGCCAGATCGCCAGCGGCCTGGTGTTGGGGCTAACCGCCGCGCTCGCTGCCGGGTTGATCAGGATCGGGCTCACTCGCCGGTATCTGGTCTTCCTCATGTGCACCCGCGGCAAGCTGCCGTGGCGACTCGGCGCGTTCCTCGACTGGTGCTGCTCCGCCGGGATGATGCGTCTGTCGGGAACCGCCTACCAGTTCCGCCACCGCGAACTTCAGCAGTGGCTAGGAGATCATCCCAGTCCCGGCGATGGCCGGGGGATCTGACAAGCGGGCCCGGAGGACTGTTGTGCCCGGGCAGTGGCTTCGCGAGCCGAGGTAAGACGGCCGGGACTAATAGAGAGGCCGGGCCGGTAGTCGACGTCATCGAAGCGTCCGACACCGGCCCCAATCCGGGGCCAGACGGCGATGAAGCCGAGCACGAGACCCTATGAGCGGGTATCCGACTTTTCAGCATGCACGAATGGTCTCCACCAATACTGCGAGTATCAGCCCTGTTTACGACTGAAGAGATTACGGTGAGCCGGTCAATGATCGCCTGACCAATCTGGGTGCACCGCACCAACAGCACGCAGACCGACGGCCGTTCACGGCGATCTTCTTCGCGAACGCAGAGCCGTCCATGTACCGAGGCATTTGCATGCGGTGCAGTCGCGACCTTACTGACTTCGCGCCCACACCTCCGCACCCATTGGTCCCCTGCCTGCTCGGCAGCCGCCCCAATCACAACCATCGCGCAGAGGCAGGAGACGGCTACGAGCACGGTTCACATGCCAGCGGCATGTTCCTTTAATCATTGCAGGGTGATTTGGTGTGCGTGCGTTGGATTCGAGGGACAGGCGAAGATACTCAGGGAACCGTCTCTGCCCACGGTCACACGTGTGGGGGTGTTTGCCTCGGATTCCTCTGCGAGATGGCGGTCCTCCACCGGCGTCCAGCTCATCGTCTCGTCCTCCCACTCGGTGCTGGCGATGGTCAGCAGTGGGTTCATCGGCGTGCCGCAGTCGCACACGACCTCGTATGGGTCACTCGTCTCCCAGGTCGCGTACCCTCCGATCTTCCACCCAGGTGCCGTGGAGAGGTCAGTCTGATAGCGAGGCGGCTCGGCATCCTCGAAGTCATCAGCCTCCGCTTGACCGTCCTCCCATCCGTAGATCCGCTCCTGCAGACCGGGGTCCAGCAGCCCGATGTATTCATGCTCCGTGACAGGCTCCGGGTGCAGAATGCAGGGTTCAGGTACGTACTCGTCGTCACCGACCACCGCGGGGAGCGGGGGCTGCGTCAGGAGCTCACCGACTTGCGACGAGCTACGCCATTTGATGTGGATGCCCGGGGCCGCCAAATCGCCGTGTGCACTGAACGGGCACCACAGGACTTGGAGCAGATCGGCTCCCTCGGGTGCGGGGAGGCTTGGAACGTCCTGAGCGAAGATCTGTGTCAGGGGCAGCAACGGGACAGGAGCGGTGTCGGTGATCCCCGAGACGTGGTGGTGTCGCTCTAGCGTGGACAGCTGCTGGAGTTCTGCCGGGGTCGGTCCGCTACTTGGAGATCTGCGCCAAGCCGCCGCAAGGATGCGGCGCCATTCATGGACGTCTTCAACCTTTCGGCCCCGATCCCGTTCATGCGGCTCTTGGCAGACTGGCCACGGTTCGCCGGCAGGCCACAGAAAGGGGCCGCCAACGGAACTGTCGGTGGGCCCAGGACTGCCGGGGCGAGGGTGAAGACGAATACAGTCCCGTCGGTAGGATCTCAGTTCAGGGAAGACCGCTTCGATGTCCACCGGCCGGGGTGGAGTGGTCCGGGTCATTGTTCGCCTCACTTTACGGTCGGTCTACCTGGGTACAGGGATGCGTACGCCGGCGGCGGGGTTTTCCAGCGGCCGATTCAAGCTGAATCCGCGGTCACCGTGCGCCGAGATATTGAGCCTGATAGGTACAGGGTTTGTTCCCTCGTAGACAGGCACAACTGAGTACTGAACGTTTTCCCCCTTCGACACCGCCTGGTGCACCTCTTTCTCGATTCCGCGCATGATCGGGGTGTTTACCGGGTTCTGCGTCAACGTGACCAGGTTCCGGTAACCGTTCTCGCCCGTTCCCGGCCCGCCGAGCTTTCTGGCCAGCAGGTGACCACGTGCCTCGTTGAACAGGCGACCGTCCCCGCGCCAGCCGGGCGGCCAGATGGAGGGCGCCGCTCCGGTACCGCCCTTCATATTGTCCTTGCGGAGTGCCGCCCAAGCTCCGGTGGGGCGCCCGAGATCGTCCAGTTTGCCAAATCGGACGCTGCCGTCCCACAGGTAGGCGTCCATCTCGAGGCATGCCTTGGGGACTAGCCCGAGCGGGTCGCTCCAGGTGTGGGGGTTGTGTGGGTAGGTGAGGAGGGTTGGGGGCGGGGGCAAGGCCGAGGGGGTCGGGACTGGTGAAGCCGGGCCGTCTCGGGGTCGTAGTGGCGGAAGAGGTTGTAGTGCAGGCCGGTCTCGTGATCGGCGTACTGGCCGGGGAAGCGCAGCGGGGTGTAGACGGATGCGCCGCGGTTCCAGGTGGTGGTGCCCCACAAGGTGGTGCGGGACTGCCAGGCGATGCTGCCGTGTTCGTCGACGAGTTCCGTCGGTGTTCCGACCAGGTCAGTGATGATGGCGAAGAAGCGGGTGTCGACCTCGTCCTGCGTCAGACTTTCCGCGGAAGCACGGCGTTCGAGTTGGGCCAGGGGGTATTCGTCGTGGTGCTCCCATGTGGTGATGACGCTCGTGGCACTCTCGGTCTGTTCGACGAGGTTGGTGCCGTCCCAGGTGAAGTGGATGGACTGCTGGATCGTTTCGCCGTCGGGTGCCATGCGGTGTTTGGCGGTGCGGCGCCCAAGTGCGTCGTAGCGGTAGCGCCAAGTCGTGCCGTCGGGAGTGACGCAGGTGATGAGATGGTCCTCGGCGTCATACTCGTATCGCCAGGTTTCGGGCTTGCGGGACAGGCGCTTCTTCTGGCGCAGGATCATGCGACCGGCTGCGTCGTATTCGTACCGGACATCTCCGGCGGCGCGTATTCGGGTGCCGGTATAGGTTCGTTCGCCGCGGGCTTCGGGGTGGGGCGCCTCATCGGGCCACCGTGCGCTGGTTTGGTTACCTGTCGTGTCGTAGGCATACGACTCGTTCCAGCCCTCGGCGGTGACCGTGAGCGGCCTGCCGATCGGGTCAAGCGAAATGGTGCGCTGTTCGCCGGTGAGTTGATCGGTGATTGTGGTGAGGACGCTGTCGGCGCGGTAGGCATACGCGCGGGACCGCGCTGTCCGCTGCGGGACGACCGAACTCGAAGCGGACCCATGCACGTCGAACCGAACCGTCGGCTACCAGGCCTGGCTGTACATCAACCGCGAGCGGCCAGACACACCGAAGTCGACCTGCACAGCGCCCACATCCAACTCCAGGGCCACGCCCCCGCCCACCCGACAAGACCGGCATGCTGCCCCGCCTCAACGGCATACGCTGCACAGCGTGCGGCTCACCGGAGGTGCAGTTCACCGATGGGCCTCAAACAATGCTGTCGCGGACGCTTACCTGCAAGGACGTACACGCCGACGGGTGCGTGAAGCTGCCTGACTAGTGTCGAAGCCCCTCCGGGGGACAGACGGGGGACACAAGGGCAAGGACGGTTGCGGAAAAGCAGGGATAGACAGCGATTGGTGCGGCATCGAGGGCCTCAGCCCTTAGGCCCCGCCCCGCTGGCGGACCGTCGAACCGCCCCGCCCCTTCACCACTTCTAGCTGCGCGTGCACCCGTCGTCGCAGGTCGGCCACGTGGCTGACGATGCCGACGCTGCGGTCCCGTTCGCGCAGCGAGTCCAGGACGTCCAGGACCTCGTCGAGGGTCTGGTCGTCGAGGCTGCCGAAGCCCTCGTCGATGAAGAGCGTGTCCAGGCGTACGCCGCCCGCCTCGTCGGTGACCACGTCGGCCGAGGCCCAGCGCGAGCGCGAGCGAGGCGAAGAACGTCTCGCCGCCGGAGAGTGTCGCCGTGTCGCGTTCGCGGCCCGTCCACGCGTCGACGACGTGCAGGCCGAGGCCCGAACGGCCGCGCCCCGTACGGTCGTCGGAGTGCACGAGGGTGTACCGCCCCGACGACATCTGCCGCAGCCGGACCGTCGCGGCCGCCGCCACCTGTTCGAGGCGGGCGGCCAGCACGTACGACTCCAGGCGCATCCTGCGTTCGTTGTCCGCGGAGGTACCGGCGGCCAGCCCCGCGAGGCGTGCCACGCGGTCGTAGGCGGCGCGGAGCGGCGCCAGCCCCGCGTGCCCCCCGCGACGGTGCGGGCGGAGAGCCGGTCGAGTTC